>DBFRXD010000034.1:0-1691 GCA_048502435.1 Collinsella aerofaciens
ACAAGCGAGACCGACGAGGGGGAAAGCCCCACCTCCTGGGCGATCTGCTTGAGGGTGACTTTGTTGGCCATCTCGCTCCTTCCGGGTTTACGCGCAATCTCTTGAAAGTATAGCGACTACCCCTCTACCTCGGTGATAAACACTTTACCAATCCGGTAGACGGCTGTTTTATCGCCGCCAGCGCACCAAATCCGTCCGGGTGGGGTATATTGCAATCGATTGATGACAACGACCACCAAAAGGCGGCTATTAGTATGCACGAAAACGATTTTTTTAACGAGGACCTGCTGTGCGCGCTTGCTGGCGTTGCCGGCGAGGACAACGTACTGATGAGCGAGCCCATGCGCGAGCACACCACGTTTAAGATCGGCGGCCCGGCCGACGTCTTTGTCACGCCCGATACCGAGCAGGGCCTCGTCGCCACGCTCGATACCTGCTATCGCTGCAATCTGCCCCTCACCATCGTGGGCAACGGCTCCGACCTACTCGTCGGCGACAAGGGCATCCGCGGCGTCGTCGTGGCGCTGGGCGAAGGTCTCTCCAACATCACCGTCGACGGCACGCACGTCACGGCGGCAGCCGGCGCGCTGCTTTCCGATGTCGCAGCCGCGGCAGCCGAGGCCTGTCTCACCGGCATGGAGCCCATCTCGGGCATCCCCGGATCGGTCGGCGGCGCCTGCTACATGAACGCCGGTGCCTACGGTGCCTGCATGGCCGATGTGCTGGAGTCCGTGCGCGTCTACAAACCCGCTCGCCAGCTCGACGACGGCACCCGCGGCAGCGGCAATATCATCGAGTTCGATGTCGACGAGCTCAACCTGGGTTATCGAAAGAGCCGCATCGCCGATGACGGCTTTATCGTGCTTTCGGCCACCTTCAATCTCGCCCCGGGCAACGCCGCGATGATCAAGGCCGACATGGACGACTACCGCCAGCGCCGCGAGGACAAGCAGCCGCTCGACATGCCGAGTGCCGGCTCCACTTTCAAGCGCCCCGAGGGTTACTTTGCCGGCAAACTCATCATGGATGCCGGCCTGCGAGGACACGCCGTTGGCGGCGCGCAGGTGAGCGAGAAGCACTGCGGCTTCATCGTCAACGCCGACCACGCCACCGCCGCCGATGTCGACGAACTCATCCGCCACATCCAGGCAACCGTCAAAGACCAATTCAACGTAGACCTAGAACCCGAAGTCCACCGAGTAGGCGAATTTTTATAAAAAGAAGGCCCCGAAAGGGGCCTTCACTTTCTTTAATTCAGATAAACCAGTCCGGTGTGTGACGTATTGGACCCGAGAGGTCCGTGGCTGCCCGAAAGGCATTAGGTTGATCGCGAGTTCCGCACGAGCCGGAGAGCACTTAATGTGCTCTCCGTGCGAGCAGGACTGTCCGAGCAGGCAACCTAATGCCTTTCGGGCAGCCACGGACCAACTTACTTCAAACCGCAGCTACGACAGCGCAATACCGCCAAGCCAGCCCCAACGCACGCCAGAGCCAGTGCCATAGAAGCTAATAAACGAATCAAGCGACTTAGACGTAATGGCTCCCTCATTGCTCATAACGATGCCGCCGCCAACGTAGATACCCACATGACCGTAGATAAGGCCCGGAGCACCCGTGCCGCTGTGCGAGGAATCGGCCACGATCATGCCCACCTGCAGCGCCGAGCGGTCGGAGCTATAGCACCAGGCGTT
>DBFRXD010000035.1:0-7144 GCA_048502435.1 Collinsella aerofaciens
CATGCCGGGGGCGGACCGGGACGGGTTCAACGGCAGGCCCCGCCGACCGATTGCAAGCGGTCGGCGGGGCCATTGTGGCTCTTGACAGCGGATTGGGTCATATGAGCGAAAACCCGCCAGAGCGAGCAAGGTGCCTTGAAACGAGGCGGCATTGACCTTCTGGTCATGCCGTCGAAGCTGAAAGGCAGATTGCCGTTCTGGCGGGTTTGCAGCGTCGAGCCGTTACGCGGTTTGGTAAAACCGCGTAACTAAATACGTTCCGCGATCTCGTGGATGAGGTAGTCGGTCTTTTCCCAGCCCAGGCACGGATCGGTGATCGACTTGCCAAAGACGCCGCCGTCGACCGGCTGGTTGCCGTCCTCCAGGTAAGACTCGATCATAAAGCCCTTGACCAGCTTGGAGATGGACTCGTTGCGGCGGCAGCTGTCGAGCACTTCCTTGCAAATGCGATACTGCTCCAGCGGACGCTTGCCCGAGTTGTCATGGTTGCAGTCGATGATCGCTGCCGGATTGGCATAGCCGGCATGCTCGGTATAGCGCTCGGCCAGGCGCTCCAGGTGCTCGTAGTGGTAGTTGGGGTAGGTGCGCCCATCGAGACCGATGTAGCCACGCATAACGGCGTGCGCGAGCGGATTGCCGTCGCACTCGACCTCCCAGTTGCGGAAGATGAAGCTCTGGTGCGCCTGCGCGGCGTAAATGGAGTTGAGCATAACGGTGGTAGAGCCGGCAGTGGGATTCTTCATGCCAACGGGTACCGAAATGCCGCTCGACACCAGGCGATGCTCCTGGTTTTCGACCGAGCGTGCGCCCACGGCAACATAGCTCAGCAGGTCGACGAGGTATTGGTAGTTGGACGGATAGAGCATCTCGTCGGCGGTGAAGAAGCCCGTTTCCTCAATAACGCGCAGGTGCATATGGCGGATGGCCTTGACGCCCTCGAGCAGATCGTCGGGAGCCTCGGGGTTGGGGTTGTGCAGCAGGCCCTTGTAGCCGGTGCCCTTGGTGCGCGGCTTGTTGGTGTAGACGCGCGGAATGATGATGAGCTTGTCCTTGACCTCCTCGGCGGTCTTGGCCAGTCGGTTCATGTACTCAAGCACCGAATCCTCGCGGTCGGCAGAGCACGGGCCGATGATGAGCACCTTGCGTGCGTCCTCGCCGGTAAAGACTTTGGCGACCTCGGCGTCAAATGCCTGCTTTTTGGCGGTAAGCTCGGCAGAAAGTGGCATTTCCTCGCGGATCTCCATGGGGATCGGCAGCCTGCGTTTGAATTCCATGGCCATAGGGGTCTCCTCAATCTATAGAAAGAGCAATAAGCGTATTGTCGAATGCTCGGCATTATCCGCTGTCGCACGCTAAAGTGCAACCCCTTGTCACCCCGAAACCTACCAAAAAGGGACAGGTTTATTTTGGTCGGTTTTATCTGGGAAAATGTCGGCACTCGCCGGAAGGGGGTCGGCGTACGGCACGCTGGAGCAAGTTGGATCTTCTGCGGCATACCCCGTGGGCAAAAAATGGCAAATATGAGTAATGTTGCTGGCGTAGTCTCATATCGAGCTTACAAGATAATAGGCATAACAGCAAATATGTTCATTAACGTTGGCACACAGAAGCATGTTAACGGGCGTTTTGATTAATTTGAAGGCGTATAGAAGCCGCAAAGAGGTCATTTGAGGCGGTTTTGGCTGCTACTAAAAATGTAACAGTACTCATATTTGACCTTTTTTGGCCACGGGGTCCGGAAGGGGCTGTCAATCGGGCCCCAAGAGAGCTAATTCGAGTGCCGTGGACGAAAAAACGGGGGCGCAGGTTGTCCTGCGTCCCCGTTCTCGGGCGTTATTCGTTCCCTGCAGCAGAATTTACGCCGCCTCGTCGAATTGCGAGTTATATAGGTCGGCGTAGAAGCCGCCCTGGGCGAGCAACTCGTCGTGCGTGCCCTTCTCGACGATATCGCCGTCGCGAATCACCAAGATCACGTCGGCGTTGCGGATCGTGGACAGGCGGTGCGCGATGACAAAGCTGGTGCGGCCCTGCATCAGCGCATCCATGGCGCGCTGAATAAGCTCCTCGGTGCGGGTATCGACGTTGGAAGTCGCCTCGTCCAGAATCAGTGCCGGGCGGTCGGCCAAAATGGCGCGGGCGATGGTCACGAGCTGGCGCTGGCCCTGTGAGAGGTTAGTGCCCTCCTCGTTGATCATAAAGTCGTAACCGCCGGCGAGCGTATGGATAAAGTGGTCGCAGCGTGCGGTGCGTGCGGCGGCCTCGACCTCGGCGTCGGTCGCATCGGGGCGTCCGTAGCGGATGTTCTCGCGGATGGTGCCGTTAAACAGCCAGGTGTCCTGCAGCACCATGGCAAACTCGCCGCGCAGCGCCGCGCGGTCCCAGTCGCGCACGTCGACGCCCTCGACGCGCAGCGAACCGCCGTCCACGTCGTAGAAGCGCTGCAGCAGCTTAATGAGCGTGGTCTTGCCGGCGCCGGTGGGGCCGACGATGGCGATGGTCTGGCCGGGCTGCGCCTCGCAGCTAAAGTCGTGGATGATGGTCTTGTCGGGCGTGTAGCCAAACTTGACGTGGTCAAACTCCACGTGGCCGGGGCGCTTCTCGGGAATCTGCGCGTCGGCCTTCTGCTCCTCCTCGGGCGCGGCCAGGAACTCAAACACGCGCTCGGTGGCAGCGGCCATCGACTGCATCGTGTTGCTCACGTTGCCCAGCTGCTGCACGGGTTGCGTAAAGTTGCGAACGTACTGGATAAAGCTCTGGATGTCGCCGGGCGTGGCATTGCCGGTCAGCGCGAGCTGTGCGCCCACCACGACGACGCCCACGTAGCCCATGTTGCCCACCAGGCTCATAAGCGGCATCATCAGGCCCGACAGGAACTGCGAGCGCCAGCCACTAATAAAGAGACGGTCGTTTTGACGGTCGAACTCTTCGATTGAGGCCTCGGCGCGGTCGAACACCTGAATGACGTTCTGGCCGGCAAAGTCCTCCTCGATAATGCCGTTGACGGCGCCCAGAACCTGCTGTTGCTCGCGGAAGTACGGCTGCGAGAAGTGAATCATTACGGTCAAGATAATCGCGGCGGCCGGCAGCGTGAGCACGGTGACGCCGGTAAGCGGCAGGCTGATCGAAAGCATCATGACGAGCACGCCGATAATCTGCGTCACCGAGGTGATGAGCTGCGTCACGCTCTGGTTGAGCGACTGGCCCAGCGTATCGACGTCGTTGGTGATGCGGCTGAGCACGTCGCCCTTGCTGTGGCCGTTGAAGTAGCTCATCGGCACGACGGCAATCTTGGCGGCGATCTCCTTGCGCATACGGTAACAAATCTTTTGCGTGACGCCGGTCATGAGCCAGCCTTGGATGAGGCTGCAGACAGAGCTTGCCAGATACAGGCAGAGCAAAAAGCCGAGCGTCTTGGCAATCCAGGCAAAGTCAACGTCGCCGGTACCGTTTACCTTGGCAACCAGGCCCTCGAACAGTTTGGTGGTAACCTGGCCGAGCACCTTGGGCCCCACAATGTTAAAGATGACCGAGCACACGGCAAAGGCGACGGCGGTAAACACGGCAATCTTATGCTGACCGATATAGCCGAGCAGCTGCCTCATGGTGCCCTTAAAGTCCTTGGCCTTTTCGCCGCGACGCATGCCGCCCATGCGGCCCATGGGACCGCGTTGGCGGGTGGGCTTGGGAATCTGAGTCTTGGTCTCGTCTGCCATTAGCGCTCGCCTCCTTCCATAACGGCTGCAATTTCTTCTTGGGTGAGCCCCAGCTCCTCGGCGGAAAGCTGCGACTGTGCGATCTCCAGGTATGCCGGGCAGTTGTGCAGCAGCTCCTCGTGCGTGCCGGTGCCCACCACGTGGCCGTCGTCGAGCACGATGATTTGATCGGCGTGCATGATGGTCGCGATGCGCTGGGCCACGACCACGAGTGCGGCGTTGGTAACGTTTTTGGCCAGCTCTTCGCGCAGACGCGCGTCGGTCTTGTAGTCGAGGGCGCTAAACGAGTCATCGAACACCACGACCTCGGGCTTTTTGGCCAACGCGCGGGCGATGGCCAGACGTTGGCGCTGACCGCCCGAAACATTGGAACCGCCCTGGCTGATGGGGGAGTCGTAGCCGCCCTCGCGCCCGGCGATAAAGTCCTCCGCCTGGGCGACGCGTGCCGCCTGGCGCATATCCTCGTCACTCACCATATCGCCGGCAAACTTGAGGTTGCTCTCGACAGTGCCCGAGAACAGGCGACCCTGCTGCGGGATGTAACCGATGCGGCGGCGCAGCTCGGAAAGGGTCATGTCGCGCACGTCGATGCCGTCGAGCGAAATGCTGCCGCCCGTGACGTCGTATAAGCGCGGAATCAGCTGTACGAGCGTGGACTTGCCCGAGCCCGTAGAGCCAATGATGCCGAGCATCTGACCGGCATGCGTGGTGAAGTTCACGCCGCTGATGACATCGGCGCGGGCATCGGGATACTGGAAGCTCACGTCACGGAAGGTGAGCTCACCGCGCGGCGCACTGGCTGCGGGCAGTTTGGGTGAGGCGGGGTCGTTGATGCTGGCGGGGCAGGTGATAACCTCCTCCACGCGCTCGGCGGCAACCTCGGCGCGGGGCAGAATGACCGACACCATGGTGAGGATCATAAACGCCATGACGATTTGCATGGTGTAGGAGATAAACGCCATCATGTTGCCGACCTGCATCACACCGTCGGACACGCCCTGCGCGCCAAACCACACGATAAGCAAGGTGACGCAGTTCATGACGAGCATCATGAGTGGCATCATAAAGCTCATGGCTCGGTTTGTGTAGAGCTGCGTGGTCATCAGGTCGAGCGAAGCCGCGTCAAAACGCTCGAGTTCATGTTCCTCGCGGTTGAACGAGCGGATGGGCATAAGACCGTCGAGCAGCTCGCGGGCGGTAAGGTTCACGCGGTCCACGTAACTTTGCATCTTTTTGAACTTGGGCATGGTGAGACCCATGAGTACGCCGACGACGGCCGAGACCGCGATGATGGCCACCGCGATGGTCCACTCCAAGCCGGTGTGGTTGGCCAGAACGCGCATGACGGCGACGATGCCCATAACAGGGGCCATAAGGCACATGCGGATAAACAGGGTCGCGGCCATCTGGATCTGCTGAATATCGTTGGTGCAGCGGGTGATGAGCGAGGCCTGGCTAAACTTGCCCACCTCGGCCGGCGAGAAGTGCATAACCTTGTTGAAGGTCTCGTGGCGTAGGTCGCGGGCGATGGAGCAGGCGGTGCGCGATGCCACGGCACCGGTCAGGATGGTGGCGACGAGCGACACCAGGCACAGCCCAAACATCGTGGTTGCCATGCGGCTCAGGTAGGCGTTCTGCACGTCGGCTGGGTCGATGCCCTGTGCCTTGTACTCGTCCTGCACATAGCTCACGGCGCGCTGAGTGACGATGGAGCCCGACATGGAGCCCATTTTGTCCGCCATCTGGTTGGCGCCCTCGATGAGCTTGCTCTGGTCGATCAGACCGCCTTCAACGCCTAGACGCAGGCTCTTCATGGTAATCTTGCCGCCATCGGCGTCAATCTGCTTTTGCATGTTCTGTGCCGCTGCGGCTTTTTGCTGCATATCGGCGAGCTGCTCGGGCGTCATTGCGGCCATCTGCTCCGGGGTGGGCATGGCCTGGGCAGCGTTGTTGTCTTTCTCGCTGGACGAGCCCATCATGTCACCCATGGAGTCGGCGTCAATGCCCTGGTTGAGCGAAAGGACGACAGTCTCGGGTAGGCTCATAATGTCGGCAATTTTGCCGCCGTCGGCGCGCTCCTCCTCGGTGCCCTTGTACGTGCGAATGCCATTTTTGTCTGCCTTGCCAAACACCGCCTCCACAGCTTTGGCGTCCTTGGCGCTCATAAAGAGCTTGAGGTCGTCGAGCGATTCGGCGCGAATGGTGTCGGGCACGGGCGAAGCGATGCCGCCTTGCTGCACGCCCACGTCGACGATATCGCTCATATAGGTAGGCAGTGCCAGATCGGCGTTACAGCTGATTACGATAAGTACGATAGCTGCGATCAGTGCCAGGATATGCTTTTTAAAGAGCTTGAGAATCCTCACTCGGCATCTCTCCTTTCTTGATTGCGGTCGATAATTTCGTTGGCACGCCTTAGAAGACGCACCATCTCTTGGGTATCTGTTTCGCCGAGCTGCTCGAGGAAAGCCGCGGTGCGCTTCTCGAATTCCCGACGTTTGATTTCGAGATCCTGGAATCCTTTGTCGGTCACCGTGACGTGTACGCGACGACGGTCGGTCTTTGAGTGCTCGCGCTCGACCCAGCCCTTGGCCTCGAGAGCGCGTAGGATGTTGGCGATGCGGGCGCTCGAGACCCAGGCACGATCAGCGAGTTCGCTCGGTGTGAGCGAACCACCGGCGAGTACGAGAGCGCGCATGACGGCCATCTCGCCACCGAGGGCTTTGTCCACAAAGCGCGAAACGCGCTGGTGAATGCCGCCAAACTCAGTAAGGAGCTGACGTCCAAGCTCATGGAAATCGGTATCTTCCACCGAAAACCCCTAACACTAGAAACTATTTTCGGTGAAAGATGATACCCTTGCACGCGCACCCTATACGGTAGATTTTGGGTCATGCCTAGAAAACAACCTTTAGGCGACCTCCGTACACCGTCGGTATCAGCAAAGTAAGGGGTAGATCGTAAGGCATGTCCCAAAGCCTACTCAGAGGCACTTTACTCTGCTAAAGCTGGCATAACAGCTAGAGCGAACGTCGTACAAAGGCAAGGAAAAATACCAAACAAATCGGTGAACGGTAGTTGTTCGCGCTCGCATTTCCTGCGGATTTGTTAAAAACGCCATAATGGTATGAAAAAAGAAACATATAACAGCCCTGATGAAGGGGGTGGCTATGTTATCCTTCTCAGACGGGTGAAATCTTGGGTTTGGGTTGCAGTTCCAAGGTGGACAAACGTTTTTCCCTGCACCAACATGTGGTGAAGAACGGAAGAAGCCGGTAGTGCAAGCCGAAAATTCAAGAATTCAATAAGCAGCGGTGTGAGAGAGCGCCGCATTACACGTAACTAGGAGCGTGGTTACACAATGCAGGAGGCATGGGAAGGCTTCAAGGAAGGCATCTGGACGGGAGAAGTTGACGTCCGAGACTTCATCC
>DBFRXD010000036.1:0-7493 GCA_048502435.1 Collinsella aerofaciens
CACACGGAGCCGTCCTCGCCAGCGACAAACTCGAGCGGGGAGACGAGCGGCAGAACCTCGACGCCCTCGGCCTTAGCATGGTGCAGCTCGGCGCGACGGCAGGGCATCTCGTCCTCGGTACGACGGTAGGCGATGATGGCGTGCTCGGCGCCCAGACGCTTGGCGGTGCGGACGGCGTCCATAGCCACGTTGCCGCCACCAAAGACGACGACGTTCTTGCCGTGCTTGGTGGGGGTGTCGTACTCGGGGAACTTGTTGGCCTTCATCAGGTTCACGCGGGTGAGGTACTCGTTCGCGAAGAAGACGTTGGGCAGGTTCTCGCCGGGGACATTGAGGAACTTGGGCAGGCCAGCGCCGGTCGCCACGTAGATGGCGTCGAAGCCCTGCTCGAACAGCTCCTCGGCCGTGGCCATGTTGCCCACGACGGAGTTGTACTCAAACTTGACGCCCATGTCCTCCAGGCCGTCAATCTCGCGCTTGACGACCGCCTTGGGCAGACGGAACTCGGGGATGCCGTAGACCAGCACGCCGCCGCCGGTAAAGAAGGCCTCAAAGACGGTAACGTCAAAGCCGTTACGGGCGAGCTCGCCGGCGCAGGTGATGCCGGACGGGCCAGAGCCGACGACGGCGACCTTCTTGCCGTTCTTGGGGGCCATCTTGGGTGTGGAGGCGAGCTCGGGGCGGTCACCCAGGAAGCGCTCGAGCTGGCCGATGGCCACGGGCTCGGACTTCTTACCACGGATGCACTTACCCTCGCACTGGTTCTCCTGCGGGCAGACGCGGCCGCAGATAGCGGGAAGCATGGAGTCCTCGCGGATGGTATCGAGAGCGCCGCCGAAGTCCTTCGCGCGGATCTGCTCGATAAAGCGGGGAATGTTGATGTTGACGGGGCAGCCCTCAACACAGAACGGCTTCTTGCAGTTGAGGCAGCGCTCGGCCTCGGCCAGCGCCATCTCCTCGGTGAAGCCCTTGTCGACGGGGCGGAAGTCGCAGGCGCGCTCGGCAGCCGGCTCCTCGTTATCGGGGGTGCGGGGCGACTTCATATCGGCAACGAAACGACCGTTAACTAGTGGCATGCGCAGCTCTTTTCCTCATAGGCCTTGAGGGACGCGCCCTCTTCGGAACGGTAAGCGGCCTGGCGGGCACGAAGGTCATCCCAGTCGACCAGGGTGGCATCGAAGTCGGGGCCGTCGACGCAAGCGAACTTGGTCACGCCACCCACCTCGACGCGGCAGCAGCCGCACATACCGGTGCCGTCAACCATGATGGGGTTGAGCGACGCGGTGATGGGGGTGTCGTACTTCTGGGCGGTGAGGGTCGAGAACTTCATCATCGGAACGGGGCCGACGCAGAAGACCTGGCTCACGGCCTTGTCCTGCAGCAGGCGCTCCAGCGGAGCGGTGACAACGCCCTGCTCGCCGTAGGAGCCGTCGTCAGTGGTGATGTGGATGTGGTCCTCGTCGAGGAGCTCGCGGAACTGGTCCTCCATGAGCAGGAGGTCCTTGGTGCGGGCGCCCATGATGGCGTGCACCTCGTGGCCGGTCTCGACCAGGTGCTTGGCGACCGGGAAGGCAATTGCCAGGCCGACGCCGCCGCCAATGACAGCGCAGGGGCCCTCGGCCATCTCGGTGGGAACGCCCAGCGGGCCCACGACGTCGCGCAGCGACTCGCCGGCCTCGTAGGTGGAAAGCATCTCGGTGGTCTTGCCGATCACCATGAAGATGAACTCGACCCAGCCCTCGTCACCGTTCCAGCCGGCCAGGGTAAACGGGACGCGCTCGCCCGTCTCGTTGGCGCGAACCATGAGGAACTGTCCAGCGTGCGCATGCTTGGCGATTGCAGGCGCCTCGATGCGGAACTTGAACACCTTCTCCGAGAACTGCGTCTTCTCCAGGATCTTATACATAGAACCCCTCTCTTGTTAGGGCGGCCGAACCGTGCCTCCACGGAAATGGACGGCAGCCCGAATAAAACCGTACGTGCACAGGCGTTGTGCAGACATACGGTGCAAATTATACCCTCATGGACATGTCGCTTACGTGTATCTTTGGCAGGCGAGAAAAGTGACCGGCCATTTGGGGACAGGTTTATTTTGGCAGGTTTTATCAGGCAAAACGGCAAAGGAGGCCGGTCTCGCGCATCGGTGAGACCGGCCCCCTTTGGAGCGTTATGCATGTATGGTGGCAGCGTGTTTATTGCGATGTGCCGACTGCGGCGTTTCCGCAGATAAAACCTGCCAAAATAAACATCCCTAAATGGTAGGTTTTAGTGCTTGCCGTTGGCGGAAGCGGAGCCGTTTACGTGATCGCGGGCGTAGATTACGCCGTGGACGATCGCCAGGCCGGCGGCGTCGGCGGCGCGGGCGCAGGTGTCCTGGAAGTCCTCGGCCTCGCGGGCGCGCAGCTGCTTAAGCACGTAGTCGGCGACGGCCATCTTGCCGGGAGGGTTGCCGATGCCGGTGCGGATGCGGCTGAAGTCGCGGCTGCCCATCTTGTCGATGATGGAGCGCAGGCCGTTGTGACCGGCGTGGCCACCGCCCACCTTAACACGTACGTCGCCGGCGGGAATGTCGAGCTCGTCGTGGATTACGAGCAGCTCCTCGGCCTTGATCTTGTATTCGCGGCAAAGCTTGGAGATGGGGCCGCCCGAGGTGTTCATGTACGACTGCGGCTTGACCAGTACAATCTGGCGCTTGCCGCCCTCTTCCTCGGGATCGTTGATGTTGATGAGCGCGACCTCGGCGCCTGCTTGGTTTTTCCAGTACGTGACGCCGGCCTGACGGGCCAGCTCGTCGATTGCTTTGAAACCAGCGTTGTGACGGGTCTCGGCATATTCCTCGCCAGGGTTGCCAAGTCCGGCAACCATGCGAATCTTAAGCGGCTGTGCAGCTGCCATGTTCATCCTTTCGTTGATTTGTCGCCTGCTATGGTGAGCGACCCTGTTGCCGCTGTCAAATGGAGGGCAATTGAGGTTATTTGAGGGCGTTTGGACGGCCGTCGAAATCGAGGTGGACAGTTAGTTCGGATACGTATAAGTTCTGAGAACTCGAATTGCTCGATTCAATGCCGATACGTTGTTTTGGAGCTTTAGTTAGTCCATATGACGCTGTTTTGAAGTCTACCCTGCCTTCAAATCGGGCGAATGGTATAGAGATAACTGCAAAACAGCCTAATTCAATGTGTCCATTTATACGTATTTGAACTAACTGTCCAGCCCTGCTCGACGGTGCACGGGTGATTCGCCGTTTAGACCGGCGCAAGGCCGATTCCGGCCCGCAGGGCGTTGAGCCAAGCGGCCTGACGCTTGCGATAGCCCTTGATACGGTATCGGAATCGGACTCCCGCGAGTCGATGCATCGTCTGGGCGAAGGCTTCGAGTGCAACAAGGTCTTTCATTTGGTCGCGATTGATAACCAGGACGTGGATGCCCATTGCCTTGAGGCCATTATTTCGATTGCCATCGTGGATGCGAGCGTTTTGAAGCTCATGCCCGATTCCGTTGTATTCGTTGTCGACTCCGGCGGCCGGGCAATATAGGTCGCAGATGGCGTAAGGGATGCCGGAGGACATGTTGACCGCAAGAGTGTCGAAGTCGATTCGATAGTTGAGTAGCAGGCCTCCCATGGGCAGGCTGCAACATCCGAATCCGCCAAAGCGCATGGGCGCTCCGAGAACGGCAAACATTAGGGATTCGGCTGGGGATGCAGATCCGGGTCGGGCGAGATTGACTGCCGTGCGAAACGAGGTGTATGAGCTACTTTTGGCGAAGCGTGCGACCGCCTCGAGCTCTTCGATAGTTGTGGCGGGCTCGCGTTTGTAGTGTGCCTGTTCGTAGCGGGTCTCGTTCTGTTGTTCGGTCGCCGACTGGTCGCCCAAGCAATCAAGATCGCCCGTCGCTGCGCAGTCATCGCCCTTGGGCCAGATGGCGTCATAGGCAATGGGGTATGTTGCCCCGGGGGGAAGGGAGTAGGTTCCGAGCAGTTCCATGAGTAGCATCAAGGTTTTGGCGACTGATTCATTCTTGGAACAAAGCATGGCTGTCATGGCAGGAGACGTTGCGTAGATGTCGGCTTCGATGTGCATGATTGCACCTTGGGGAAGAGGGGCGGTGATGGTGTGCTGGAGGAGCCGTCCGTCGGGTCGTCTGTTGTTGCCGCCCGCAACAAAGAGATCTAGACACTCGGAGTCGTCTTCGCTCCAGGCGTCAAGTATTGCAAGGGCCGCAAAGTCTATGGCGTCCTTGTTGGGGACGCAACCTTCGAGGGCTTGTGTCTGATGCTCGTCATCGATGGCGTCCCAGGGAAGCGCGGAGTACGCCCGTCGAGCGCGGCGAATTGCGCGGAGGGCGGAGAGATGTGAAATCACGGTCGTCATAGCTATAAGGTACTAATCCGTTGGCGAAATGATGCTGCAGTATCGTTCTTTTCGCTCAAAGGGGTGTCGCGCGCCGCGGGCGGTAGCGTGATCATGCGGAATGCCTTGAAAAAGTGGAGAATGGAGCGATGGGCTGGCCTTGGAGGCATCTACTGGGGTGGGTGTTGGACAGTTAGTTCAGATTTGTATAAGGCGGCCGGGGTGTATTGCCGTTGTTGAAGGAATCGGTGGGCAAAATGGGGCCAACGGCATGGTGAAGAGATCCATAGGCGGAGGGATCGAGCGGAATTATGCCGGCAAGAGCGCTTTCGACGTATTAAATGGCCCAAACGAATGCCTAAATTAATACAAATCTGAACTAACTGTCCATGGCAGGTTGTCGAGGGGTAGAAAAAGGGTCGGAAGCGAGCCTCCGACCCTTTAAAAACACCAAAGATGATGCGCTGCACACTGGATTACAGCGCGAAGTCGCCGCCGACGAGCGTGGAGACGGGCTCCTCGTGGTAAACGGCGGAGATGGCCTGAGCGAACTCCTCGGCGACCGAGATGGTCTTGATCTTGCCGCCCACCTCGACGGGGATGGCGTCGGTGACGACGCACTCGACGATGGGGGCTTCGTTCAGACGCTCGATGGCCGGACCGGAGAAGATGCCGTGGGTGGCGCAGACGTAGATATCGCCAGCGCCCATAGCCTTGAGCTCCTTGACGTTGGCGCACAGGGTGCCAGCGGTGTCGATCATGTCGTCGTTGATGATGCAGGTCTTGCCCTTGATGTCACCGATGATGCCCATGACCTCGGCGGCGTTGTGGCGCGGACGGCCCTTGTGGGCGATGGCCAGGTCGCAGCCGAGCATGTCGGACAGCTTCTTGGCGGCCTTGGCACGACCCACGTCGGGGGAGACGACAACCAGGTTGTCGGTGTCGAAGTGCATGTCGTTGTAGTACTGGCCAAACAGAGGCAGCGCGGACAGGTGGTTAACCGGGATATCGAAGAAGCCCTGGATCTGGCCCTGGTGCAGGTCGAGGGTGATGATGCGGTTGACGCCGGCGCGCTCGAGCAGGTTGGCGACGAGGCGGGCGGTGATGGGCTCGCGCGGGCCGGCCTTGCGGTCCTGGCGGGCATAGCCGTAGTGGGTGATGACGGCGGTGATGGAGCGGGCGGATGCGCGCTTGGCAGCGTCGGTGGCGATGAGCAGCTCCATGAGCATGTCGTTGACGTTGCCGCCGGCCACGGACTGAATCAGGAAGACGTCGGCGCCGCGGACGGTCTCGTCGTAGCGGGCGTAAATCTCACCGTTGGCGAACTGCTTTAGCGTAAGGCCCGAAAGCTCGACCCCAAGGTACTCAGCGATCTTCTGAGCGAGGGGACGGTTGGAGGAACCGGAATACACGCGGATGGACTTGCGCATATTCTCCGACTTCTCGGGATCATTAATCGGCATTACCCTTCTCCTTTATATCGAATGCCATATAGATGCCTTGTTGCATTGTAACCGCGCGGCGGGGTTAATCGGGTCTTGATAACGTCTTTACCGTCAACGGACACGAACCGACCACTCATCCGGTTGCGCAGGTCACGATAGAAAAAGGAGCCGCCCCCATGGGAACAGCTCCTTAGATGCTTGGTAAAACGTTATACCTCGTCGTCCTCGTGCAGACGGCGGCGATAATCGGCGGCCCAGCCCTCAATATTTATCTGGCGGGCACGACCCAGGCCAAGTGCGTCTGCCGGGACCGGCTCGGTGATGACGGAGCCGGCGGCCACGAGCGCGCCGTCGCCAATCTGGGCGGGCGCGACCATCATGGTGTCGGAGCCAATGAAGGCGTCCTTGCCGATGACAGTCTTGTGCTTGTGCACGCCATCGTAGTTGCAGGTGATGGAGCCCGCGCCCACGTTGACGCCGGAGCCCATGGTGGTGTCGCCGATGTAGGACAGGTGCGGCACCTTAGAGCCCTCGCCGATCGTGGACTTCTTGATCTCCACGTGCGTGCCGGCCTTGGAGCCGTCGAGCATATGGGTGCCCGGGCGCAGGTAGGCGCGCGGGCCGCAGTCGACGCCGTTCTCGATGACGGCCTCGACGGCGATGGTTTCATCGATGGTGCAGCCGCTGCCGACGGTGGTGTCGGTGAGGCGGCTGTTGGGGCCGAGCTGGCACTCCTCGCCCACGGTGACGTGGCCGATCAGGTGCGTCTGCGGCCACACGACGGTGTCGCGGCCGATGACGGCATCGGGACCGATCCAGGCCTGCGTGGGATCGATGAACGTGACGCCCTCGGCCATCCAGTGCTCGTTGATGCGGTCGCGCGCGATGGCGGTGAGCTGCGCGAGCTGAATGCGGCTGTTGACGCCCAGGCCGTCGCGGTAGTCGTCGCAGTGGAAGATGGAGACCACCTGGCCGTGACCCTTGAGGATTTCGAGCATGTCGGGCAGGTAGTACTCGGACTGCGCGTTGTCGTTGCCGATCTCGTTAATGTGGGCGGCGAGCTGCGCGCCGTCAAAGGCGTAGCAGCCGGCGTTGCACTCCAGCAGCGTGGCGGCCTGCTCGGGCGTGCAGTCCTTCTGCTCGATGATGCGCTCGATCTGGCCGTCGGCGCCCAGCTTGATGCGGCCGTAGCCAAAGGGGTCGGGCGGGGTCATGGTCATGACGGTGCAGGCGAGCTCGCCGGTGGCGACGGTCTGCGCGAACTTGGCGACGGTGTCGGCGGTGATGAGCGGCAGGTCGCCGTTGAGCACGACGACGGGGCCTTGCGTGATGCCGCAGGCCTCGAGCGCGACCTTCACGGCGTGACCGGTGCCCAGGCGCTCGGTCTGCTCGACGCACTCGACCTTGGTGGCGCTGCTGGCGTAGGCGCCGTCGATGAGGGCGCGCATCTCGTCGGCGTGGCTGCCGATGACGACCACGACGCGGCTGCAGCCGGCCTTGATGGTGGCGTCGACGATCCACTGGACCATGGGCTTGCCCAGGATCTTGTGCGAAACCTTGCAGTGGTTCGACTTCATGCGGGTGCCCTCGCCGGCAGCGAGGATAATTGCGGTTGCGTCCATGTGATCTCCTGTTACGTTATAGAGACGTGTGTTTGGAAACGATACACGGCGCAATATGATACCGCAGGCATATG
>DBFRXD010000037.1:0-29637 GCA_048502435.1 Collinsella aerofaciens
GACGTGCCTGCGCGACGATGCAGCCGTACTCGTCGACGATGGTCGCAAGTACCGAGGTGGTGCCGCAGTCGAGCGCCATGATGTAGGAACCGCCAAAGTCAAACGAGGCATCTTCCATGCCCAGGCTGCCCAGATTCAACGACATCGCTTAAACCTTTCTATTGCATCGGGTCGGACAGGACCCGTTCGATCTCTGATGCGGGAAGTGCGCCTTGGCGCAGGATCTGGAGCTCGCCGTGCTGAAACGACACGATGGTCGAGGCGTCGCGACACGGGGTCTCACCGGCGTCGACGGCAACATCGACCCCCTCCAGGATGCGACCCTCCACCGTGATAAAACTTGCCGGCGCGGGCGCGCCATGCGTGTTGGCGCTGGTGCAGGCAAGGGGGCTGCCACAGACGTGAATGAGCGCCTGCACCACGGGCGAGGCCGAAGCGCGAAGTGCCACCGTGTCGTCGGCAGCGCGCATAAAGGTCGGCACGCAGGGGGCTGCCTTGACCACGATAGTCAGGGCTCCCGGCCAGCATCGTCGCGCGAGTATGCGGGCATCTTCCGGGATATCCACGCCATAGCGGTCGAGTGCTTCGACGCCATCGACCAGCCAAGCGACGGTTTGCGTGAGTTCACGTTGCTTGAGAGTGAAGATACGGCGATAGCCGGTGCCGAGCGCAGGAACTGCGGCGCCATTGACGGCAGCCTGCGGATCGCGCGGCCACGATGGGAATTCGCTTGTATCTTGGGGCACGGCGTCCGAGAAGGCGTTGACTGCCACGGCGACACCGTAGACGGTCTCGGTCGGGATCAAAGCCAGGCCGCCGCGGCCGAGCACCTCGGCCGTGCGCTCGACGGCAAGCCGATGCGGCTCGCGCGTTCCCTCGTATACCCGATAGACCGTCTGCATGTGTATGCCAGCCCCTTACGCTCTGGTGCAAGTTTGTTTACTGTGGGGCATTCTCGCACGAAACGTTCAACCTATTTGCCCAGAGCGCATGTTGGTTTGGTGAGCGGCTCTAGTAGTCGGTGAAAGTGAGGGGGTTATTGGACTGCGACGAACTTCTTTGGCCTGCCGGCGTGGCGTTCTTGGGCGGCGTAGCGCTCGATGCTGTCTATCGTTATCATCCGACGGCCGTCGACGAGTTCAACATCGAGCTTTCCGGCTTTGACCAGCGCGGTAATCCGCGGAGCGGAGACTTTGAGGTCCAGCGCTGCGTCTTTAAATGTTCGGCACGCCGCTTCCCGAGCGTCCTCGTGGTCGATTTCGACTGAAAGGGCCACGACCTCGGCCGAGCGTTCGTACCCTGCCGGAGTCAAACCGTTGTTGAGGTCGTCGGCCAAAAACGCCATCAGTGCCTCGGTGGCATGGGCAATCGCTTCTTCGCGCGTATCGCCATCGGCAAAGGCGCCGGGAATCTGCGGGAAGCTAGCGCAGTAACCGTCGTCTTCTTTTATGAGAACGCAGTCATAGGTAAATCGCTGCCTCATTTTGCCTCCAACTACCATCCAGCTTGGCGACGAATACTTGCCCATGTGCCCTTCTTTGGTCGATCGCCACCAGAGCCGTTCACGGTGACAACACGGTCACCAGAAACATACTTAGCATGACTACCGACTTGCGCGACCTTCACGAATCCATCGTGCTTGAGTAGGGCAATGATTTCCCGAAAGGTAGGGGGTTGCATGGGCCGACCTCTTTCAGCCGTCCTAATTATAAACTAATTTATAATTTTTGCTAACCAGTTAATAAATATTACTGGCGCTGTTTGGGCTCGGTGACGATGGCTCGGACGATGCGGGGGCGATCGGTGAGGTCGTGGACGATGCGCACGTCCGACAGACCCGCTTGGCGGCAGAGCTCGGCCGCAGCGTCGAGCGCGCCCTCGTAGAGCTCGCAGGCAAAGAGGCCGCCGGCGCGCAACATGTAGGGCGCCGCGTTGAGCAAGCGGCGGAAGATATCGAGGCCGTCGGCGCCACCCTCGAGCGCCAGATCGGGCTCAAAGTCCTTGACCTCGTGCGGCAGCGAGCGCATGACATCGGTGGGGATGTAGGGCGGGTTGGAGACGAGTACGTCAAAGGTGCCCCACTCTTCACGGGGAATGGAGCTCACCAGGTTCGTGAGACTGAAGGCGACCTCGTCGGACGTGAGCCCGAGCGCATCGCGGTTTTTGGTGGCCAGATCGATGGCGCGCGGCTCGATATCGGTAGCGGTGCAGGTAACGTGGCCGCGTCGCTCCCAGGCAAGCGAGAGCGAGATGCAGCCCGTGCCGCAGCCGACCTCGAGAACGCGGGCGATGCGGGGCTCGGTTGGAGCAGGCGCAGCGGCATCCTGCGTCAGGGACGCCTCGTGGTCGACGCTGCCCTCGATGGCGATGCCGTATTCGTCGAGTTCGGGCTCGGGGGTTTCCATGGCCTCTGCTTCTGCCGCTTCGGCTTCTGCCGCCTGCGCGGCGGCTTCCTCGGCCTCGCGATCGGCAAGCTCCTCGGCATAGGCGCGGCTACCGAGCACGTCGCTACCCAGCGCAGCCTCATCGGCGGCCGTCAGGTTGGCGGCATGGCGCTCGGCCGTCGCTCGCTCGTCGGCCAATGCGGCCTCGGCCTTGCGTGCCTCCTCGACCTCATCGTTCCAAGGCAGCTCAACACGCTGACGGGCAGCGGCCTCGGGGCTCAGTACCTCGGCATCCAGATAATTGAGGACTTCCTCGACGAGCATCTCGGTCTCGGGGCGCGGAATGAGCACACCGGGGGCGCACGCGACGTCGATCATGCGAAACTGCGTGCTGCCCGTGATGTATTGCAGCGGCTCGCCCTTAGCGCGGCGGACAACGGCCGCATGCATGGTCTCGAGCTGGGCCGCGTTAAGCGTCTCGTCCATGCGCATATACAAGTCGATACGCGCCAGGCCCGTGGCCGCGCACAGCAGCCACTCGGCAGAAAGACGGGGATGCTCCTCGCCGCGCTCGGCCAGGTACTCCTTGGTCCACTCGAGACAACGCTTGATGGTCCAGATCTCGTTTGCCATGGGGTCCTCCCCTCTTAAGCGCCGGGCGGCGCGCGAATGTCGGAGCAGATTGTACGCGAGGCCAGCGCTTGGCAAGGGACGATTGAAGGCGATTATCGATAATCAGCCCAGATTTTTGCTTGGAGCCCACCTGAATTGTTCATTCGTCGACGTCTAAATCTGCATCCGTCAAGTTTTTGGCAAGGTTGCCCCAAAACTGACCAATATCTAACCAAGAACTTGTCACATCGCTTGACGCACGACCCATCAAAAATCGCTCCGCGACTTCTTGAACGATATTTTGAGCAATATTTTCGATAGCGGACTTATGCCGTCAATTGCCTTAAGCAGGTAAGCAGCTCAAATGACATCACAGCCGACTGAATAAAATATCAAGGCAATGTCACCAATGACTCCCTACGGATCATTTGACAACCAAGGAAACGCCGATGTTTTGGCAATGTCAGCGAGCGACGTCCAGAGCGAACAAGTTGGCATGAAAAAGGCAGGGCATAGACCTTCTGGTCATGCCTTGCCTTTTGAATGACAAATTGTCGCTCTGGGCGGCGCGCAGCGTCGAGCAGTTACGGCGTTTGGTAAAACGCCGTAACTTAAACAGCCTGTGCCAGCTTCTCGGCTCGCTCGGCGGCGGCGAGTGCCTCGATGACGGTGCCGAGCTGGTCGCCCAGGAGGACGCCATTGTAGGTGGAGTTGAAACCGATGCGGTGATCGGTCACGCGGTCCTGGGGCTGGTTGTAGGTACGGATCTTCTCGGAACGGTTGCCGTGGCCGATCTGGCTCTGGCGCTCGGCACCGAGCTCAGCCTGCTGCTTCTCGAGCTCCATCTCGTACAGACGGGCGCGCAGCATCTGCATGCAGACCTCGCGGTTCTGAATCTGGGAGCGCTGCTCCTGCGACTGCACCACGGTGTTGGTGGGCAGGTGGGTGATGCGCACGGCGGAGTAGGTGGTGTTAACGCACTGACCACCAGGGCCCGAAGCGCAGTAAGTGTCGATGCGCAGGTCGGACTGGTTGATCTGGACGTCAATCTCCTCGGCCTCGGGAAGCACGGCGACGGTAGCCGTGGAGGTCTGGATGCGACCCTGGGACTCGGTCTTGGGAACGCGCTGGACACGGTGCACGCCGGACTCGAACTTCATGACGGAGTAGACGCGGTCGCCCTCGACCTTGAACTCGATAGACTTAAAGCCGCCGGCCTCGCTGGGGCTGGAGTCGAGCACGGTGGTCTTCCAGCCGCGCGACTCACAGAAGCGCTGGTACATCTTGTACAGATCGCCGGCAAAGATGGCCGCCTCGTCGCCACCGGCGGCGGAGCGAATCTCGACGATGGTGTTCTTGTCATCGTTGGGGTCGCTCGGGATGAGCATGTACTTAATGTCTTCCTCGAGCTGCGGGAGCTTTTCCTCGTTCTCGGAGATGTCCATCTGGAGCATCTCCTTCTCATCGGCATCGGTAGTATCGTGGAGCATTTCCTTGGCAGCCTCGATGTCATCAAGCGCGCCGATGTACTCGCGCGAGGCGGCGATGAGGTCGGACTGGTGCGCGTACTCCTTGTTGAGACGCGTGAACTCCTTGATATCGGAGGCGACGGCCGGGTCGGAAAGCTTCTTCTCGAGCTCCTCGTAGGCCTTGATGATCTTTTCGAGCTTGTCGCGCATGACGGGACTCCTTTATATGCGTGAAGGTGAAAATCGGCAGAATTGATGGGGCGCACGGCGCCACTGCGGGGGTAAGTCCAGCTAGAACATGTCGATCTTCAGATACATGCGCATCCCTTCGCGTACGGGGTACATAGTTGCGGTCTAACCCATACATGATAGCGTGCGCAGGCAAACCTGCATATAACCCGCACGGAATGAGTGGACGTAGCCGTTGGGGACGTTCCTTAACGGCTAGTCGTTTAAGAACGTCCCCAACGGCTAACAAAGGGAGCGTCGCTTTGTCACATTCTAGAGCGTTTGAAGCAGGGCGATGAGGAAGCGAACACCCTGGAGGTAGGCGCGGCGGGTGATGCGCTCGTTGGTGCCGTGGACGCCGCGGTCGCACTCGTCATCGTCGACCACAAACGCCGAAAAACGAATGCATTCAGAGCAAATGCTCTGGTAGTTGGCAGCGTCGGTCGCGCCAATCACGGTCGAGGGGACAATCGCCAACGGCTCGGATGATCCGTTTTCCTCCGTCCCCTTTGGATCGCGGAAGTAGCGGGCGGCAATGGCGCGAACGGCCTCGAGGCCGGGACCACCGATGCACGGGGACGGCGAGGGTTCGGAGCTGCCGGGGCCCAGCTCCACTTCGGCACGATCGGCAAGGTCCGCCCCGGCAACCGCCTCACGGCAGCGGGCAACGACATCGGCCACGCTCGTGCCCTCGAGCATGCGGAAGTTAATGTTGGCCCACATATCCTGCGGCATCACGTTAGCACCGGTGCTACCGCCCTCGATTTGGGTCGGTGCACAGGTGGTGGTCACGCGCGGATAGAGCTTCTTGCTGGCGAGGCAATCGCGGACAATGGCGCCCCCGTTGGCGGCAATCTCATCCGCCGTGTAGAGCCCCAGCTCGACAAGCTGCGCGGCAAGCAGGTCCGTGACGCGCGTCGGCCACTCGATATCGCAGATTACGGCGATGGCACGGCTGAGCACCTCGAGCGACGTGCCACCGTAGGGGTTGGACGAATGCCCGCCCTCGCTACGCGTCCTCAACACGATATCGGCGTAGCCCTTCTCCGCGAGATCGGCATGCATAAGCCAACCCTCGCCCGCGCCGTACTCGGCAGCCGAAACGATACGGTAGTCACCCTCGTCGATCAGGTATTCAAGTTCAATACCGCGCTCCTCGAGCGCGCGGCCGATGGCACCCGCACCGAACTGCGTGGTTTCCTCGTCCTGGCCAAAGGCGAGCAGCAGGGTGCGCTCGTGCTGCCAATCGTGCGCCAGCGCATACTCGACAGCCTCGAGAATGCCTGCGACCTGATCCTTCATGTCGATAGCGCCGCGACCCCAAATGTAGGTGTCGTCCACGTGGCCGCTAAAGGGGGCGTGCGTCCAGTCGGCCTCGGTACCCGGCACCACGGGGACCACGTCCATGTGGCCCATGAGCATAACGGGCTTGAGTGAGGGGTCGGAGCCGGAAAGCGTCACCAATAGCGAATGGTCGATAAGCTCGACCTCGCCCGCCGCGAACACGCGCGGCCACGCCTGCTGCATATACGCGCGCAGGTCGTCGAACGGCTGCCAGTCCACCGCCTCGGCATCCATGCTCGAAATGGTCGGAAACGACAGCACGCGGCCCAGGCGCTCGCACGCACCGGCCTCGTCTATATCGACAAAATCATCCTCGTGCGCAAAAAAGCGCCAAACCTCGGCCATGACATCCTTTCAATTGTGACGACAAGGGCCGCTCCACGGGAGCGGCCCTGCCACGTAAGCGTTTGCAGACGGTTATTTGTCCTCGAGATAACGCGAGAGGAACTCGCGGGTGCGCTGGTGCTTGGGATTGCCGAAGAGCTCAGCCGGTGCCGCATCCTCGAGCACCACGCCCTTGTCCATAAAGACCACGCGGTCGGACACCGTGCGGGCAAAAGCCATCTCGTGCGTGACGACGACCATGGTCATGCCGTCGGCAGCGAGCTTGCGCATGACCTCGAGCACCTCTCCCACGATCTCGGGGTCAAGCGCTGAGGTCGGCTCGTCGAACAGCATGATCTGCGGATTCATGCACAGGGCACGAGCGATGGCCACGCGCTGTTTTTGACCACCGGACAGGCGACCCACGGCGGCGTGCGCGAACTTTTCGAGTCCCACGCTGGTCAGATGCTCCAGCGCGACCTTTTCGGCCTCGGCCTTGCTCATCTTTTTGAGCGTGACGGGCGCGAGCGTGCAGTTGTCGAGCACATCCATGTTGTTGAACAGGTTAAAGCCCTGGAACACCATGCCGATGTCCTCGCGGAGTTTATTGATATTGCAGCGCTCGGCCGTAAGGTCCTGGCCGTGGAACCAGATATGGCCCGCGTCCGGGGTCTCGAGCAGGTTGAGGCAGCGCAGGAAGGTCGACTTGCCCGAGCCCGAGGCGCCGATAATGGTGACGACCTCACCGGATTTGACGGACAGGTCGATACCTTTGAGCACCTCGAGCGAGCCAAAGCTCTTGCGCAGGCCCTCGACGCGGATGAGCGGCTCTTTAGTTTGTGCGGCGGTCACAGCGCCGGTGGTAGTGGTATCTGCCATGATGATTCTCCTCGTCTTGCGCCTAGTTGGAGCTGGGCAGCGTGGCCGGAGCCTCGGCGCCGAGCTTTTTGCCAAAGGCCTCGAGCAGGCGGCTCGCCACGAGCGTCAGGATCAGGTAGACCACGAGCGCCACGCAGTAGACCTCCATCTGGCGGTAGTACACGCCGGCGACGGTGGTGGTGGCGTACATGAGGTCGAACACGCCGATGACCGAAAGCACCGACGAGTCCTTGATGTTGATGATGAGCTCGTTGGTGAGCGCCGGAATCGCGTTTTTAATGCCCTGGGGGAACACGACTTTGCGCATGGCCTGCCACTGCGACAGACCCAGCGAGCGCGCTGCCTCGGCCTGGCCGGGATCGATGGACTCGATGCCGCCGCGCAGGACCTCCATCATGTAGGCGGTGGAGTTGAGCGAGATGGTGACGAGGCCGGCGGTGAAGGTACTCCAAATCTGGTTGGCCTGAGCGGTCTCGAAGCCCATGCCGCGCAAAACGGTGAAGCCCGCGTAATAGATGAGCAGGCCCTGAACCATCATGGGCGTGCCGCGCACGATGGTAGAGTAGACGGTCGCAAAGCCGCGGCCGATACTCTTAAAGAAGCGCACCAGGTCGTTGTCCACGCGATCGAAGGTCTGAATACGCAGGAACACAAAGAGCAGCGCCAGGAAGAATGCGATGACGGTGCCGAAAGTGGCAAGCGCGATGGTGATCTCGATACCGCGGATGAAGAAGTCCCCGCTCTTGTAGGTCATGTAGACCAGGCTCGACAAAAAGTCGCTGGGGTTGGAATCCGAGACAATACTCACCTGCACCAGGTCGATAAACGACATGACGCAACGGTCGATAAAGAAAATTGCCGCGATGGCGACCACGACATAGCTGCCCAGGCGCGTACCGCGACGGAAACGCTCGGATGCGAACGGCGACTTTTCGCGATAGTCGCTCCAGTGCATAAGCTTGGTGACAAGCGCCGCCGCCGATACGACAATCCAGGCCCAAAGAATCGCCCAAAGGCAATCCTGGAAGATACCGGTGGGCGCCAAGAAGCTCAGCGGTGTGGGATTGCGCTGGCTAAACGCCAGGCCGAGCGCCGCGATGACGCTCGTGCCCAGGTACACATAACAGTGGTCGGCCTTGATAAAGGAGGCCAGACGATTGATGGTTTTCATGCTGCCTCCCTATGCCGGCTGACGATCGAGGCACGCGTCCCACATTTGGTCGCGTTCCTCTTGGCTAATGCCCTTGAGTGTCTTGTCGATGAGCTTAAGCAGCTTGTCCGAGCCCTTGCGGCAGCCGACGTTTGCCGCGACCTCCTGCTTAAAGCCCTCGCCCTCGGCAAAATGAATAGGGACAATGCCCGGATTTTGGGCCATATAGCCCTTCTCGTTCTCGGTGTTGTACGTCACGGCGTCACAGGTACCCTGCAGCAGGTTCGAGAACACCGTGGGGACCGAATCGACTGGGTTCTTGTGCACAACGCCCGGGATCTCGTCAATGACGGTATCGAGCATGGTGTCCTTTTGGCCGAGTACCGTGGCACCGCTAAAGTCGCTGAGCTTGGTGGCGTTTTGGTAGGGGGAACCCTCTTTTACGAACAGGCCAAAGTAGCCAATGAAATACGGGTCGGAGAAGCCGACCGACTCCTCACGCTCGGGCGTGGCGCTCATACCGGCGATGATGAGGTCGATCTGGCCGTTGTTGAGCGAATCGATAAGGCCCGAAAAGCTCTGTTTGACGGCAACGGGCTCGCCGCCGAGGGCCTTGCAGACGATCTTGGCAATCTGCACGTCGTAACCATCGGCGTAGGCGCCCTGCACGTTGTCGATGGGGATGGTGTACTCACTGGCTTCGGAAACCTGCCAGTTGTACGGGGCGTAGGCCGCCTCCATACCGATGCGGATCTTGTCCTTGCCGATAACGGAATCGGACAGGTCGTCGCGACCGCCGCCCGTCGTGGGCTGAACCACCTTGAGCGTGGACGGGCGCTGGCAGCCGGCGAGCGCGCCGGCAACAACGGTAGCGCTCGCAGCAAGAGCGCTACCCAAGAAGATACGACGGCTGCACACCGGCTGTGGATACGCGTCGCGCTGTTGTCGAGGTTGCATCTGATGCCTTCCCTGTTTCGTTTTGCTGACAATAAGACAGGATATACGCCCGCACCCAGCAGCGCGGCATGTGCGCGAAAAATTAATAGACACACGAGGACGATTGGCACAAAGCAACCTGTCCCCCATGCACCACTTGGCATGAAAAAGGCAAGGCATAGACCTTCTGGTCATGCCTTGCCTTTTGAATGACAAATTGTCGCTCTGGGCGGCGCGCAGCGTCGGCTGGTTACGGCGTTTGGTAAAACGCCGTAACCTAGAGATCCCCGCCGGCGCCCAGCAGTTTGCGCATGACCTGTTCGGGGTTGACCGAGCCGTCGCGCGGGGCCAGGGCGGTGATCTTCTTCTGCATCTTGTACTCGTGCAGCTCGTCCTCGAGCTGGCGCACGCGGGCACGGAGTTTTTCGTTTTCGCGCTCGCGCTCCTCGGCGCGCTCCTTCATATCGAGGATGCGCACCACGCCGGCAAGGTTGATGCCCTCGTCGGTCAGCTGGTTGATG
This sequence comes from Collinsella aerofaciens, assembly GCA_048502435.1. Classification (GTDB taxonomy): domain Bacteria; phylum Actinomycetota; class Coriobacteriia; order Coriobacteriales; family Coriobacteriaceae; genus Collinsella; species Collinsella aerofaciens_CL. The sequence continues at coordinate 9,848 of DBFRXD010000037.1, forward strand.
AGCTCCAAGCGCTCGATATCGGCACGCGAATACAGGCGCGTGTTGCCGCCCGAGCGCTGGGGATTCACCAAGCCTTTGGACTCGTAGACGCGCAGAGTCTGCGGGTGCATGCCGGTCAGCTCGGCCGCCACGCTGATCATGTACAGCGGTTTGTTCCTATTGTCCTCGGCCATGCTACCTGACCCCTTTCCGTCTCGTTATCGTCCATCATAAGCCCACGGGCGTGGGCGTGTGCCGCGACCGCCCTAGTACGTCGCCTTGTAACGGTTGACCTTCTCGCGATAGTCGCGTGTGTCGGCCTCGCGCAGCTTGGTCATGGCATCGCGCTCGTCATCGGATAGGTTCGTGGGGACCTGCACCTTGATCTCGACGAGCAGCGCGCCCGTACGGCCACGGTGCTTAACGTCGGGCGCTCCCATCTCCTTAAAGCGGAACTTCTTGCCCGTCTGGGTACCCGCGGGCACTTTCAAACGGACCGTCGCACCACCGGGCGTGGGCACGTCCACCGTGCAGCCGAGCGCCGCCTCGTAGACCGAGACCGGTACCTCCATGGTCACGTCGGCGCCTTTGCGCTTAAACAGCGGGTGCTCCTCCACATGCGTGGTCACGACCAGGTCGCCGCGCTCGCCACCCGCAACGCCATACTCGCCGCGACGCTTGTAGCGTAGCTTGCCGCCGTCGACCGCGCCCGCGGGCACCGAGACCGTGATGGTCTGCTGCTCGCCCGTCGAGGGAGTGCGGTAGGTGACCTTGTGCGTCACGCCGCGAAACGCGTCCTCGGCCGTCACGTCGACAGTCAGCGACAGGTCGCCGCCCTTGCGAGCGCGGCTGCGACCCGCGCCGGCACCGGCATTACCCGCAGCCCCGGCAAAGCCCGAGCCCCAATCGCTGCCCCAGGCGCCGTTGCCGCTAAAGATGCTGTCGAAGATGTCGCCCCAGCCGCTGGCGCCCGCGCCGGCACCGTAGCCGCCGCCATACGCGCCGCCCGCGCCCGGCATGCCGCCAAACATGAGCATCTGGTCGTACTCTTTGCGCTTCTTCTCGTCCGAAAGCGTTTCGTAGGCCTCGCTGATCTCCTTGAACTTGGCCTCGTCGCCGCCGGCATCGGGGTGATATTTTTGCGCGAGCTTGCGAAACGCGCTCTTGATCTCTTTGTCGGAGGCGCTCTTGGATACGCCCAGGATGTCATAGAAGGTTTTGCCTGCAGCCATCGTAGCTCCTCTCCTGTTACGTCCGCCGTCCATGCAGACGACGGCCCATGCTTTCATATGGCACTAGGCCAGAAAGGGCCCCGGGTGTTGCCCCGGGGCCCTTCTCAATTACTCCTCGGTGCTCTCGGCCGTATCGGCCGTAGCATCCTCGGGCGCCGCTTCGGGCTCCGGTGCGGGGCGCTTCTCGCCACCGTAGGTCACCGTCACCATCGCGGAACGCAGGATGCGATCCGCCATGCGGTAGCCCTTCTGGTACACATCGTTGACGGTCTCGTCGTACTGCGATGCGTCCTCGACGCGACCCACAGCCTGGTGCTCGAGCGGATCGAACGCCTCGCCCTTAGGGTCGATGGGCTCAACGCCCTCGTGCGCAAACACATCGAGCAGCTTGGCATGAACCGCATCGACGCCGTCGACGAACTGCTTAAAGTCGTCGGAAAGCTCTTGGCTGCGGGCATGGTCGATCGCGCGCTCGATATCGTCGACCACCGGCAGCAGCGCAGTGACGAGCTTCTCGGTCGCGCGCTCGCGCTCGGCGATACGCTCATTGGCGGTGCGGCGACGGAAGTTCTCCCAGTCGGCCTGCAGACGGGCGGTACGCTCCGTGGCGTCCTTTGCCTTGTCCTCGGCGGCCTTCTGAGCCTCTGCCGCAGCATCGAGCTCATGGCGCACGTCGGCGAGCTCCTTTTGGGCCTGCTCGAACTTGAGCTTAAAGTCGTTGTCGGCGGCTTCCTCACCGGCGCGGATAGCAGCTTCCACCATCTCGTCCTCGGTCATCGTCGCCTCCTTGTTGGAATCCTCTACCTGGTTCTCGAAAGCCTCGGCGGCCGGGGCCTCGTTGGCCTCGGTAACGTCTGCGGCCTCTACGGGAATCTTCACGTCCTTCTCCTCAGAGTCAACGGGGGCGGCGCCAGTGGCAGCCGCCTCCGTGCGAGCTTTACGGGCGGACATGATTACTTGTCCTCGTCGTCCACAACCTCGTAGTCGGCGTCGACGACGTCATCGTCGGCAGGCTGGGCGCCGGCGGCACCGTCGGTCTGCTGCTGAGCGTCGGCGTAGACAACCTGGGCCAGCTCGTAGGCCACGGACTGCAGGGACTCGCCGGCGGCCTTGATGGCCTCGACGTCAGAGCCCTCGAGCGCCTTCTTGGCGTCGGCGATAGCGGCCTCGGCCTTGGACTTCACGTCGGCGGAAACCTTATCACCGAGCTCGTTGAGGGTCTGCTCGGTGGAGTAGCACAGGCTGTCGGTCTGGTTGCGGACCTCGACCTCTTCCTTCTGCTTCTTGTCCTCCTCGGCATGAGCCTCGGCGTCCTTGACCATGCGATCGACTTCGTCGTCGGAAAGCGCGGTGGAGCCGGAGATGGTGATCTGCTGCTCCTTGCCGGTGCCCTTGTCCTTAGCGGAGACCTTGACGATGCCGTTGGCGTCGATGTCGAAGGTGACCTCGATCTGCGGCACGCCGCGGCGGGCAGCCGGGATACCGGTCAGCTGGAACTTACCGAGCGACTTATTGTCGCGGGCAAGCTCGCGCTCGCCCTGGAGCACGTTGATCTCGACGCTGGTCTGGTTGTCGGCAGCGGTGGAGTAGACCTCGGTCTTGGAGGTCGGGATCGTGGTGTTGCGGTCGATCATCTTGGTCATGATGCCGCCCATGGTCTCGACACCCAGCGACAGCGGGGTAACGTCGAGCAGCAGGATGCCCTCGACGTCGCCGGTGAGCACGCCGCCCTGGACGGCAGCGCCGTCGGCAACGACCTCGTCGGGGTTCACGGACATGTTGGGCTGCTTGCCGGTCATGGTCTTGACGAGCTCCTGGACAGCGGGCATACGGGTGGAGCCGCCGACGAGGATGACCTCGGTCAGATCGGAGAGCTTAAGCTTGGCGTCGCGCAGGGCGTTGGTGACAGGCTGCTTGCAGCGCTCGAGCAGGTCGCGGGTGATCTTCTCGAACTCGGCGCGGGTCAGCGTGTAGTTGAGGTGCAGCGGGCCGGACTGGTTCATGGTAATGAACGGCAGGTTGATGGTGGTCTGCTGGGCGGCGGAGAGCTCCTTCTTGGCGTTCTCGGCGGCCTCCTTCAGACGCTGCAGGGCCATGGGGTCCTGACGCAGATCGACACCGTTCTCCTGCTGGAACTTATCGGCCATCCAATCGATGACGCGCTGATCCCAGTCGTCGCCGCCCAGGTGGTTGTCGCCCGAGGTGGACAGAACCTCAAACACGCCGTCGGCGAGGTCGAGGATGGAGACGTCGAAGGTGCCGCCGCCCAGGTCGAAGACCAGGATGCGCTGGTCGGTGCCCTGCTTGTCCAGGCCATAGGCCAGAGCAGCAGCGGTCGGTTCGTTGACGATACGCTTGACGTTGAGGCCGGCGATCTTACCGGCGTCCTTGGTGGCCTGACGCTGGGCGTCGTTGAAGTAGGCCGGAACGGTGATGACGGCGTCGGTGACGGTCTCGCCCAGATACTTCTCGGCGTCGGCCTTCATCTTTGCGAGCGTCATGGCGCTCACCTGCTCGGCGGTGTAATCCTTGCCCTCGATGTCGACGACGGCACGGCCACCCTGGCCCTCCTTGACCTCGTACGGCACGGTCTTGATCTCGGAGGTGCACTCGGAGTACTTGCGGCCCATAAAGCGCTTGATGGAGAACACGGTGTTCTTGGGGTTGGTGACAGCCTGGTTCTTAGCGGCCTTACCCACAACGCGGTCGCCGTCGGCACGGAAGCCCACGACAGACGGGGTGGTGCGGTCGCCCTCGGCGTTCACGATGATGGTCGGAGAACCGCCCTCGAGGACGGCCATTGCGGAGTTAGTAGTACCAAGGTCGATACCAAGAATCTTGCCCATTAGAAATTCCCTCTCTCTTGTGCGTTTGCACCGACTCGGCGGTCTGCCGAGCGGTGTTTCGGCTTGTCTTTCAGGATGTAGTGTATCCCCTTATGGGCCGGAATATACAAAATCTAAGTCAATTCATATAAGATTTCTTATTGCCGAGAGTTTAGGTTCGCAAATACGCAGGTAGACGCACTGTTTGAGTTCTCGGCAAATCTATCGAGATCTATGTAGAGATGGCTGAGGTTTGGGTCCGAGGGTGCCTGGGGGCCGTCTTGCGGAAAGCTCATCCCGATTTGAGCGTAGATTCCGGGTCGCAGTTTCCGTCTGAAGGCTCAACCGGAAACCGTATCCCGTTTTGAGAGCTGATACCGGGTCGCAGTTTCCGCTAGCGGGCCCAACCGGAAACTGCGACCCGTTTTTCGACCAAATAACGGGATGCCCTTTCCGCAGGCGCGCTCAATAGCTCAATATTTCAAGTCACCTTTAGCTAACATTTGCGCAGCTCAACGGCCCCACCTGCGCGTTTTTTAGTAAACCTTGGCATACTCGGCGAACGGTATGAAGATGCCGGCCAGAGGGTATTGCAAACGGTCGCTCCCGTGGTATGTTTTTGCCCGAATCAAACCGACGCGCATCGCTTGTAGCGTCGGTCAACAGAGAGGAAACTACCATGGCTCATCCCGTAATTGATGCCGACGAGTGCATCGCTTGTGGCGTTTGCGTCGACTCCTGCCCCGCTGGCGTTCTGGAGCTCCAGGACGTCGCTACCGTCGCTGACGAGGACTCCTGCGTCGCCTGTGGCGCTTGCCAGGACGCTTGCCCCGCCGGCGCGATCACCGAGATCGTCGAGGAGTAACAACTCCCCCACTTGCACACTCACAAGTACACCGTGCACAAAAAGGAGGCCTCCGTATCGCCGCGGAGGCCTCCTTTTGCATTCGTGGGCAGCTAATTGGGGACGGTGTCGGGCTAGGACAAATCATCCTCGTAGGGCATTAAATCGGCTAGGTAGCCTTTCTCCTTGAGCATGGCCTCGATCTCGTCGAGGGTTTGCTCATCCTCCGCCGCAATGCGATGGAAGTGGTAGCCGCTGGTCACCGTCAGCAGCGGAAAGCTCTTGCCGCTCTCGATATCGCGCAGATAGCGCTCGACATCGCGGCGGTTGCGGATGTCCAGGTCGGCCGTGATCTTGCCGTACACACGATGGTTGACGATCACGTTGAGCACGGCGCCACCCGCGTCGACGATACTCGTGAGCTCGTCGCCCGCCTGCTCCACACTGTGGCGCACCTTAACAAGACGCGTGGGCACGGCGGGGCTACTCGCGGCCTCCTGCAGCACGTAGCCGCGATTGGTCGCCACGATATCGTGCCCATCGGCGCGCAGCAGGGCGATGTCTTGCACGACAATCTGGCGGCTCACACCCACCTCACGAGCAAGTGCGCTGCCGGAGACGGGGCCCTTGGCTCGCTCGAGCACGCCCATGATGGCACGGCGACGCTCGCGGGCGTCCATTATTTACCGTCCAGCAGACGCAGGTGCTTAAGCGAGAGGTCGAGGATCGGCGCAGAGTGCGTCAGGGCACCCGAGCTAATATAGTCGACACCCAGATCGGCCAGGGCGCGAATGTTGTCGGCGTCCACGTTGCCCGAGCACTCGGTCTTGGCGCGACCGGCGATAAGCTCAATCGCGGCAGCCATGTCGTCATGGGTCATGTTGTCGAGCATGATAATGTCGGCACCAGCCTCCACGGCTTCGCGTACCATGTCCAGGTTCTCGCACTCAATCTCGACCGTCGCGGTAAACGATGCATGGGCGCGCGCCATCTCGATCGCGCGTGCCACGCCACCGGCGGCGTCGATGTGATTGTCCTTGAGCATGACGGCCGTCGACAGGTTGTAGCGGTGGTTGCTGCCGCCGCCGATCTCAACCGCCGCCTTCTCAAACACGCGCATGCCCGGCGTGGTCTTGCGCGTGTCGACGAGCACGGTCTTGGTGCCCTCGAGCGCCGCGGCCATGCTGTGCGTGTAGGTAGCGATGCCGCTCATGCGCTGCAGGTAGTTGAGCGCCACGCGCTCGCCCGAAAGCAGCACGCGCGCGTCGCCGCGCACCTGACCCACATGGTCGCCGGCGTGCACCTCGTCGCCGTCGACAACATCAAACAGCACTGAGCTCTGCGAATCCAGCAGCTCAAAGGTGCGGGCAAACACATCCAAGCCGGCGATAATGCCGTCGGCCTTGGCGATAAGCTCCACCGTGGCGGGACGCGCCGTGGGGCACACGCTCGCCGTGCTCACGTCCTCAAAGGTAATGTCCTCGCGCAGAGCCTGCAGAATCAGATCATCGACGACGAGTTTCATGGTAATGGGATTCATGGTCTACTCCTCCACGGCCTGCGTGCCGGCGGCACGGGCCAAATCATCGATTGCCAGGGTGTCGGCGCTCAGGGCGCGATGACGACCATCGAGCGCGGGCTCGCCCGCCTGCTCCACGGCCAGCGACTCGCCGGTACGCATATACCACGCGGCGCGACGACCCCAGACCAGCGCCTCGAGCAGGCTGTTTGATGCAAGGCGGTTCTTGCCGTGAACGCCGTTGCAAGCTGTCTCGCCCGCGGCGTAGAGCTCGGGCATCGAGGTGCGGCCGTCCTTGTCGACCCACACGCCGCCCATGAAGTAATGCTGCGTGGGCGTAACGGGGATGGGCTCGTCCAAGATGTCGCGGCCGTCCTCCAGGCAGCGTGCGCGAATGTTGGCAAAGTGCCCGGTCACCACATCGCGCTCGACGGGGGCAAAGCTCAGCCACTCGTGCTCGGTGCCGTCCTGTTTCATCTGCTCGCGAATGGCGGCGGCGACCACATCGCGTGGCTGGAGCTCGTCGGTAAAGCGCTCGCCGGCGGCGTTGAGCAAAATCGCGCCCTCGCCGCGGCAGCTCTCGCTGATCAGGAAGGTGCGGCCCGGCTGCGGCGAGAACAGTCCCGTGGGGTGGATCTGCACGTAGTCCAGGTGCTCCATCTTAATGCCATGCTCCTGAGCGATGTAGCAGGCGTCGCCCGTGAGCTGCGGATAGTTGGTCGAGTGGTCGTATACGCCGCCGATGCCGCCCGTCGCCCACAGCGTGTGGCGGGCATGGATCTTAAACGGCTCGCCGGCATGCACGCCCTCGGCGGCATTTGCCAGTTCGTCGGCGGGACGAACCGAGTTGCCCTCGTCCACGGAAACGGCGACGACGCCGGTACACACCGTGGCGCCATCGCGCTCGGCGGTCAGGATGTCGGTCATGGCCACGTGCTCCAAAATCTGCACGTTGTCCAGCTTGCGAACGGCCTGGAGCAGCTTGGTCGTGATCTCCTTGCCCGTAATGTCGGCATGGAAGGCAATGCGCGGACGGCTGTGCGCGCCCTCGCGGGTAAAATTGAGGCTGCCGTCGGCCTTGCGCTCAAAATCCACGCCCATCGCTAGCAGGTCGTTGATGACCGAGCGACTCGAGCGAATCATGATGTCGACGCTCTCGCGGCGGTTCTCGTAGTGGCCGGCGTGCATGGTGTCCTCAAAGAAGGCATCGTAGTCCGAGCCCTCGGGCAGCACGCAGATGCCGCCCTGCGCGAGCATCGAATCGCACTCATCGACCGCGCCCTTGGAGAGCATGATCACGCGCGTGCTCGTCGGCAGATTGAGGGCCGCGTACAGACCCGCCACGCCGCAGCCGGCAATAACGACGTCGCACTCCATATCGGGGTATTGCTTGGTTTCCACAGGAATCCTCTCCCTTGTAATGTGACATAAGGGACCGTCCCTCATGCAACATTGTTCTAGCGCGCTGCGTACTCGAGCATACGGTCGAGCGTGAGCTTGGCCTGGTCTGCCGCCTCGTCCGAGACGCCGATCTGCACCTCGCCCTCGCCCGTCTCCAGGCAGCGCACGAGCTTTTCGAGCGTGATGAGGTCCATGTTGACGCAGGTGGGCTGCACCGCGGGGAAATAGAACTTCTTGCCGGTGCCCTGGCAGCGGCGCTCGAGCTCGTAGAGCACGCCGCGGACCGTCACGATGATGAACTCGCTCGCGTCCGACTCCTCGGCATACTTGATGATACCGGCGGTGGAGCCGATGTAGTCGGCCTCGGCCAGAACGTCGGCCTTGCACTCGGGGTGCGCCAGCACGAGCGCGTCGGGGTGGGCCTCCGTCGCGTCGACGATCTGCTCGACGGTGATGATGTGATGGCGCGGGCAGTAGCCGTTGTTGAGGATGACGTGCTTTTGCGGCACCTGCTCGGCTACGAAGCGTCCCAGGTTTTGGTCGGGAATGAACAGAATATGCTGCTGCGGCAGCTCGGACACGATCTTAACGGCGTTGGAGCTGGTGACGCACACGTCGCTCCAGCTCTTGATCTCGACCGTGGAGTTGACGTAGCACACCACGGCCAGGTCGTCGCCGTACTCGGCGCGCGCCGCGTCGACCGTCTCGCGCTTGACCATGTGCGCCATGGGGCAGTCCGCGCCCGGCTCGGGCAGCAGCACGGTCTTGGTGGGGTTGAGCAGATTGGCGCTCTCGCCCATAAACTCCACGCCGCACAGCACGATAGTCTGCTGCGGCAGACTCTTGGCAAGCTTTGCCAGGTAGAAGCTGTCGCCGACGTAATCGGCCACAGCCTGCACCTCGGGCGCCACGTAATAGTGCGCCAGGATCACCGCGTCACGTCGGGTTTTTAGTTGCTGAATGGCCTCGACGAGCTCTGCGGGCACCAGTGCCGCACGCTCCGTTGCCGTCGTTGCCGATGCCAGGCCGGCCGCGATATCGCGTGCAAGCTCCGACGCATCCATGTTCGCGCTCTGTGCCATCAAGGCCCCTCTCTTTTGGCGAATCTTGGGGCTTTAGTATGACACCTAGGTTTACAGCTGACAAGACAGCTGTAAACCTAGGTGTAAAGTTGAAATAAAGATTCAATCATGTGGCAGGTCCATTTTCGAACTGGCAAGCTGAGGATAGCCGGGCTTTCGATAGCGCAGGAGGCATCTTTCGCCACCGCAATACCGCTCGGCGCGAGTTGCGCGACGTGGGGCGCAAATGGGACACGCCTCCGCGAGCGGTCCGCACCCAATGTGGCAAAATCGAACTACTAAGGGGGCTCAGAATGCTCAAGATTATTGCCTGCGACGACGACGTCGCTTTTCTAGATAGACTGCACCGGATGATCGACCGTTGGTCGAGCGAGACGGGCACGGCGGTCGATGTTGCGCTCGTCACGCGCGGCGAGGACCTGCTGGCGCGCCATGCCGCGTCGCGCGCCGACATCATCCTGCTCGACATGATCATGCCGCTCGTCAACGGCATGGATACCGCGCGCGAACTGCGCCAGGCCGATACCGCCGTGCGCCTGGTGTTCCTCACCTCGTCGCCCGAGTTCGCGCTGGAATCCTACGAGGTCCGTGCCTTCGACTATCTGCTCAAGCCTATGACTTACGAACGCCTGGCGCAGTTACTCGACGAGCTTTCGAGCATGCGCCCGGCGGCAACCGACGAGCTCGTGATCAAAACTTCCTTTGGCTACCACGCCCTGCGCCTGTCCGATATCGAATATGCCGAGGCGCGCAACAAGCACGTGGTCTTCCACCTGCGCGACGGACGCGACATCGAGGCACTCGAGTCGTTCCGCAGCGTCGAGGACCGTTTGGCGCAAAATGCCACCTTCTTTAAATGCCACCGCAGCTACCAGGTCAACCTGCGCAACATCGATCACTTTGACCGCACGGACATCGTCATGCGCTCGGGCGCGTGCATCCCGCTTTCGCGCAGTTGCAAGCAGGGATTCCAAGACGCCTACTTTGCGGTGCGCTTTGAGGCTGGGAGACACTGATGGTCTCCTCGGTCGAAATGGTCCTTTGGGCAATCCACCACGCCACAACGCTACTCTTTGGCGTCTTTGCCTCGGCGGCGCTGTGCGGTGTCGAGATCAACCGGCGTCATGCGCTTGAACTGGTGCTGGTCGGCGTCGTGACCGGCGCTGCCTTTTCGATCGCCAATGCCGTCGGCGGCGAGCTTTTCGCCCGCCAGGTATATCCGCTCGTCGTGCATCTGCCGCTCGTCATCTATTTGTGCGCGCGCTACCGCCTGAGCCCGCTGCTTGCCGTGCTCGGCATTACGAGTGCCTATCTGAGCTGCCAGTTCAGCAATTGGATGGGCATCGCCGCATTTGCCGCAACCGATTCTCAGATCGCGCACTATCTGGCGCGCATCGCGACCACACTCGCCGTCTTTGCCGTCCTGCTGCATTGGGCCGGCGACATCGGTCCGCGCTTGGCGATTAAAAGCACCACCGAGCTGAGCATCCTTTTAATCCTACCGCTCGTCTATTACGTCTTTGACTATGCCACCAACGTCTATACCACGCTGTTCCACTCGGGCTCGGTGGTGACGGTTGAGTTTTTGGCATTTGCGCTCTGTGCCTTCTATCTTATGTTTCTTGCCGTTTACCTACGCGAATACGAAGAAAAAGAAGCTGCCGAGCGTGAACGCTGGATGCTCGAGACACGCGACAGCGCCGCCATCAAAGAGCTCGAGGCCTGGCGTCAATCTGGGCGCGAGCTGTCGATTCTTCGCCACGATATGCGCCACTTCCTACGCGGCCTGGCCGCTTTAATTGAGGAGGGCCACACCGACGAGGCGCTCAAACGCATCGACGAACTCTGCGAAGCCGGCGACCGCACCGCCGTACGCCGCTTCTGCGCCAACGAGACCGTAAACATCGCGCTTTCGTCGTTTGGCTCGGATATCAGCAAGCGCGGCATTTCCGCCGACTTGCGCGCCGCCGTGCCCCAGAGCGTGCATGTGGCCGATGTCGACCTGTTCAGCGTGCTTTCGAATGCCCTGGAAAACGCCATTGCCGCGGCGAGCACCGCCCCCGAGGGCAAGCGCTTTGTCGATCTTGATCTGCGGTTTGAGGACGGGCAGCTGCTGCTTTCGGTTTCCAACACATTTGGACGGGCGCCGCACATGGTCGACGGCATGCCCGTGGCTCAGCACGCCGGTCACGGCTTTGGCACCAAGAGCATTAAGCTCGCCGTGGAGCGCATGAACGGCAACTGCCAGTTCCGCATTAACGGCGATCGGTTTGAGCTGCGCGTTGTGATGTAAGGGCGCGGACGCGACGGATTTGCGTTCCGCGGGTGCGGCTCGCCCGCTCGGGGTCTTTTGTCGATGCGGGCTCGCTACAGCGGCGCGGCTGCCGGGGTCAGCTGCTTGATGTAGGCCCACATGCGCTGTTTGGCCGCTTTGTCGGTCAGCGCCGCCTCAAAGCCGTCGAGCGCGAGCACGCGGCGGCCCTGCACATGAGCGACCAGGCCGGGCTTGAGCATGGCGGTGTCGAAGTCATCGATCGCCACGAGCATATCGGCGTAGGTCTCGCGCATGGCATCGGCCGCGTTGTTGTCGAGCAGTAGCACCGCCTCGGGGTCCAAGGCCTCGAGCGCCTCGCGGAACAGCTCGCACGGCAGAGTCTCGCCCACCGCGACCGCTCCGTCACCCACGCCGGCGACGCTTGCCAGCACGCAAAAATCCTCGGGCGCGTAGCCGATGGCCCCAAGCGCCTTGCGCAACGCCGCGCCATCCGGGCCGGCGGCAAGCTCGCCACCCGAACGCTCGGCCTCGTCCAAATCGCCTTTGACCAGCACGATCGGCGAGCACGCGTTGCCCGCGATACGCACGCCACGGACCGCAAGCGATGTGAGCTCCTGCTCGGCCGCCTGGGCGATGGCTTCTTTTTTCTGGCTTTGTGACGTGGACATGCGCTCTCCAATCGTTTGCGTGCCCACCATTATATAAAAGAGCTGCCCGCGAGTGGTTGCTTTGCGGGCGGCTGGGTATAAGCACGGTCGTACTGAGTTTTACGCGGCTGAGCCGCGTCACATTATGGAGGTCACCATGGCTGACATTAAGCAGATTACCCCCGAGAACTTCGATTCCGTCGTTAACGACAGCTTGCCCGTGCTGGTCGATTTTTGGGCACCGTGGTGCGGTCCCTGCCGCTCCCTCTCGCCCATCGTTGACGAGGTTGCCGATGAGCTGGCGGGCAAGCTTGCCGTTGCCAAATGCAACGTCGACGACAACCAGGACCTGGCCATGAAGTATGGCGTCATGAGCATCCCCACGCTGATTGTGTTTAAGAACGGCGAGGAGATTGACCGCTCGGTTGGCGCTCTGCCCAAGGCGAGGCTGCAGGCGCTGCTGGAGAAGCATCTGTAATACGCTTGTTACTTACCCGCCGTCTATGAGCGCTTTTGCACCGCTCGCCGGACTTCTGGATGCACCGAGTGCAACCACGGATAGTATGGTAGTCACAAACAGCCCCCAGTGAACGGGTGCGGGTCGCACAGACTCGTACCCGTTTTCTTATGCAGCTGCGCGCAGAGCGGGCGTAGTAAAATCTGAACCACTGAACTGCCCCATACAAAAGGAGATTTTCCATGCATGATGTTGGAATGAACATGAGCCAGCTTGCCATGAGCGTCAAGCAGGTCGACGACACCATCGAGCTCGCTCACGAGTGGAGCCATCAGCTGCTGCATGCGACCGAGAATTTTGACATGGAGCGCATCGGCGCCAAGCTCGAGGCAGCCATGGCCGCGCTGCACGAGGCCCACGACGCACTCGAGGGCTACGAGGAAGCCATCGAGGCCGACCACAACTCCGTCGGCTCCGTGAAGCTGGTGTAGCGTGGCCGAGCACGAGCATGGCAGAGGGTACGAGCACGAGCATCCGCACGGGGCGGACGGTGATGCGGGCTGCCACTGTAGTGGCTCCGGCTCCGAGCTGGTCCGCTTTTCGGTTACCGCACCGGACGACCTGCTGCGCCGTTTTGACGAACAGATCGCGCGCCGCGGCGACGTAGCCAACCGCTCCGAGGCCGTGCGCGACCTGATTCGCGCCTCGATCGCCAAAGAGCAGATGCGCACGCCCGATGAACATGTTATCGGGTCGCTCACCATGATCTACGACCACCATACCGGCGACCTGACGCGCCGTCTGGACGAAGTGCAGCACGACTACACCAACGAGATCGTATCGACCATGCACGTGCATCTGGATCACCACAACTGCTTGGAGATTCTGGCGCTCAAGGGTCGCGGCGAGCGCGTCTACGAACTAGCCGATCGCCTGCTGGGCCTGCGCGGCGTTAAGCACGGCGAGCTCACGTGCGCCGCCACCAAGCAGAGCCTGGGGCTGTAACAGCACACATTTCAACGAAGGAGGGTCGCATGCGACATGCGCATATCCATGTAACGGGCATTGTGCAGGGCGTCGGCATGCGGCCGTTTGTGTATCGCGAGGCCATGGCGCACGGCATTTGCGGCTGGGTGCTCAACGCGGGCGACGGCGTGCATATCGAGGCGCACGCCCTAAGCGAGTCGCTCGACGAATTTGTTGACGCACTTTCCGAGCATGCGCCTGCGGCGTCTCGCGTGGAGCATGTCGTGGTTGTAGACCTAGCACCCGGCAACTGGGATGCCGCTAACGAGCAGAGCTTTCGCATTGTGGCGTCGCAGGACCAGACCGCGCACACGACGCTCGTCTCGCCCGATATCGCCACCTGCGACGATTGTCTGCGCGAGTTGTTCGATCCCGCCGACCGACGCTATCACTACCCCTTTATCAACTGCACCAACTGCGGCCCACGCTTTACCATCATCCGATCGCTGCCTTATGACCGAGCGGCCACATCGATGGACCGTTTCCCCATGTGTCCCAAGTGTGCCGCGGAGTATGCCGACCCACTCGACCGGCGTTTTCACGCGCAACCCGATGCCTGCTTTGATTGCGGGCCGCATATTACGTGGCGCGAGGCTGTAAACGGCGATGCGTGCGGGAATTCGTCCGCGACACCGACCGTCGGCACCACACGCGAGGCCAGCGACGCCATTATCGAGCGCTGCGTTGAGCTGCTGGCCAACGGCGGTATCGTCGCTATCAAGGGACTGGGCGGATTTCACTTGGCATGCGACGCCTCCAACGAGCAGGCGGTGGCCGAGCTGCGCCGTCGCAAGCGTCGCAGCAATAAGCCGCTTGCCGTCATGGTACGCAGTCTTGCCGATGCCGGACGCCTGTGCCATATCGACGACGCTGAACGCGATCTGCTCGCCGGCAGTATCCGCCCCATCGTGCTGCTGCGCCGGCGGGCTGTTTGCGGGAACGACGGCGATTCTTCCGACGCCCTCGTACTCGCACCGTCCGTCGCGCGCGACCTGCCCGAGCTTGGCGTTATGCTCCCCTACACCCCGCTTCAGCATCTGTTACTTGCCGCGGCAGAAGCCCGCGGTATGTACGCGCTCGTCATGACCAGCGGAAACCTGAGCGAAGAACCCATCGAGACCGACGACGACCTTGCCTGGGAACACCTCGTTGCCGCCGGCATCGCCGACGCGTTGCTCGGTAACGACCGCGCGATCCTCTCGCGCTACGACGACTCCGTGGTACGCGTGGTCGACGGCATCGTTATGCCCGTTCGCCGCGCTCGCGGATATGCACCCCAGCCGCTGCCGTTGCCGGCGCTCGAGGGCGCTCCGTCCTGTGTGCTCGCTTGCGGGCCACAACAAAAGGCCACGATTGCGCTCACGCGTGAAGGGACGAACGGCGAGGCAACCTGTTTTGTGTCGCAGCATATCGGCGATGTTGAAAACGGCGGGACCTTCGATGCCTGGAACGCCGCGCGCACGCGCCTGGAAGATCTCTTTGACTTGGCGCCCGCCGCCTTGGCCTGCGATTTACACCCCAGCTATCTATCGGGCCAGTGGGCGCGCGAGCAGGCGCGAAAATGCAATCTGCCGCTCGTCGAGGTGCAGCACCATCATGCGCATATCGCGAGCGTAATGGCCGAGGCCATCGCCGCGGGCCAGCTTACAACCGACGCGCGCGTCCTTGGCATCGCCTTTGACGGCACCGGCGCCGGCACCGATGGGACCATTTGGGGCGGCGAGTTTCTTGTCGCCGGCCTTGGCGGCTTTGAGCGCGCCGCGCATTTGCGCACCTGGGCGCTCCCCGGCGGGGCGGCCTCCGTGCGCGACGCCCGCCGCAACGCCTTTGCCCTGATCAGTGAGCTCGGCCTGCTCGAGCACCCAGGCGCCGCTCGGCTTTTGGACAGCCTCGACGAGCAAACGCGCAGCGTGACAGCCACCATGATCGAGCGCGGCATCAACAGCCCGCGTACCAGCAGCATGGGGCGTCTCTTTGATGCCGCGGCAGCAATTCTGGGCATCTGCGACAAGGCAACCTACGAGGGCGAACCCGCCATCGAGCTTGAGGCTGCCGCCTGGCGCGCGCTCGACAACGAAATCGCCCATTTTCCCGACGACAACGCCGGCTATTTCGCATCTGGCCCATCGTGGCTGGACGGCCCCTATGTTCTGGACCAGAAAGCACTCTTTGAGGCACTTTTGGGAGGAATTGAAGCCGGAGCGCCCGCCGACAGGCTCGCACTCGACTTCCATGTCGCCGTCGCGCGCTCTTCGGCACGAATCGCACGCGAAATCTGCGCGCGCGAAGGCATCGATACCGTCGCACTCTCGGGCGGCGTGTTCATGAACCGACTTTTGCTTCAGCTCCTCACCCGCAAGCTTAAAGACGCAGGCCTTACGGTCTTGATTCCCCAAACCGTGCCCGTTAACGACGGCTGCATCGCCTACGGTCAGGCAGCAGTCGCACGCACTCGCCTCGCACAGGTCGCGCCACAATAGGCTGTTCGGCCAGCCCGCAAGCCGCCGTCTCACAGGTGTAGCGCGTTTGCCCGCAGCGCCCGCGAGCGCTACCATCAACTGATGGATTATTAAGCGCCCATCCAGCGCAAAGCGTATAAAAGGGGAACAATATGTGCCTTGCCGTTCCCGGTAAAGTAGTCAAACGCGACGACGACCTCAAGGCCACCGTCGACATGATGGGCATCGAGCGCCCCGTGTCGCTACGACTCGTGCCGACGGCGCAGGTAGGCGACTATGTTCTCGTGCACGCCGGCTTTGGCATCCAGATTGTCGACGAGCAGGAAGCGCAAGAGACGCTCGAGCTTGTTAATGCCATGTCCGAGCTGGTCGAAGAAGACCAGCTGACCACCAACCCGGCGGAGGCTTACTAGTGGCGCCCGAGCAGCCGGCGCGCTCCGGTATCGATTTCTCGGCATTCCGCGATCCCAAGCTGGCTCGCGAGCTCATCGAGCGCATTCATGAGCTTGTCGGCGACCGCACCATCAACCTTATGGAAGTCTGCGGCACGCATACCGTGAGCATCGGGCGCTATGGCTTTCGCTCCATTATGCCGGCCGGGCTCAAGCTGCTGAGCGGCCCGGGCTGCCCCGTCTGCGTCACCGCCAACCGCGACATCGACCACGCAATCGCGCTCGCCAACATAGACGGCGCCATCATCACCACCTTTGGCGACATGATGCGCGTGCCCGGATCATCCACCTCGCTCGCTGCGCAAAAGGCGGCGGGGCGCGATATCCGTATCGTCTATTCCCCGCTCGACGCGCTCGACATTGCCGAGCAAAACCCTGATCGCCCGGTCATTTTTATGGGCGTGGGCTTTGAGACTACGACGCCCACCATCGCCGCCGCCATCTTGGAGGCCGAGGCGCGCGGGCTTTTGAACTTCTCGGTCTATTGCGCCCACAAGGCCACGCCGCCGGCGTTGCGCGCCATCGGCAACGACCCCGAGACCACCATCGACGGCTTTATCCTGCCGGGCCACGTCGCCACCATCACGGGCTTGGTGCCCTTTAGCTTTTTGGTCGACGAATTCAATACCCCGGGCGTGGTCACGGGATTTGAACCGGTCGATATCCTGCAGGGCATCTGCATGCTGGTCCAGATGGTTGTCGAGGACAGGCCGGTGATTGACAACGCCTACCGCCGTGGCGTCAACGCAGACGGCAATCCCGTGGCGCGCCAGCTGGTCGAGCAGGTGTTTGAGCCGTGCGATACCACATGGCGCGGGCTGGGGCTGATTGCCAACTCGGGCCTTTCCATCCGCCCCGAGTTCTCGCGCTTTGATGCCCGCGCTCGCTTTGACGTGCCCGTTGAGGCGACGGTCGAGCCGCGCGGGTGCCGCTGCGGCGACGTGCTGCGCGGGGCCATTGCGCCGAGCAGCTGCCCGCTCTTTGGCCGCACCTGCACGCCCGAGCACCCCGTCGGCCCGTGCATGGTGAGCTCCGAGGGCAGCTGCGCGGCGTACTACCGCTACCGCGACTAGCCCGGGCACACCCGCACACCGGCACCACCCACGATTGGAGTTTTCGATATGTCCCATAGCGTTACCGATAGCACCGTCCTGCTGGGCCACGGCTCCGGCGGCCAGATGATGAAACGCATCATCGATGAGGTCTTTTTAGATGCCTTTGGGTCGCCCGAGCTGCTCGAGGGCAACGACGCCGGCGTCGCTACGCTGCCCGCGAGCGGGCGCATCGCCATGTCGACCGACAGCTTTGTAGTCTCGCCGCAGTTCTTCCCCGGTGGCAACATCGGCCGCCTCGCTGTATGCGGAACCGTCAACGACGTCGCGACCTCGGGCGCCAACGTGCGCTACCTATCGTGCGGCTTTATCCTCGAAGAGGGCTATCCCATGGATAGGCTCCGCCAGATTGTGCAGACGATGGCCGAGACGGCGCGCGAGGCGGGCGTGTCCATAATCACGGGCGACACTAAGGTGGTCGAGCGCGGCGGGGCCGACGGCGTCTATATCAATACCGCCGGCGTGGGCGAGGTGCCTGCGGACGTGGCGCTCAGCGGCGCAAACTGCCAGCCCGGCGATGTCATCCTGGTCTCGGGTACACTGGGCGACCACGGCATCGCTATCATGAGCCAACGCGAGGGTCTGGCGTTTTCGAGCACGATCGAAAGCGACGCCGCACCGCTCAACCGCCTGATTGCCGATGTGCTTTCCGCAGCACCCGACACACGCTGCTTTCGCGACCCCACGCGCGGTGGCTTGGCGTCCACACTCAACGAGTTTGCCCAGGCCAGCAATGTTGCCATGGAGGTCGACGAGGATGCCGTGCCCGTGCGTCCCGACGTGCAGGCCGCCTGCGAGATGCTCGGCTACGATGTGCTGCAGGTGGCAAACGAGGGCAAGATGGTTGCCGTCGTGCCGGCCGAGCAAGCCGATGCCGCGCTGAGCGCCATGCGCGCCGCCCGCTACGGCGAGAATGCCGCCATCATCGGTCGCGTGCTGCCGCTTGCCGAGGGCGCCCGTCCCGCCGTGCGCGTGCGCACCGGCTGGGGTTCGACCCGCATCCTCGACATGCTCGTAGGAGAGCAGCTGCCGAGGATTTGCTAACGACAAAGGCTCAGGGCTATTAAAGATATTCAGATTCCAAACATGCCCGGCACGCATGCCCAGTATCATGGGGTGCGTTTTACAACTCAAGCGGCAGGAGCACCCATGGCAGCAGCTTTTTCCCATGTGATCTTTGACCTGGACGGCACCATCCTCAACACGCTCGAGGACCTGGCGGCCGCCGGCAACCATACCTGCGAGGCGCACGGCTGGCCCACGTTTGCCGTTGACGAGTACCGCTACAAGGTGGGAAACGGCATGCTCAAGCTGGTTGAGCGCTTTATGCCTGCCGAGTATGCGGGCGACAGCCGTATGTTTGAGCAAACGCTTGCCGAGTTTAGGGCTTACTACGGCGAGCACAAGGAGGACCACACCGCCCCCTATGCCGGTACGATCGAGATGCTCGACCGCTTGCGCGCCGCGGGCGTTCAGCTTGCCGTGCTCACTAACAAGGACCACGTCTCGGCGGCTTCGCTTATCGAAAAGTATTTTGGTTCCAAGCGCTTTGCGCTGGTGCAGGGCCGTGTCGATGCGTTTCCGCCCAAGCCCGAAGCACCCGTCACGCTGCATGTGATGGAAGAGCTAGGCGCCGACCCGGCGACCACGCTCTACGTAGGCGATTCCAATGTCGATATCCTGACCGGCCACAACGCCGGCCTTAAGAGTGCGGGCGTCAGCTGGGGTTTCCGCGGCCGCGCAGAGCTGGAAGCCACCGGCGCCGACTACGTGGTGGACACCCAGGCAGAGCTCGCAGCGCTGATCCTGGGCGAGTAACGAGCGACACTGCTTAACGCAGCTGCGACAATTCTTCCGCGCGGAAAGCGCATCCCGTTTTGGAGCTCCGGAATGGGATGCGCTTTCCGTTTGAGGCGCATCAGGGAAACCGCATCCCGTTTCAGAGCAATATTCCGGGTCGCACTTTCCGCAACCCACCCCATCCGGAAAATGCGACCCACTATTCGGCCAAAAACCGGGTCGCATCTTCCCAAGCACTCGATGCAACGCTGGCACAAGGAGTGTCCCCAACTGCCGGCAGAAAAGGAACGTCCCCAAGTGCTGCCTGGTCATTTAAGAACGTCCCCAATGACTAAAACAAGAACGCCCCCAACGACTACCCCAACAATGGCAACACCGCAGGTAGAGGATGGACAGCGAGCGACGTCCAGGACGAACAAGTTGGCATAAAAAAGGCGAGGCATAGACCTTCTGGTCATGCCTCGCCTTTTGAATGACAAATTGTCGTCCTGGGCGGCGCGCAGCGTCAACTGGTTACGCGGTTCGTAGAACCGCGTAACCCCCTAGCTCAGCATTGCATCCATCATCTCGGAGTTGACGGAGTCGTCGGCAGACCACTCGCCGTCGTCGTTGCAGGTGTACTTGAAGATAACCGTGGTCTTCCTGGGCTCGGTGGCCTTGGTCACATCGACCATAACCTG
>DBFRXD010000038.1:0-5526 GCA_048502435.1 Collinsella aerofaciens
ACAGTACCAGGCTCAACACGGAGGCTCCGCACAAAACGCCTGCCAGTACACGGCGCGTCGCTTTATTACTCTGCTTAGATTTGTCCGAATTCGCTTTCATCGATGTCTCCTCCCCAAGAGACCGCGATCTTGCTCTTTCACTATCAAACGTATCTGCGCAATCTGTAATTGCGCACGCTTAGTAATCCATATTGTAGCGATTGTTTGAACATCTGAGCAAGAAAACCGATAGTTTTGTATCGAATTCTCAATTCTCTTGACATTTGCTCAGATTTACCTTCGTTTATTCGCTATCTAAATATTGTTTCTACTGGTAATTTAGTTGCCCATCATTTTTTAATGGCATTAGATTTATTTGCACAACATTTTGCTCAAGAGCAAACATCCCGCTCACAGTCGAAAATCGACCGTGAGCGGTGGGTCATTAACCGGAAGGAATACCCTACCAAATTGATGAGAATATCTTTAACCCATCGGTGGTTAGAAGTATGATGTTCAGACAACGTTATTTGAATTTTCGCGCAGATTTTAGGTATCAATTCGCCCAAATCGCCTGAGGCCACCACAGAGGCGCCTGTCCCCATTGTGGTGATTCTGCCCCAGCGCTATAGCAGATGTTCCTCGACAAAGATCGCAATGCCGTCTTTGTCGTTGCTCGCGGTTACAAAATCGGCGGCGGCACGGGTGGCATCGCTGCCATTTGCCATGGCCACGCCCACACCGGCGTCAGCCACCATGCAGGTGTCGTTGTCCGCATCGCCAAACACGCAGATGTCCTGGAGCTCCATGTCGTTGAGCTCCGCCACGCGCACAAGGCCGCGCGTCTTGGACACGCGCGGATCCATGAACTCGTAGAGCCGCTGCGTGGTTTGCAGAGCCGCCGCCTTAACAGTGTCATCGGCAAACGTCGACGCCCGCTCAATCACCCGCGACATTACCTCGGGCGCCATGGTAAACATCACCTTGGGCTGCGGCTCGCGCAAGAACTCGGCAAAATCGACCACCTGGTAGGGCACGCCGTCGACGCGCGACAGGTGCTCGACGCACGCGTTGCTCTCGGGCACGTAGAACACGCCGTCTCGGGGGCAGACGGGCGTTGCCGGAAGGTCCGCCATGTGCTTGCAGATGCGCGCGATGGTCTCGCCCGGCAGCGGATAGCTCAGCTCGTTGATGTCGTGCGCGCGGTCGATGACCTCGGCACCACCGCAGCCCACCATCACGTCTACCAGGCCTTCGATGCCCCAGAGCTCGTACATGGCCTCGGTCGCGTGGGCGTCGCGCCCGGTGCACAGGCCAAAGAGCACGCCGCGCTCGCGCAGGGCGCGGATCGCCGCCACGGTGCGCGGGGACACCGTGTGCTGGCTCGTGAGCAGCGTGCCGTCGATATCGCAGAACACGGCTTTGATGTGGCTGAAGGTGGCGTCCATGGGGGCCTTTCTGGGTTGTGCGGCGGTGTGGGGCGTATTCGTGAACGGCGTACATGGTATACCAAGGCGCAGGCCGTTGGGGCCCGATCGCCACAAAGGTGCCTGCCCCCTTTGTGGTGGCCGGACCCGAAGGGCGGCCTGCCCGGAGCGCAAAGCATCACAACATTCGACGCTTTTCGGCAAAATCGCGATTTTCGCTGAATGTTGTGATGGTTTTACTGCCTTGCAGAACGATCGAAATGCCGGCGTCCAAACAGCAGCAACGCCGCGGGAACTGCCGTCACGACCATGCCCGCTCCGATGAGCGTCTGCTGCACGCCAAACGTTGCTGCCAGCCACGGGGCAATCGCCAGCGGGGCCACGCCGGCGAACATGTTGCCAAAGCCCATGACCGAGTTGATGCGACCGAGCTGCTCGAGCGGAGCCGTCGTTTGCACGATAGTGTTGTGGAGCGGGTTGACGACGCCCCAGGCCACGCCCAGGGCAATCTGGCCGACAAGGGCTACGCCCACGTACGGCGTTCCCACGTAGAGCAGGCTTCCCAGGCCCACGGACATAAGCGCCACAAGCAGCGTTTTAAGGCTGACGAAGCGCGGCGGCAAGCGGAGCGCGACCACGGCGCCCAGCACCGCGCCCACACCGCTGGCCGACGAGAGCCAGCCCATCCACTCAACGCCGACGTGCAGGACATCGCGGTAGAAGAACGACTCCAGCGGATCGAAGGCACCGTAGCCAAAGTTCGAAAGGAAAATAATGCAGAACAGCAGGGCGAGAACGCTATTGGTAAAGACCGTCTTGATGCTAGTCGCGAAGGTTGCGCGGGTGGATTTGTTGGAGTCGGAGCTTTGACTGGCAGTACTTGCCGTTGTGCTGCTATCCGCGGGAGTACTTTCGCGCGCGGTGACGCGACCTGCTTGCGGCCTAAATCCCCAACCGACGACGAACGCCAGCACGGTAAAGAGCATCATGAGCACGAACACCGCGCGCGACGACGCAGCCGCCGCGACAAAGCCGCCCAGCATGGGGCCAACGATGATACTCACGTTTGAGAACATGGCAATGGCGGAGTTGATGTCTTTGAGCTCGACGGGGTCGTTGGTGAGGTAGACCGGATAGGACGTGGCAATGGGCTGGGCGAATCCCATCGTAAAGCCCAGAAACACCGCGCCGAGCAGGACGACGCCGGTCGCGCTACCAAAGGCGATGATTGCCGTGCCAGTTGCGAGAGCGCCGATGATGCTCAGCATGAAATGGCGACGTGGGCCCCAGGCGTCGAGCGCCGCGCCGCCCGCAAAGGATCCCAAGATCACAAATACGTTCATAAAAAGGACGGCCAGCGATGTCGCCACGACCGAGGCATCGTCCGCATAGGTGAGCGTTCCGATAACGCCGATAAAATAACTGGTCTGAAAACCGGTGTAGATAAGAAAGCGCATTGCCACCAGGCGCTTGGCCTGCACGGGCAGCGATGATTGAGGTTTTGAGAGAAGAGGGATGAGCATGGAGACTCCTTGTTTCATACGAATACGGGCGGCGGGCATTCGCCACCGTCTGTCAAATCAATCTATCCGCATGAAACTTTAAGGACGCATCAAGCCTCTTCTCTCCGTTTTTTGCCCGTCATGAACTATTTGGTAGATTGTAAGGCATGTCCCACACATCTACCAAAGCAAAAACCACCACAAAGGAGCCTGGCCCCTTTGTGGTGGTAATGACGTTTTCCCTGATAAAACCTGCCAAAATAAACCTGTCCCTTTTTGGCAGGTTTTAGGCCAGATGATCTTGAATCAGGTCGCAGATGGCTCGGGCGTCGTTGATGTTGATGGCTCGGGTCGCAAAGCCGGCGTCGAAGGCCTGACGCGCCAGGGCTTCGTTGCAGGCAAGGGCCAGCGTGTGGCCATCGACCAGGTCGAGCGAGCTCTTGCCGCGCAGACGGTCGACACCGGAGCGCGCGACGACGATGTTGTCGAAGCCCTCGGTCTTGTAGCCCTCGATGATCACCACGTCGACATCGTTGTAGCGCGACAGCAGCTCACGCGCGGGCATCTCGTCCTCCTCGCGCGTGTCGGCGTACTCCGCCCAGCGCGTGGCGCAGATGAGCCCCACGTGCTTAGATCCGGCCTGGTGATGGCGCCACGTATCCTTAGCGGGCACGTCGATATCAAAGCCGTGGTGCCCGTGATGCTTGAGTGAACCCACGCGCAGGCCGCGGCGGGTGAGCTCGGCAATGACCTTCTCGACGAGTGTGGTCTTGCCCGAGTTTTGGTAGCCGATAAACGCGATCGCGGGGACGGCCGGTGTCGGAGCTGCGGACGCGACGGCGACGGGTGCGCTTGCGGGCGCGGCACCGTCAGCGGCCACGGGCTCAACGGCAGCGGCCTGACGCTCTGCACGATCCCACACGCCCGAGCGGCCGCCCTCCTTGTGCAGCAGGCGCACGTCAACGATCTCCATGCCGCGATCGACGGCCTTGCACATGTCGTAGATGGTCAGACACGCGGCACTCGCGCCGGTCAACGCCTCCATCTCGATGCCCGTCTTGCCCGTCACGCCCGCCGTGACCAGCACGTGAAAGCCAACCTGTCCGTCCACGCGCGCCGGCGCCCAGCCCTCGGGCACGTCCTCGGCCGGCGTCCCCGACGAAGCGATGGGCGCAATGTCGCACTTGCTCTTGGTAATGAGCAATGGATGGCACATGGGGATGATGTCGCTCGTGCGCTTGATGGCCATGATGCCCGCCACGCGCGCGCAGGCAAGCACGTCGCCCTTTTTGGCGCGGTCCTGCAGCACCATGGCCTGCGTCTCGGGATGCATGAGGATGGTGCCCTCGGCGATGGCAATGCGATGGGTCTCGGCCTTGTCGGACACGTCGACCATGCGCACCTCGCCCCTGGCGTCCACGTGCGTCAGCTCGTCACGACGGGCGTCGCGGGCGGGCTCGGTGGCAGCGCTGACAGTCGGCTGCGCGGACGCGTCGACGTTGCCAGCATTCGCCGCAGCCGTGGCTTTGTGGGCAGACATCGCGGCCCTGCGAGCGGCCTTGGTGGCATCGGCGTACCTGCTCTTGGCCATATGATCATCCTCCGATTTGAGACATAAATCGTTGCGTGCCCTCAATTATCGCGTGTTCCTGCGGTTTGTGGGCCACGGCATCGCGCCAAATCGAAAGTACCTGCATATCATCACCACGGCGCAGCGCCTCACGCACCGAATACTCGGCATCGCTAAACAGGCACGGACGCACGTTGCCATCGGCCGTCAGGCGCAGACGGTTGCAATTCGCACAAAAATGATTGGACATGGCGCTAATGAAGCCGACCGTTCCCGCCGCGCCCGGAAAGTGCCAATAGCGCGCGGGGCCCGCGCCGGCAGGAGCGTCGTTGATGTCGAGCGGCTCGAGCTCGCCCAGTCCCGCCGCGGCGGCCCCGACATTGATGCGTGCCCGCAGCCCGTCGCTCGGTACGGTATCGCTCGCATCCCACAGCTCGGGATTGAGCGCGGGAGCATGCGGATCCACAGCGCAATGCGAGCTCGTGCGCTCGTCACCGATGGGCATATATTCGATAAAGCGCAGATGAATGGGGCGGTCGACGGTCAAGCGCGCAAGGGCAGCCACATCCTGGTTGAGCCGGCGCACAACAACGCAGTTCACCTTAACCGGCCCAAAGCCCCAAGCCAGTGCCGCGTCGATGCCTGCCATGGTCTGCTCGAGCCGACCCAGGCGCGTGATTTTTCCAAACAGCGTAGGGTCGAGTGTGTCGAGCGAAATGTTGACGCGGTTAAGACCGGCGTCTTTGAGCTGCGGCGCCAGCTTGGGTAGCAGGGCGCCGTTGGTGGTGAGCGAGATGTCCTCGATCTGCGGAATCGCGCGGATGTCACGAATGAGCGGGATGATACGGCGGCTGACCAGCGGCTCGCCGCCCGTCAGGCGCACGCGGCGAATGCCCTCCCCCGCTACCAAGCGCACAAAGCGGGCGATTTCCTCGGCGCTGAGCAGCTCGTCGTGTGCACGGGGCGCCACGCCGTCGGCCGGCATGCAGTAAATGCAGCGGAAATTGCACTTGTCGGTAACGGCAATGCGCAGGTAGTTGATATCGCG
>DBFRXD010000039.1:0-15131 GCA_048502435.1 Collinsella aerofaciens
GCTGCTTTCTGCCGCCCAGGATGCCGATGACGAGCTTGACGACGCGGCCGATGCGGCGCAGACGGCAGCCGATGCCGCGACCGCATCTCCGTCTGCCGAGAGCCTGACCGCAGCGCAGGATGCGCTTGCCAAGGTCCAGGACAAGAAGGATGCGCTCTACGCGCGCCTCGATGACCTTGCCGATGCCCTCGGCTGCAACCGCGACGAGGCTATCGGCCTGATCGACAAGGCCTCTAAGATCGACACTGACAACGACGATATCCATCCGGTCAATACGACCGACAACGGCGCGGGCGCAATCGCACAGGCCGAGAAATATGCCGTCTACCAGCTGCAATACGACCGCGGTGACGGAAATGGGCAGGAGACGATTTCCATTTACGGCGTCTCGCCCGATTCGCGCTACTGGAAGGACCTCGATGTGGGCGATGGGCGCGTCGTCTTTGGCGGCGGTCTGCTCGATAAGTTTGGCTGGAACGAGGGACAAAAGGTTGCGCTCCGCGACAAGTACGAGGGTGAGCATTATTCCCTTGAGTACGCGGGCAAGGACTGTGCCTGGGGATCCAAGTCGGACATGAATATCTATATGAGTATCGACGACTTTAACGAGCTGTTCGACAACGACGCCGCCTACTTTAACGGCTATGTGAGCGACGAGAAGCTCGACCTCGATGCTCGTTACTTTGCCGGTGACACCACGCCCGACGACATGCGCGCCGTGGGAGACCAGTTCATCGGCATGATGAGCAAAATGATCGGAATGATGATCGGGCTCGCGGTGTTCATCTTCCTGCTGTTTATGTACCTGCTGACCAAGGCCGTTATCGACCATAGCGCCCGGTCGATCAGCTACATGAAAGTCTTTGGCTATCGTGATAGCGAGATTTCGCATCTGTACATCCGCTCGATCACGCTGTGCGTGGCGGCGTCGCTCGTGCTGAGCCTGCCGGTCATTATTGGCTCGCTCACGGCCATCTTCCGCTCGATGCTGCTCGCCTACAACGGCAATATCGAGATCTACGTGCCCGCTTGGTCCATGGCCGCATGTGTCGGCATTGGCTTTGCGACCTACCTGGTCGTGGCGCTGCTACACACGCGCTCCATCAAGCGAGTCAGCCTGGCCGAGGCCCTCAAGGTGCAGGAGTAGTCATTTAAGAACGTCCCCAATGACTAGATGCCGTACTTGACTTTACCTCTGCTTTAACTGGTACCATCCTCCTATGTCTGTAACGCCATATAGACCGAGGGGATAGATCTATGACCGCAACTGCACCCGCAGCACCCGCTAAGGTGTACTTCACCAACCTGCGCACGCATGCTCGACAGAGCCAGCTCGACAAACTCAAGCGCCTCATCCGTCACGCCGGAATTGAGCAGATCGACTTTGAGAACAAGTTCGTCGCTATCAAGATTCACTTTGGCGAGCTGGGCAACCTGAGCTTTTTGCGCCCCAACTACGCCCGCGCCGTCGCGGATGTCGTGAAGGAGCTGGGCGGCAAGCCCTTCCTCACCGACTGCAATACGCTCTATGTGGGTAGCCGCAAAAACGCGCTCGAGCACATCGATACCGCCTACCAGAACGGCTTTACTCCGTATGCCACGGGTTGCCAGATCATCATCGCCGACGGCCTCAAGGGCACCGACGAGGCGCTCGTCCCGGTCGAGGGCGGCGAGTACGTGCGCGAGGCCAAGATCGGTCAGGCACTCATGGACGCCGACATTGTGATCAGCCTCACCCACTTTAAGGGTCATGAGCAGGCCGGCTTTGGCGGTGCCATGAAGAACCTGGGCATGGGAGGCGGCAGCCGTGCCGGCAAGATGGAGCAGCATGCCGCCGGCAAACCGAACGTCGCGACCGAGCACTGCATTGGCTGCCGTGCCTGCGATAGGATCTGCGCGCACAACGCTATCTCGTTTGACGACACCCGCGAGCGCGAGCTTGCCAGCGGCGCTACTCGCACGGTGCACGTGGCCGCCATCGACCACGATCGCTGCGTGGGCTGCGGACGCTGCATTGCGGCATGCAACCAGGACTGCATCAAGCCCGGCTATGACGCTGCGGCCGACGTGCTCAACTACAAGATCGCCGAGTACACGAAGGCTGTCGTCGACGGCCGCCCGAGCTTCCATATCTCGCTTGCTATGGACATCAGCCCCAACTGCGATTGTCATCCCGAAAACGACACGCCCATCGTCAACGACATCGGCATGTTCGCGAGCTTCGACCCGGTCGCCATCGACCAGGCCTGCGCCGATGCCGTCATGGCATCCGAGCCGCTGCCCAACACCGAGCTCACCGACAGCGCCGCCAAGATGGAGCACAACCACGAGCATCTGGAGGGCGAGCAGGCGCGCGATCCCTTCTGCATCACGCATCCCGACACCGACTGGCGCGCGTGCATCGCACATGCCGAGAAGATCGGCCTGGGCACGAGCGAGTACGAGCTCATCGAGGTCAAGTAGCGCCGGACTATTGGACAAATCGCGCGCTTTTGTTGCGTAACTCAAACATAAACCGCCTGCGAGCACGGTGCTCGCGGGCGGTTTTTCGGAAGTATGCGGCAAATTTCGAGACCGCCGAGCACACGGCGTTTTTTGGCAACAAAACCCCTGATAAATTGTTGGTAAAACAGCGGTCTGGTCGGCAACTCCAGAATTTGCCGCATACTTCCGAAATCATGGGGCCAGGAAGGGCCGCAGACGGCGCTTTTTGCCTGGAAATTCTTGTCGAGGAAGTCGTTGACCGTGTTCCAGTAGAGCTCGGGGTCGACCTGCGCGCTCTTGGCGTGGGCGGCGCCGTGGACGGTGAGCTTTTGCTTGACCTTGCTGGCGCACGCGTCGTAGTTTTGGTCGAGCATGCTGTACGGCACAAAGGTGTCTTGGTCACCGTGGATAAACAGCATGGGAACCGTCGCGCGCTTGAGCTGTTCCACGCTGCTCGCCTTATGAAAGTCGTAGCCCGCGCGCACGTTGCACACCAAGTTTGCTACATCGAGCAAGGGAAAGCTGGGCAGGCCGAATACGTCCTTGAGCTGCAGAGAAAACTCGTCCCAAACACTCGTATAGCCACAGTCCTCGATAATGCATTTCACGTTTGCGGGCAGAGATTCCCCCGCGACGTCCATGGCGGTTGCCGCACCCATTGACTCGCCAAAGACCAGGATGCGCGCCTCGGGGTCAGCCTGAACGATCCGCCCAATCCATGCAACGACATCGAGCCGCTCGGGCCAGCCCATGCCGATATAGTCGCCGCCGGAGCGGTCGTGGGCGCGGGCGGCAGGCGCGAGCACGTTCATGCCGCGGTCGTGGAATCGCTTGACGTATCGGGCCATGCCGATGGGCTCGTTGGTATATCCATGCAGGCAGACGGCGTAGTCGTGCGTGCTCTCCGACGCAGCAAAATACCAAGCGGCAAGCTCGGTTCCGTCATCTGCGGTGAGGCTGCTGCTCTTGCGGTTCTCCTTAAACCACGTCCGCGCCTCGGTGTCCTCGGCATCCGGCTGCTCACCTTTTTTGTCGTTCTTGCTATCCTGCATCATCTTCATGGTGTACGGCGCTTGGGGGTTCAGGGCAAAGTCAAACAAAAAGTTGCCGGCAAATCCGAGCAGCGCAACGACAACCACCAGTGCAACGATGCCGGCTATCTTGAGCTTTCGATGGGAACGTGCGTTTTGAGCCATGCGGTATTCTCCTATAAGATGTTAATACATCAACATTTAATGCAAGCGCATTATGGACGTTCGCCGTTGATGCGTCAACAGGCAAAGAATGGGTAAACAAAGGGTCACGTATGGTGCAAATTTCGCACGCACCCAGACGCTTTGATATAGTGTTGAGAACTCTTTACGTTGGAGGATGTAACCGGCATGTCCGATTCGAGCGACAGTTCTAAGCCGCGACCCAAGACCGCGGCCGTTCCACACTACACGGTGGGCGAGGAGATCATGAACTCCGTCACCCATGGTGTCGGCTGCCTGCTGGGTATCGCGGGCCTGGTGCTCCTGATCGTATTCGCTGCTCTGCGCGGCGGAGGCCCGGCCCACATGGCTGCGGCAATTGTCTATGGCGTCAGTATCATCCTCGAATACCTTGCCTCCACGCTCTACCACGCGATTCAGCCCGCTCGCGCCAAGCGCGTGTTCCGCATCATCGACCACAGCTGCATCTACCTGCTCATAGCCGGCAGCTATACGCCGTTTTGCCTCATCACGCTCGCAAACGACGGCGGCCCTGCGCTGTTCTTTGCCGTATGGGCCATCGCCATTATCGGCATCGCCCTCGAGTGCTTTATGCGCGAGCGTCAGCCGCACTGGGTAAGCGGCCTGGTCTACCTGCTGATGGGCTGGCTCGTCGTCTTTAAGCTGCCCGAACTTGTGGCGCTGCTCAACCCCGTGGCACTTGCCCTGCTCGCCGTCGGCGGCGTGTGCTACACCGCGGGCGTGCCGTTCTATATCGCCAAAAACGTGCGCTATCTTCACAGCGTGTTTCACCTGTGGGTGCTCGCCGGCAGCATCTTCCAGTTCATGGCGGTGATTCTCTTCGTAATCTAGCGACCACGCCTGCGCGCCCGCGTCCTTGTTTGGGCGCCGGTGCAATTGCCGTATCCGCCGTCAACGTTTTAATCCGACGTCCCGAATCTTGGAGGTTCGAGAAACTCCCGATGGACATAACCATCTCCCTTATCACCACCCTCGTTTTGACACTCATCAACGGCTACTTCTCTATGTCAGAGATGGCGCTCACCACGGCCAAGCGCGCCGTGCTGGAGCACGAGGCCGAGGAAGGCGACAAGCGCGCCGAGCGTGCCATTAAGCTGGCTGCCGACTCCGACCAGCTGCTCGCCACCATCCAGGTTGCCATCACGCTCGTGGGCTTCGCCTCGTCCGCCGTCGCCTCGACGAGTCTGTCCGACCCGCTCGCCACGTGGCTCATGAGCTTTGGCATCGCGCCGCTCTCCGCCATCGCGCGCGGCCTGGCGCCGGTCATCATCACCGTCGCGGTCGCCTTCGTGTCCATCGTGATCGGCGAGCTCGTCCCCAAGCGCATCGGCCTGGCCAATGCCGAGGGCGTGTCCAAGCAGGTCGTGGGCCCGCTTTCCGTGTTCCAAAAGATTGCCCGTCCGCTCGTGTGGCTGACCGGCGCTTGCTCCGATGGCCTGGCCCGCATCCTGCGCATCAAGAGCGCCGACGACCGCCAAAACGTCTCGGAGGAAGAGATCAAGTACATGGTCTCGGAGCAGGACGACCTGCTCGACGAGGAAAAGCGCATGATCCACGAGATCTTCGACCTAGGCGACACCGTTGCCCGCGAGGTCATGGTGCCGCGCGTGGACACCACCATGTGCGAGGACGACGAGACGGTCGCCGACGTGCTGTCCACCATGCGCCAGACCGGCTTCAGCCGCATCCCCGTCTATCACGAGGACCCCGACAACGTCGCCGGCATCGCGCACATCAAGGACCTGATCCAACCCGCGCTCGACGGCAAGGGTGACCAGCCCATCGCCGGCTTTTTGCGCGACGCCACCTTTGTGCCCGACACCAAGGACATCCTGCCGCTACTGTCCGAGATGCAGACCTCGCACGACCAGATCGTGGTGGTCGTGGACGAGTACGGCGGCACGGCCGGCATTATCACCATCGAGGATATCGTCGAGGAGATCGTCGGCGAGATCGAGGACGAGTTCGACCCCGACAACAAGTATCTCACGCGCCTTTCGCGCCGCGAGTGGCTCGTTGATGGGCGTTTTTCGTGCGATGACGCGATTGAGCTTGGTTGGCCGCTCGAGGAAAGCGATGATTATGAGACCATCGCCGGCTGGATTTTGGAGCTTTGCGACTCGGTGCCCGACATCGGAGAGGTGTTTGAGGTCGCGGGGTACAAGTTTAAAGTTCAGTCGATGCGTGGCCAGCGCATCTCGCTCATTCGCGTGATCGCTCCGGCCGAAACCGATAAGAAGGATTCCGAGTCTTCGGTAGACGAGCCGACGACGTCGGGTGCGGGTTCCGCGAATCCGCACGACGGCGACGAGTAGGACAAGGAAGAGTAGGGGAGAGTTATGGCAGGCCTGTTCAACATCCTTAAGGTCACCGTCAGTGAGGACAAGATCTGCGCGCATGTGCTGGTGAACCCCGGCATGCCGCTCATGACCTCGGAGGATATCGAGGCCACGGCGCGCGTGTATTACCTGGTGCCGGCGATTGCCAAGCACCTGTGCCTGGGTGATTCCGGTCGCGAGTTCCAGGACTGCATGGGTCAGACTGAGCTTTGCCATCTGCTTGAGCATGTGACGGTCGAGCTCATGAACGAGACCGGTCTTGCCGGTAGCATCTCGTGCGGCCGCACGCGCGTAAGCGAGCACGACGAGCGCGTCTTTGAGGTTGAGCTTTCGTGCCCCGACGACGCGCTGGCCATCGGTGCGCTGTCTTCGGCCACCTTTATGATGGACTGGGCGTACCTGCACGCCGACCAGCCTGCCCCCGACGTGGAAGGCACGGTCGCGGGTCTGCGCAACCTGGTGTTGGGCATGCGCGCCGAGGCCGAGGGCAAGGATCCTCGCGAGGCCGTCGCCGCTGCGAACGGCGAAGATGCTGCCGAGGACGAGGGCGCTGACGAGGGCGATGTGCCGGTCGACGCCGAGCTCGTTGCCGATGCGACCGCCGAGCCCGTTCCCGCCGAGCCCCAGGGCGTCCCCAACTTTGACGACGAGCCCCAGGTGGCGATTGATACCGAGGGCGCGGTTGCCGAGAACCACGAGGCCTCCGCTGCCGTCTTTGGCGGTGCTGCGACGGTTCCGGCAGGACCTGCGCATGAGGGCGGCCTGCCGCTCGTGGACGGCGCCGGCGAGGACCCGGGTGCCACGGTGGCCATGCCGGCTATGCCTCAGGAGTAGGCCTACGCGTTTATCACCATCACGTACCTGCGCCTTTGCCGTACGCAGATGAGCGGAGCGGCAAGTGATGCGCTGCGGGTATAATGGACAGCATTCAAACGGTGGGCACCGACGTGCCCGCAGGAGAGGAATGATCATGGGTAAGACTTTCAGCTTTGTCTCCGGCGCACTTTTTGGTGCCGCTGCCGGCGCTATTGTCGGCGTTGCTCTGGCCCCGCGCTCGGGCGCCGAGACCCGCGCCATGGCTGCCGATATCGCCAACGACGCCTGGGACAATATGCGCGACACCTACGAGCACAGCGCCGAGGAGGCCCGTGCTGCGGTGAATGACTTTGGCCCGATGGTCGACGCCAAGACCGATGACCTGCGCGCCAAGGTCGATCTGGCCCGCGAGCGCATGGACCAGCTGCGCGAGCAGCTCAACGACGCCATTTCGGGCGGCAACGTGACGCCTGCCGCCGACGTCGTGGTCGAGAACGCCGTCGAGGCTGATACCGAGGCTGCGGAGCCCTCGACCGAGGCATAATGCGCGCCGGGGATTTTGTCGGCGCCAAGATCTATCGCAAGCCTACCGAGGACAAGCGCACCAAAAAGGACGGCACGCCGCGCAGCCCTAAAAAGCTCGGAAAGATTCACTTTCCGGTCTTTACCCCGGGTGGTACGCGCGTGGTCGGCTTTATGGTCCGCCAGTCCGATATCGCGGGCATGATCGAGCGTCCCGACCGATTTGTAGCGCTCGACACCATTGGTGTCTACGAGGGCGCCATTGCGGTCGATGACGTCAAGGACACGTACGATGCCGCCGCTGCCAAACGCCTCGACATCAACCTGGACGATTGCATCATCTGGGTCGGTATGGACGTGCGCACGGAATCGGGCGACGTCGTGGGCTATTGCTCGGACGTTGAGTTCAAGCCACGCTCGGGCATCGTGCAGGCATTCTATGTGACCGCCGGTGCTGCTTCGAGTGTTTTGGTTGGTGACACGCAGGTGCCGCCGACGATGCTGCGCGGCTATGCGGACGGCGCGATGATTGTTTCGGACGAGGTCAAGTCGCTCGGGTATTCGGGCGGTGCGGCTGCCAAGGCCGCCGAGGCCAGCGCCGTGGTGGGCGACAAGGTCAAAAAGGGCGCCAAGGTGCTCGACGACAAGGGATCGGTTGCCGTGGACAAGGGCAGTCGCGCACTGGGCAAGCAGCTCGGCAAGACGCGCGGCATGTTCAAGGCCTTTAAGGACGAATACCAAAAGGCGAGCGGAGGCTCGTCAAAAGCTACAAAATAGCGACGTACCAAATGATGGGAGGCAAGCCGGAGACCTGTTGCTCCGGCTTGCTGTGTTTATGGGGGAGGGCACATGCGCCAAAACGGATCCAACTTAAACGGGCGTTCGGGCGCGCGTCCGACGGCGCGCCGCGACCTGGGGCAGCTGCCCAGCGGTCAGCGCAAGCGTCACCGTAAGCCCGGCGCGATGTATCTCAACCATAGCCGCGGCTTTAGCGACCGCAGCGCTCGCATCGGCAACAGCCGTACGCCCCGTCGTTCGTCTCGCCTGCCCTATGCGCTCATTGCCGTGGGCTGTGCGCTCGTGCTGTTTATCGCTGCCGTCTTGGGCTACGTCAACCGCAGCGTGGACGTGGAACTCAACGGCCAGAAGACCGCGGTGCGCGTGGGCTCTACGCTGCAGAATCTCATCGATGAACAGGATTTGACTGACACCTACGACGCAGGCGACCTGCTGGCCGTCGATGACAGCGTGCTCAAGCGCCATGGGGGCGAAAAACTGTCGGTGAAGGTCGACGGCAAGCGCGTGAAACAGGGCAAATGGGATAGCCGCGAACTTGAGGGCGGCGAGAAGGTGACGGTCAAGGATGGCCGTAACACCTACGAGAAGCACGAGGTTCAGGCTACGGTTATCGAGCCCAAGCTCAAAGTCGAGGGTACGGGCGCTATCGAGTATGTACAGACGTGGGGTGTCCAGGGCCGCTCCGAGGTGTGGGTTGGTGAGCAGTCGGGCAAGACGCAAGACCGCGGCGAGGTTGTGCCCGCCACCGATTGCGTTGTTGCGTGCGCCAGCGTGGCGCCCAAGGGCAACAAAAAGTACGTGGCGCTGACGTTTGACGAGGGTCCGAGCGGCGCTACCAAACAGATCTTGCAGGTGCTCAAGGAAAAGGGCGTCACCGCGACGTTCTTCCTTTCGGGCGATGCGGCCGAGGCCTCGCCTGCCACGGCCAAGGCGATTGTCGATGCCGGGTGCGAGATCGGATCCAACAGCTACAGCGACGATTCTCTCAAGGGTCAGGACCGTGAGGCGGTACGCGAACAGATCACGAAAGGCACCGATGCGATTAAGTCGGCGACTGGCGTGAAGACGATGCTGCTGCGTGCTCCCTACGCTGCCTTTGACGAGCAAAACTGGATTGATGCGATGGATCTGGTCTCCGCCGTGGTCTCGTGGAATATTGACTCGGGCGACTGGCTGCTCAACGGTGCCGACGAGCAGGTCTCGACGGTGCTCGATTCGGTGACGCCGGGCAATATCGTGCTGCTCACCGACAGAGACGAATGCGCCGAGCAGACGCTCGAGGCGCTGCCGCAGATTATCGACGGCCTCATTGCCGACGGCTACAAGATCGTGACGCTCAGCGACCTGGTCAAGACGGACACGTCGCTGAGCAAAATGCTCACCTCGCTGACGAAGGTCGCCATGCCCAAGGACGCCGTGTTCCCCCAACTTGCCGAGGACGACGACACCACAGAGTAGTCATTGGGTAGTCGTTTAAGAACACCCAATGGCTATGTCACGGATGCGTCAGCGTTTGGTATGCCTGCAATGTGCAGCGCATAAATTCGATGCCGCAGGGCGATGCTGATGCTATAGTTACTGCGGTTAATGAGGGTCAAGAGAAAGGTTACAGGTGAAATCCAAACCTCGACCATACAGTCGATGACCCCGTGCAGGTGCTTTTTGCGCATGCACGGGGTGTAAGCGTCGAGCGGCGTGCCGCCCGCGCATGCGCATACATATCCAGAAGCCCCCGGACGCCGCACGCGCGGCCGCGTCCGGGGGAATAATGATGGGGAGCACCATTGAATTATCTGAGTGAGATGCTCAAATTGCCGGTCTTGGACGTCGACGGCGAAAAGCTCGGCGTGGTCAACGATTTTGGCATTGCTACCGGCGAAGTTTTTCCGCACGTGACGTCGCTCGCGTTCCGCGGCCCCGGCAAGACGCCGTTTATGATCAGCTGGCGCAAATGGGTCGATCGTATCGACGAGACGGGTGTACACCTTAAGACGTCGGCCACCGAAATCCGTTTTTCGTACCTGCAGCCGACCGAACTCTTGCTTGCCCGCGACGTGCTCAACAAGCAGATCGTCGACACGCAGGGCATGAAGGTCGTGCGTGTAAACGACATCAAGTTTTCCATGTCG
Organism: Collinsella aerofaciens; assembly: GCA_048502435.1. Classification (GTDB taxonomy): domain Bacteria; phylum Actinomycetota; class Coriobacteriia; order Coriobacteriales; family Coriobacteriaceae; genus Collinsella; species Collinsella aerofaciens_CL. The sequence continues at coordinate 10,324 of DBFRXD010000039.1, forward strand.
GGCGAAAATCAGCTGCGTCTGCTGGGCGCCGAGGTCGGTGCCCGCGGTCTGCTACGCGCCATCAGCCCCGCGCTCGAGCATATCGTCGAAGGCTTTATGAAGCACCTGGGCAAGCCGCTCAGTGAGGACATCATCGCTTGGTCCTACATGGACCTGCTCGACCGCTCGACCAAGAACATTCAACTCTCGGTGTCGCACAAGACGCTTGGCGAGCTGCATCCTGCCGACATCGCCGACATTATCGAGCAGCTCGACCCGCGCCTACGTGCGCAGGTGTTTGCGCAGCTCGATACTGCCCAGGCCGCCGAGGCCATCTCGGAGTTCGATGACGACGAGCTTATGACCGAGATGCTCGAGGGCCTGTCCGACACGGACGCATCGTCGATGCTGGCCATGATGGACCCGGACGATGCAGCTGACCTGATCGACGAGCTCGATTACGAGAAGGCCGAGAAGCTCCTGCGCCTGATGGGCGTCAAGGAGGAGAAGGCGATTCGTAACCTGCTGGGGTATGAGGACAACACCGCCGGCCGCATCATGACCTCGGAGTTTGTCTCCCTGCCCGCCACGGCAACGGTCGGTGACGCCATCGAGGCGATTCGCGAGCTCGACGAGGACTTCGAGAGCGTCTACTACGTCTATACCGAGGATCCGAGCGGCATGCTGACGGGCGTGCTTTCGCTGCGCACGCTGATCGTAGCTGACCGCGATGCCACGCTGGGACAGCTGGCCTATCGCGACCTGGTCTATGTGTCGCCCGACGAGGACCAGGAAGACGTGACGGACGAGATGACCAAGTACGACCTGGTTGCCATCCCTGTCTGCGACGAGAACCGCCACATCCTAGGTATCGTGACCTTCGATGACGCCATGGACGTTATCGCCGAGGAGCACCAGGAGGACCTGCAGATCGCCGGTGTCGGCTCGGGCGATAGCGCGTCGGACGACTCGACGAACGTGCTCAGCTGGTTTGTGCATCGCCAGTACTGGGTTGTCGTGTGGGGCATTGCCTCGTGCATCATGGCAACGGTGCTGGGGACGGCGCTCGGCTCCGCGCATCTGGTGGTGTTCCCCATGTGCGCCATGCCGCTCGTGCTGCTGGCGGCCTCGCGCATGGTGTCGTTCGTCAAGAACTACTTCCTGGAGTATGACGGTCACGACGACGAGCCCAAGCCGTATCTGGGGTTCTTCTTCCAGAGCACGGGCATGGGCCTGATTCTGTCGCTCGTGACCTACCTGTGCGCGCAGCTGGTGCGCACCGCCGCGTTCCCCGATGCCACTATGTTTGAGGAGCAGCTCTTTACCGGCTGCTTTAACATCGCGGCCATCATCTGCCTGGTTGGCAACATGAGCGCCGTGATTTACCTGATGGTGCTGTTCTGGCGCGATGAGCACGACCTCAATACGTCGGGTACCGCCATGAACGTCATCGCCGTCATGATCTCGTGTGTGGCGTACTGTGCTGCTGCGGTGCTGCTCACCATGTCGGTCATGGGGTAGGTGGTCGCGTGCAAAATACGAAGCAAAAGCCGAGCACCAAGCAAAAGCTGACCATCGCGGCCATCTTTGGCGCTATGGGCCCCGGTCTTCTGGCGGCGCTTTCGGGCAATGACGCCGGCGGCATCGCCACGTATTCCAGCGCGGGCGCCAGCTATGGCTATAAGATGCTCTGGATGCTTCCCGTCATGACAGTGCTGCTTATCGTGACGCAGGAGACCGCGGCGCGCTGCGGATGCGTCACGGGTAAGGGCCTGGCGTCGCTCATTCGCGAGCGCTTTGGCGTGCGCAAGAGTGTACTTGCTATGGCGGCGCTGTTGATCGCCAACACGGCTGTTACCATTTCGGAGTTTGCGGGCATCGCCAGCGGCCTTGCTCTTTTTGGCGTGCCGGCGAGCATCTCGGTGCCGTTGGTGGCGCTGCTGGTGTGGATGCTTACCATGTCGGGTAGTTTCCAGCGCATCGAGAAGATTCTGCTGCTGGTGAGCTGCGTGTTCGTGACCTATATTGTCGCCGCGTTTATGGCTGGCCCCAACTGGGGCGAGGTGGCAGTCGACCTGGTTGTGCCTAACATTCAAAACGACCCCAGCTACGTGTCGCTCGTGGTCGCAACGATCGGTACTACCATTGCGCCGTGGATGATTTTCTTGGCGCAGAACAACGTGGTCGATAAGAACGCGGGCGAGGACGATATCGTGCTGCAGCGCATCGATACCGTGAGCGGCTCGCTTGCTGCCGATGTCATTGCCGGCTTTATTATCATCACGACCGGTACGGTGTTGTTCCCGGCGGGTATTCAGATTAGCGATGCCGCCGATGCCGCCCGCGCGCTGGAGCCTATTGCGGGTCAGTGGTCCACGGTGCTGTTTGCCTCGGGCCTGGTCGCGGCGAGCTTCTTGGCCGCCTGCGTGCTGCCGGGCGTCACGTCGAGCGCTATCTGCGAGGCATTTGGCTGGGAGCGCGGTGCCGACCGCAGCTGGGACGAGGCCCCGGTCTATCGCGGCATCATTACGGCCATCATTGGCATCTCTGCCGTGCTGGTGCTTATGCCCGGTGTCGATCTGTTCCAGATTATGATGACCTCGCAGGTCATCAATGGCGTGCTGCTGCCTGTGGTTCTGGTGTTCCAGGTGGTTATCGCCGCCGACCGTCACATTATGGGCGCCAACCGCAACGGCCGCGTGTGGAACGTGCTCACTTGGGCGACTATCGCCGTGATTACGGTGCTCACGGCCGTCATGTTTGTCCTGCAGGCGATGGGTTACAGCGCTTAGCGCCCACTTTTGCTTCCGAACAGGCCGCAGCGATGGACTGCGGCCTGTTTTTTTGCCCACGACCTCTTGGGGCCGGCTCGAAAAGAGTGATTTTGGGTTGTTTGCTGCAGGTTACTTGTCGGTGCCCAACTTGTGCGGCTTGAGAGCGAGCGCATTGACGAGCGCGTCGGTGGCAGACTTGACGGCTGCCGGCTGCGGATCGTTGACGTGATCCTCGGGGTGTACGGGCAGGTCCTTCTTGACGGCATCGTGGATCAAGTTGAGGTACTCAGTCACGCCAGTGGTCGATAGGTGCGTGCCATCGCCATCGAACAGGTCGTTGCGGTTGGCACTGTATCCGTACCAGTCGATAACGCGCACGTTCTTGTAGCGCGTAGCGGCGTTGGCGATGGCCTGGTTGGTAGAGCCAACCCACGGCTGCGGGCTGCGCGTGTTCACAAACACCACCATACGCTTATCTCCCGCATCGGCCATGATGGCGTCGATCTGGTCGTCGGTTACCAAGCCGTTGGTGCCCAGGGCAAAGACCACGATCTTGCCGGCAAGGTTCTGCTGGATATAGCCTTCAAATGTCGTGCGCCCCGCATCAAACTGGCGGCCCTTTTCGGCATCGATATGGCTGTGCGGGAACACGCCGTCAAAGGAATCAACGGCGCGCAGCGACACGGAGTCGCCGATCATCAACAGGTCATAGGAGCCATCGGGGAAGCCGTCGTTGTTCCTGTCGGTGTCGTCGGCCGCCTGCTGGTCGGTGGGCGCGGTGTTTTTGGCTTCCTTGTTCAGAACCTCGGCGCCCTCGCCGCTCAGCGCAGACGTCTCGGGCACAAAGACCAGGCCGCCCAGTGCAACGACCAACACGACAGCGCAGGCTGCGCAGGCAGGGACGTGCGCGCGTGCCCAGTTGGCGGGCGTGGTGGTGCCGTCGCGGAACTCGGACACGGTGCGCTCAAAGGCGCCCTTCCTAAACGGCGTTTCGATAAAGCGATAGGAGCACTCGGCTACGGCGACCACCACAAGTACCTGCAAGATGTACTGCCACCAGGGCGTATCGTTGATGTTGGCGACCGGGTTCATGAGCAACAGCAGCGGATAGTGCCACAGGTAGATGCTGTACGAGCGTTTGCCAATCCACACGAGCGGCTCGGCGGACAGCGCACGGGCAACCATTCCCTGGGGCTGCACGCAGGCCGCGATGACCATGAGCGTGAGGATGGAGCATAACAGCGTGCCGCCGCGATACTGGAACGCGGTGTAGCCGTTGGTGAGCGCGACCATGGCGGCGAGGCCAACCAGGCCCACGACGCCCAACACATCGATGGATGCGGGCGAGGACCAAAAGCGCACGAGGGCGCTCGGCTGTGCCGGGGCGGTCTCGGCTGCTTCGTCGGCCCTCTCGCCAGGCTTGCCCTCGGCGTTCTTGCCGCGCTTGGCGGCGCCAGCCAGGCGATTGAGCCCCAAACGATGAGCGAGACGCACCGGAGCCAGGTCGCGATCGGGGATAAAGGCCATCCAGGCACCCAGCAGCAGCGAGAACACGCGGGTGTCGGTGCCGTAGTACACGCGGCTAGGGTCGGCGGCAGGGTTGTAAAGCACCATCATGGCGAGGGCAGATGCCGCGGCAAGGCCCAGAACCACGCGGCGCGTTTTGGGTTTGCTCACATGCATGGATACCATGGCAAACAGCAGTGGCGGCCAAATCAGGTAGAACTGTTCCTCGATGGCAAGCGACCAAAAGTGCGTGAGCGGCGAGGGGTCGCCCAGAGCATTGAAGTACGAGACGTTTTGGGCAATCTGCCACCAGTTGTTGAAGAACAGCAGTGACGGCAGGATGTCGGGGCGCATCTTGGTGAGCATCACGTGGTTAAAGATGGTACACGGCGCGCAGGTCACGAACACTACCGTTACCACGGCGGGGACCAGGCGACGGATGCGGCGAATCCAGAAGCTCTTAAGGTCGATGCGGCCGGTCTTAGCGACTTCGTTGAGCAGCAAGCGCGTGATCAGATAGCCCGAAAGCACAAAGAAGATCGTGACGCC
>DBFRXD010000004.1:0-17713 GCA_048502435.1 Collinsella aerofaciens
TCGCTTGTGGGCGACAGCGGACGCGGGCTCTCGCCGCCGGGGCCGCCCTGCAAAAACAGGAGCAGCGGCAGATCGTCGTTGATGCGGTCGGGCGCGCAAACCACGCGGTAGAAGAGCTTGATGCTCTCGGGCGCGCCGGCGATGGGTGCCGGCATAGCGCCGCGGCGCATGGTGCTGCCGACGGCCAGGAGCATCGGCTCCAGGCCGCGCCAGTCAAGGGGGACGTCGATGCTGTGGTCCTCGACATAAAGGCCGGGGACGTGGTACGAAGTGATGGGGGCCATGTGAGTCTTCCGTTCGTTGCGGTGTTTCGGGTTGACCAATTCTACCGCCGCGGGCGAGGCCATGCGCAAATCGGCTACCATGGTTGCAAACTTCTAGGAGAAAGGGCCGTCCATGTCGGTCGATATAGCCACGTATGTCCACGATCTTGCCGTTGCCGCCAAGGCAGCGTCGGCCTCGCTTGCCACGGCGAGCGATGAGCAGCGTCAGGAGGCCGTGCGCGCCATGGCCGCAGCACTGCGCAACGGTGTCGACTCCATCGTCGCCGCTAACGAGCTCGATATGTCTGCCGCGCGCGATGCCGGTACCTCGGCCGGACTGCTCGATCGCCTGCTGCTGACGCCCGAGCGCGTCGAGGGCATGGCCGCCGGCCTGGAAAAGCTCGCCGAGCTGCCCGATCCCGTGGGCCGCGTGCTCGACCACCGCGTGCTTGCAAGCGGCGTGGACCTGACCCGTGTGAGTGTGCCGTTGGGCCTGGTCGCTATGGTCTACGAGGCGCGCCCCAACGTGACGGCCGACGCCGCGGGCATCTGCATCCGTACCGGCAACGCCTGCATTCTGCGCGGCGGCTCGCTGGCTTATCACTCGTGTGCCATGATCGCCGAGCTGCTGGCCGATGCGCTCGAGGCCAAGGGCTTCCCGCGTGAGGCCGTGTCGATGATCGAGTCCACCGACCGCGAGGCCACTGGCGAGCTCATGAAGCTCCGCGGCATTGTCGACGTACTCATTCCGCGCGGCGGTGCAGGCCTGATTCAGCGCTGCGTGCGCGAGTCGCTTGTGCCGGTGATTGAGACGGGCACGGGCAACTGCCACATCTACGTGCATGAATCCGCCGACTTTGATAAGGCGCTCAACATTATCGTTAATGCCAAGACCCAGCGCGTAGGCGTGTGCAATGCCGCCGAGTCGCTGCTGGTCGACCATGCTGTGGCCGATGCGTTTTTGCCTGCGGTCGTTGCCGTGCTGCACGATCACGGCGTGCTCATTCACGGCGACGAGGCCACGTGCGCCGCGTGCGCCGACGCCGGCTTTGTGGAGGGCGATGACTACGTCGCCGCGACTGAGGAGGACTGGCGTCGCGAGTACCTGGCGCTCGAGATGAGCGTGAAGGTCGTGGCAAACGAGGACCAGGCCATCGCACACATCAATCGCTACGGCACGATGCACTCCGAGGCCATCGTTGCCGAGGACACGGACGCTTGCGAGCGCTTCCTGGATGCGGTCGATGCCTCGGCCGTGTACGCCAACGCCAGTACGCGCTTCACTGACGGCGGCGAGTTTGGCCTGGGCGCCGAGATTGGCATCTCGACCCAAAAGCTCCACGCCCGTGGCCCCTTTGCCGCCGAGGCCCTCACTACCTACAAATACAAGCTCCGAGGCACCGGCCAGGTCCGCCCCTAAACTCCGTATAAACGAAAACCACCACAAAGGGGACAGGCACCTTTGTGGTGGTTTTTGCTTATTCGCGCGTTCGTTCGTTGCTCAAGTGTATCTAAGCATATTTCCGTTAAGCAATAGATGACATTTCGGCAGGTGGACGGCATAATCGGTGAGTAGATTCTCGCTGCTTTGCATGCGCTGCGGCGGTATGTTTTGATATGAGAGCAAGGAGATGCCCATGTCAAGAAAACCGCGGCAGAAATCGCAGATTGGCCTGTATCACATTACGATGAGAGGCAATGGCAAGCAGCTCCTGTTTGAGGATGATGAAGACAGGAAGCGGCTGCTGTCACTTGTTCGGTCCTCGATATTACGATTCAACATCAAACTTATCGCTTGGTGTCTGATGGGCAACCATGTTCATCTTGTTGTAAGCGATCCCGATGATAACGTGAGCGAGGCAATGCATCTTGTCATGTCTTGCTACGCGACATGGTATAACCGTCGGCATGGGCATGTCGGCCATGTTTTTCAGGACAGATTTTCGAGCGCTCCTATTTTGAGCGATGAGTATCTTCTCGATGCTATTCGATATGTGCATTTCAATCCGCAAAAGGCCGGGATTTGTCTGTTCGACGAGTATCGATGGAGCAGCCATCTGGATTATGTTGAACGCGACCCGGCTATTGCGACGGTCGATTTGGCGTTTGTTCGTTTTGCGTTTCCGCGCGTTCGTGACTATCAGACTTTTATGGGCGCATCGAATGGTGTGGTCGTTCGTCCACCAACGGGTGGACGCATCGATGAGGATGAAGCCCTGGATGTGGGGTTATCTCTGATTCGCTCGTTCGGTCTGAGCGAGCTTTCCGATGTCAAGGCTCTCGATAAAATCAAACGAAACGAGATTTTGGCTGCAATGCGGAGGGCCGGCCTTTCAATCCGTCAGATCCAGCGCCTGACGGGCGTGGGGGAGTGGTCAATTCGCAAGGCAGGTTAATCCCGATGCAACTAAAAACCACCACAAAGGTGCCTGTCCCCTTTGTGGTGGTTTTAGGTGGCGTGGGCGGTTAGGCCTGGAAGGTATCGCGGTCGGGGGCGAAGGACTGCATGGCCGCGATGGTGCGGTCAAAGAGCTCGGGGAGCTCCCAGCCCAACATCTCGGCGCCCTGCGAAATCACGTCGCGCGAGCAGCCGGCGGCAAAGCGCTTGTCCTTGAACTTCTTCTTGAGCGACTTGGTCGTAAAGTCCATAACGCTCTTGCTCGGGCGCATGATGACTGCAGCGCCGATCAGGCCGGTGAGCTCATCGCAGGCAAACAGGATCTTTTCCATCTGCAGCTCGGGCTTGGGCAGCGAGGTGTTGAAGTCGGACGTGTGCGTCTGGATGGCGCGAATGAGCTCTGGAGACGCACCTTCGCCCTTAAGAATCTCGGCAGCATAGATGGTGTGGTTCATGGGGTCGTCCTCATGCTCCTCCCAATCCAGGTCGTGCAGCAGACCGACGATGCCCCAAAACTCCTCGTTCTCGGGGTCGAACTCGCGCGCAAAGTAGCGCATAGTGCCCTCGACCGTCTCGCCATGGGTGATATGGAACGGGTCCTTGTTGTGCTCGTTGAGCAGTTCGAACGCGCGGTCGCGGGTGATTCCGGCGGTAAGCGGCTCTGCCATAGGAGACTCCTTGTGCTCGTGGGTATCGATAAGAATGAATACTACTAGAACAAGAAAACCACCACAAAGGTGCCTGTCCCCTTTGTGGTGGTTTTGGCGCGGTTGGGTTAGTTGAGGGCGGCTTGGGCTAGGCGGGCTTCGGCGGCCTCCTCGGTGACGCCCAAGGCCACGGCGAACTCCTCGATGGAGCGGCGCTTGGCTTCCTTGAGTACGCGCATGTAGTAGGAGCTGGGCTTTTTATCAGCTTCCTCGGCCTGGCGAATGCGGTACATCATGGTCTTTGCCACGCGGACCGTCTCGGGCGCGCCCAGCTTGAGCTGCTGCTTAAAGTGCGTCTCCTCAAGCGAGCTGTTGCGCTCGGTAAAGGTGTCGCACTCCAGCTCGTCGTAGTGGCTCAGCAGGTGCTCGGCATCTTGCTGGGAGATGGCGGCATGCAAACGATCGGCCTGCGCCACGGGGTACATGAGGATCGTCTGCGCATGTCCCTGCTTGGTCTCGAGCAGCAGCATGGGCTGCGGTGTGTCGTCCCTAAAACCGACGACGGTGCAGACTCCCTGGCCCGGATGAATGACGTGTTGACCGATTGAGAACATGCTACCTCCAACTTATACGAATTTACGTATGTCTAGAATAACACGCTGACGTGCGCAAACCCTTACTTTATGCAGGAAAAGCACACAACTCTGATAGGTAAGAGTATTCGATAAAATGCACTGCCCATTCTAAAATGCACTGCCCATTCATATGTTTATGCAGTTCCAACGCGTGCATAATCTGCAGGCAAACCGCCAACTTTGTACTGCCGCGCAGGAGCGGTAGTCATTTTTGTGCATATGCAATATCGATTGGCTTTACCCTGCGACAGTGCGCGTCGCTTGTGATAGAGTGCTACAAACTCTGGCTTTTGCCCTACGAGTGACCAAGAGCTCGGGGGCTTTAACACAAGGAGGATCTATGCCCGAGAAGATTGAAGAGCTGGTACGCGCTGCGCTTGCTGCGGCCCAGGAGGCCGGCGACCTTTCCGCATTTGAACTTGACGATTGCGCTATCGAGCGACCGGCTGACACTTCTCATGGCGAGTGGACCTCTACCATGGCCCTGAAGTCCGCCAAGCTGGCCCACTGCGCCCCGCGCAAGATCGCCGAGGCCGTCGTTGCCCATATGCCCGAGGACCCCGCGATCGAGAAGGTCGAGATCGCCGGACCTGGCTTCATCAACTTCTACCTTTCCGTTGCCGTCAAGAACGCCATCTTCGGCGAGGCCCGCGAGAGGGGCATGGACTTCGCTAAGTCCAACGTCGGCGGCGGCCTGAAGACCCAGGTCGAGTTCGTTTCCGCCAACCCCGTCGGCCCCATGCACATCGGCCATGGCCGCTGGGCCGCGCTGGGCGACTCCCTTTGCCGCGTTATGGACCACGCCGGTTACGACATCCAGCGTGAGTTCTACATCAACGACCACGGCTCGCAGATGAACACCTTCGGCAACTCCATCAGCACGCGCTACATGCAGCTTGCCGACATCATCGCCAAGCAGGGCGTGGATATCGATGAGGCCCACAAACTGCTGATCGCCGACCGCGACGCCTTTGTTGCCGACGAGAACGACGAGCATCCCGAGACCCATCCGTACCAGGACAACTTTGCCGAGACCCTGGGCAAGGACTCCTACGGCGGCGACTACATCATCGACGAGGCTGCCGAGTTCTGGCGCACCGACGGCGACAAGTGGGTCAACGCCGATCCTCAGGAGCGCATGGAGAGCTTCCGCGAGCGCGGCTATGTGAAGATGGTCGACAACATGCGTGACCTCTGCCACGCCGTCAATTGCGACTTCGATCGTTGGTTCTCCGAGCGCTCGCTGTATGTGAAGGACACCGAGGGCGAGACCGCCGGCACCTCCGCCGTCGACCGCGCCTTTGAGAAGCTCGACAAGATGGGTTACCTCTACACCAAGGACGGCGCCCTGTGGTTCCGCTCCACCGACCTGGGCGATGACAAGGACCGCGTCCTGATCAAGTCCGACGGCGAGTACACCTACTTCGCCTCCGACGTTGCCTATCACTGGGATAAGTTCCAGCGCGTCGATCACGTCATCGACATCTGGGGCGCCGACCACCACGGCTATATCGACCGCGTCCGCTGCGTCTGCGACGCTCTTGGCTATCCCGGCAAGTTTGAGGTTCTGCTGGGCCAGCTCGTCAACCTGCTGCGCAACGGCAAGCCCGTCCGTATGTCCAAGCGCAAGGGCACCATGGTGACCCTGCAGGAGCTCGTCGACGAGGTCGGCTCCGATGCCGCTCGCTACACGCTCATCTCCAAGAGCTCCAACCAGATGGTCGACTTCGATATTGAGGCCGTTAAGAAGCGCGACAACTCCAACCCGGTGTACTACGTGCAGTACGCTCACGCCCGCGTGTGCTCCATTCTGCGCCGTGCCGCCGACGTTACGCCCGAGCAGGCTGACGAGATGGGCATGAAGGCTGTCGCCGCCAAGGCCATCGGTGAGAACGTCGATTACTCGCTGCTGACCGACCCGACCGAGCTCGCCCTTTCGCGTAAGCTCAACGAGCTCACCGACCTCATCGCCAGCTGCGCTCGCGACCGCGCCCCGTTCCGTCTGACGCACTTTGCTGAGGAACTCGCCGGCGACTTCCACAGCTTCTACGCTGCCTGCCAGGTTCTGCCGAGCGAGGGCCGTCCCGTCGACCCCGAGCTTTCGCGTGCCCGTCTGGCCGCTTGCGACGCCGTCCGCGTGACGCTCGCCCTGGTGCTCACCCTTGTTGGCGTTTCCGCGCCCGAGCAGATGTAAGCTACGGGTCATTTGACCGCGCAAGTTTGGTTTAACTAAGCCTTGAAAGCCCGATCTCCCATATGGAGGTCGGGCTTTTTTGCAAACGCCGACGTATTGACGAATTTGGAACTGCTGGAAATACGAAACTATGCCGGTTTACTACGATGAATTGAGATATTCCAACCACGCCGGCTTTTAGCTAAAAAGTGCAAGGCATCTACCTGCGGTTTTAGTTCAACAAGTTTCGGAGTGGTCGCGGTTGAGCGATTCATCGTAGTAAACCGCCATAGTTTTGGCGGAGGCAGTCAGATTTGTGGGTGTTAAACCAAAGAGTGTCCCTTTTGAATAGTCGTTTAAGAACGTCCTCAATGACTAAGTTGCAGGTGGTGGCGGTTGTGTTACACTAACGCTGCGTAATTGACGCAATCATCTCGATACAGATCAATGATGTCCGTCGTTTTGAACGGAACTAGACTGTTTAGCCGCCCTGAAGGTTTATGCAGGGAGCATGTGATCACAGGGCTTGAAAAGAAAGTTGAGCAAACACTGTGTCTGATCAACAGCAAGAAAACGAAATAACGACGACGCAAGCCGCTCCCGCTGCACCGGTTGCGTCGGACCAGGTCGCGGCGCCCGCGCAAGCCTCGGCTCCTGAGACGCCTAAGGCTGCTTCGACGCCTACGCCTGCAGCGGCTGAGAAGGCCGTGCCTGCAACTGGTGAGGAGGCTGCTCCGGCAAAGCCCAAGCGTACGCGCCGCACGACCAAGCCTGCTGCTGACGGCGAGGAGGTCACCAAGCCCAAGCGCCGTACTACGCGCACGACGCGCGCCAAGCGCACCGTTGCAGCTGACTCCTCGGCGCCGATTTCCGATGAGGTCGCGCAGGCACGTGCGTTGGCGCAGATTAGCGAGGCTCAGGTGGTGCGCGCCCGCCGTCGTGCTGCCGAGCGTGAGGCCGCGGCTCTGACCGAGCTTGCAGTCCCGTCTGTGCCCGAGACCCCTGCCGCCGACCAGCCGACCGAGAAGTCGGTACCGCGCACACGCCGTCGCACGGCTGCTAAGGCCGAGCGGGTTGCCGATCAGGTAACCCCCGAGCTCACCGAGGCTTCGGTCCGTTCCGCGGCAGGGGAGGGCACATCGCCTGCTGAGCCCGCTGCGCCTGTCGAGGCCAGCGAAGTTCCCGTTGTCGATCCGGCTTTGCGCCCGCACCGTCGCGGTCGCAAGCCCAAGGCCTTCGTCGAGGCCGAGAAGGCCGCAGCCGCAGCCGCCGCCGCTCGGGATGCTGCGGCGACCGCCGAGTCTGCAACCGCTGCCGATGCACCCGTCCAGGATGCCACGACTTCCGAGGCCGTTTCTGCCGATGTCGAGCCCGCCGACGTCCGTCCAGGTCGCAGCCGTCGCACTGCTGTTAAACGCACGTCCAAGGCTAAGGCCGCCAAGAAGGGTACGTCCGAGGATTCCGACGAGACGACCGCCGATGCATCGACTGATGCCGCCGAGCCCCAGGACGTCGAACAGCCTGCGTCCGAGAAGCCCAAGCGCGGTCGTAAGAAGTCCGCTAAGGCCAAGGCGTCCGAGCAGCAGGCTGATGTCGAAGCGCAGGTCGATTCCGGCGCCGAGGCCAATGACGCCGCTAAGGCCAATGCCGACGCCGCCGCAACCGATGACGCCGCGCCCGCTGAGGCCGATGACAACGCTCGCCCCAACCGTCGCCAGCACAAGCGCAACGACGAGCGCAACGAGCGCAAGGACGACCGCAACAACGACCGTCGCAACCGCCAGCGCGATCGCAAGCAGCGCAACAAGGAGCGTAATGCCGCCCCCACCGAACCCACGCTTTCGCGCGAGGAACTCGCTGCCATGAAGGTCGCCGAGCTGCGCGAGAAGGCCAAGGAGTTCGAGATCGAGACGACCGGCAAGAAGAAAGCCGAGCTTGTCGAGGAGATCTACACCACTGCCGCAAAGGCCGAGGGCTTCCGTGATATCAAGGGTATCCTGCAGATTCGCCCGGACAGTTCCGGCATCATCCACGCCCACGGTTACATGAAGTCCAACGACGACGCCTTCGTCCCTGCCTACCTCATTCGCTCCGCGCGCCTGCGCACGGGCGACGTCATCGAGGGCTCGCTGCGTCCTTCGCGCGGCGGCGACAAGCGCGCCGGCCTCGCCAAAATCACGACCGTCAACGGTCTGGACCCCGAGCAGATTCGCAACCGCCCCAAGTTCGGCGACCTCACCCCGGTCTATCCCAACGAGCCGCTGCGCATGGAGCACGGCAAGGACTCCATTACCGGTCGCGCCATCGACATCGTGTCGCCGATCGGCAAGGGTCAGCGTGGCCTGATCGTGTCCCCGCCCAAGGCCGGCAAGACCACGATCCTCAAGAAGATCTGCCAGTCTATCTCGATTAACAACCCCGAGGTGCACCTCATCTGCCTGCTCGTCGACGAGCGCCCCGAAGAGGTCACCGATATGCAGCGTTCCATCAAGGGCGAGGTTGTGGCGTCGACCTTCGATATGCCCGCCGACAACCACACTCGCGTGGCAGAGCTCGTTATCGAGCGCGCCAAGCGCATCGTGGAGCTGGGTGGCGATGTCGTGGTGGTGCTCGACTCCATCACGCGTCTTGCCCGCGCCTACAACTTGGCGGCGCCCGCCTCAGGCCGCATCCTTTCGGGCGGCGTCGATTCGGCGGCCCTGTATCCGCCCAAGCGCTTCCTGGGCGCAGCCCGTAATATCGAGAACGGTGGTTCGCTCACCATCCTGGCCTCTGCCCTCATCGACACTGGTTCCAAGATGGACGAGGTCATCTTTGAGGAGTTCAAGGGCACCGGCAACATGGAGCTTAAGCTCGACCGCGAACTGGCCGACCGCCGCATCTTCCCGGCTATCGACCCCGTTGCCTCCGGTACGCGTAACGAGGACCTGTTGGTCGACGAGCAGATGCGTCCGTTTGTCTTTGGTCTGCGTCGCATTCTTGCCGGCATGAACAACACCGAGCGCGCAGCCGCATCGTTTATCAAGGGTCTTAAGGGCACCAACACCAACCAGGAGTTCCTGGTGCGTTCGGCCAAAAAGCACAGCGACTACGAGCAGACGTTCTAGGTTGTCATCCACACGCAGCGATAGCCATCAATGCGATAAAGGGTCGGGGCTTTGAGCCTCGGCCCTTTTCCATATCGCCGCTCCGCGCTTATTTTTAACCATAAGACCGACGAGCAGCAGGTTTCCCGTTTCAATCCGACATCGTCGCTTGCAATCGACGGGGCGGTTTCGCATAATAGCTTTTAAGCTTCGCGACGGAAAACGCAGATGAAACGAACCATATACCGTTGCTTTGGGGCATAGCCCCGCTTCATCTTCTCTCGCGCAGCCAACTGAATGATGCGATTTGGGTGCTGGAAGATGGGGAGAGCTCATGGCTTCTTCTGATGCAACACAACGAGCAGTCCTTGCCGGACTTTCGTGCGGGATCGGCCTTGCCGCTCCCGTGGTTATGTATGCCGCGACGCTGCCGTTTTCGTCTGTGAACGAGACGGTCGTGGCGGGTGCGGTTCCCTTCGCCGTGGGCGCGGTGGCGGGCGTGGGTATCTATGCCGCCTCGCTGGGTATCTCCGAGTATCGTGCGCAACGTGAAGAGCGTCTGTTCCAGCCCGATGCCATGGGCGGTGCCGCCAATCTCAATCAGCATCAAAGCGAGTTCAAGACCGCCTCGATTCCAGCTCAGCAGCAGGATGCGACTCCTTACGCTGCGGCTTCTGCTTCTCAGGCTCAGGCGGAGCAGTCTACCTCGGCATTCCTTTCCGGCCTGACTGGTGCGTTCCAGCGCCGTCATGCCGATGATGGTGTCCCTACCATCGCTCGAGCCGCAGATGCTATGGACGAAGACGAGGCTTGGTCTATGATCGACAGCATGCTCGACGACGATTCGCCGGTGAGCTGCGACCCTGCACACTCGCGCGACGTCTATCAAGTCGCCATCGACGAGCTCACCAACGGCGGGCAGACCGGCTCCTTCAATCGCGACGACATCGCCGCCGCGGCACGCGCCGTGTCTGGTTCCCAGGCCGCCCCTGCGGGCAGCACGGCGGCTTTCGTGGCACTCGTTGCCAACGCGGCAGCCAATAACGCCTACAACGCTACCTCGGCGGACGCGAACGCTTCTGCCGACAATTCGTACGTTGATGAAGCCATGACTGCGGACGAGGAGGCCGTTGCCGCCCGCCGTGCCGCCGAAAGCTCATTGTGGGGCGCTCCTGCCCAGCAGCAGGCGGCTGAGGCTGTGCCGTACAATGCAAACCTCGCCAGCATGCCTATCATCTCCGGTGCCGCGGACATCGATCTCGATGACCTCGATGAGCCTGCAGCCATCACCGCATCGATTGATGCCCAAGATCGCATCGACACCGGCGACCTTCCGGACGCCTCGCTCGAGGTTGATGTTCCCATGGCCGATTACTCGGGCCACGAGGACATGTGGGCCGCCGCCACCGCGATTCTGGATGAGATTGACGAGCCCGCTCCTGTTGCAGCGCCCGCTCCCGTCGCTGCCCCTCAGCCTGCTGCCCCCGCCTATGTCGGCCGTCACAGCGCTGTGTTCCCCGAGGATACCGCCCGTATCTCGCGCGAGAGCATCGAGCGGGCCGAGGCTATTGCCGCCGGCATTATGGAAAACCGTCGTCACGAGCGCGTCAATCAGATCCTCGAGGAAGAGATCGAGCGCCTGCAGTCCTCTACCGCCAAGCGTACGGGCCGTGCCTATCTGAGCGTTATCGAGGGCGGTACCGCCAGCTTCGCGCCGCTCCGCGCGGAGGCATAACTTCTGCATGGTTAAGATCAATCGAAAATGGGCGGTTGTTACCTGCCTGATGGCGCTCTTGATCTGGGGCAATTCGCTGGTTCCCGGCTCGGGGTCGGGCTCGCTGAGCCTAACGGTCATGGAAGCTATCCGCGGTTTCCTGCACGGCGTGGGACTTCCATATGAATGGGTGACCAACTTTGTTGTTCGCAAGTGCGCGCATTTTACCGAGTATATGGTGCTCGGCATCCTGGCAACGCACGCCTTTGATTTTGAGGGCCGGCGCACCTTTGACGTGCTGCTGCCCACGGCGGTGTTCCTGCTGCTGATTCCCTCGATCGACGAGACGATTCAGCTCTTTGTGCCGGGACGCGCCGGCATGATCACCGATGTGATGATCGACTGCTGTGGAGCGGCAACGGGCGTTGTGCTCCGATATCTCTTACAGTCGCTGATGTACGCCAAAAAGGCCGCCTAGGACGTATTGTTTGGTCCTATAGGCGGCCTTTTTTATTTGAGGGCTTATATGGGGCATGGTGGCGTCGTTCCGTAGGTTGGATTTGCCGAGCGCGCCACGCCCTGTGGGTGCGTCTGCTACTGAAGCGCCTGTGCGCCCAGGGCCAGGCAGCCCATGATGCCCTGCTTGCCCTCGAGGCTGTTGTTGACAATGTAGGTGTCGATATCGTTGACCTCGGGCGTGACGATGTAGCTGTTGAGCATCTCGGCGCACTTTTTGCGGACGAGCGGCACGATAGGGGTGTGATCGGCAACGCCACCGCCGATGATGATCTTTTGCGGCGCGTAGCACAGCGTGTAGGTCATGAGCGCCTGTGCCAGATAGCCTGCGAGCAGGTCCATGGCCTCCGGATCATCGGCCATGTCTCCGGCGCTCTTGCCATCCCAGCGCTTTTTAACGCCGGGGCCGGCGATGAGGCCCTCGAGGCAGTTGTCGTGGAAGGGGCAGGCGCTGTGCTCGCCAATGGTGTCGCGCGGGTCGCGCGTGACCAGGATATGGCCGGCTTCGGGATGCATCATGCCATGCACGAGCTGGCCGCCCGAGAGCACGCCGGCGCCCACGCCGGTGCCGATGGTCAGGTAGACCACGTCCGTGAGGCCCTGGGCGCAACCAAAGGTGACCTCGCCCAGGCAGGCAACGTTGACGTCGGTATCGTAACCGCAGGGAATATTGAGCTCGTTTTGGATGGTGCCCAGCAGGTCAAAGTAGCGCCATGCCGTTTTGGGCGTCTCCAGGATCTTGCCGTATTGGGGCGAGGCGGGGTTGACCGCGGTGGGGCCAAAGGCGCCGATGCCCAGCGCGGCGATGCCCTTGTCGGCAAACCATGCATTGACGGCCTCAACGGTCTCTTGCGGGGTCGTGGTCGCGATCTGCTCACGCTCCAGGACCGTGCCGTCTGCATAGCCCGTGGCGCAGACCATCTTGGTGCCGCCGGCCTCGAGCGCTCCGATAAGCTGCTGCTCTGCCATTGTATTCCTCTCTCTGGGACGAGTTGCTCCGTGACCAAAGTATAGTGCCCTAAACCATTCAAGAAAGCGCTATAAAAAGAGGCCTCGCAACGCGGCGGGCGGTGCGAGGCCTCTTTGGTTGCTTTAGTTGCCGGGCCGTTCTTACCTGCGCGGCTTGATTTTATCACGTAGCGACTTGAGGTTCTCCAGTGCCGCGTTAAGCGTCTCGTCTCGCTTGGCAAAGTGGAAACGAATCAGATGGTTGACGGGCTCGCGGAAGAAGCTCGAGCCGGGCACGGCGCCCACGCCCACCTTAGATGCGAGGTCCTCGCAGAATTCGAGGTCGCTGTCATAGCCAAACTCGGAGATGTCCATCATGACGTAGTAGGCGCCCTGCGGCACATTATGCTCAAGACCGATGCTGTCGAGTCCCTGGCAGAACAGGTCGCGTTTGGCGGTGTAGAGGTCAAGGACCTCATCGTAATAGCTGTCGTCGAAGTTGAGGGCGGTGACGACGGCCTCCTGCAGGGGAGCGGCGGCACCCACGGTGAGGAAGTCGTGGACCTTCTTGATGCGCTCGGTGATCTGGGCCGGGGCAATGGTGTAGCCCAGGCGCCAGCCGGTGATGGAGTACGTCTTGGACAGCGAACTGCAGCTGATGGTGCGCTCGAACATGCCGGGCAGCGTGGCCATATAGACGTGCTCGCGGGGCGCGTAGACGATGTGCTCGTATACCTCGTCGGTAATGCAGTAGGTGTCGTACTTTTTGCAGAGGTCGGCGATAAAGGTGAGCTCCTCGCGCGTAAAGACCTTTCCGCAGGGGTTGGAAGGGTTGCACAGGACGATGGCCTTGGGGTCGTTGTCGCGGAAGGCGGCCTCGAGGACCTCGCGATCGAAGTCAAAGGCGGGCGGGTTGAGCGGCACGTAGATGGGCTCGGCACCCGAAAGGATCGTGTCGGCGCCGTAGTTCTCGTAGAACGGCGAGAAGATGACGACCTTGTCGCCGGGGTTTGTGACCGTCATCATGGCGGCCATCATGGCCTCGGTGGAGCCGCAGGTGACCACGATATTCTGGTTGGGGTCGACCGGCATGCCCATAAAGTGCTCCTGTTTGGCGGCAAGCGCCTCGCGCATGGCCTGGGAGCCCCAGGTGATGGAGTACTGGTGGTAGAGCGGCTTGGTGTCGGTGGCGATGGCGCTCAGGCTGTTGAGCAGCTGCGCTGGGGGATCGAAGTCAGGGAAGCCCTGCGACAGGTTGACGGCGCCATACTTGTTGGAGATGCGCGTCATACGGCGGATGACGGAATCGGTAAACGTTGCCGTACGGTTGGAGAGTTCTTTCATGCTGGTCCTTTCGAGCATTTGCAGTGGGGCAAGTTTACTCCTATGAAACCGGTGGGAATTGCTCGAAACGCGCCCGAAAAACTCTTTTCAAAATTCTTGAAAATTGGGGCTTGCATCGCGTGGCGTTCCTTGCAATAATAGTCGAGCGCGAAGCGCACAGGACACGGTGGGTGTAGCTCAGTTGGCTAGAGCGACGGGTTGTGGTCCCGTAGGTCGAGGGTTCGAGTCCCTTTACCCACCCCAGTTCTTGCTTCGTGTTGATATCGGGTCGTTAGCTCAGTTGGTAGAGCAGGGGACTCTTAATCCCAAGGTCCAGGGTTCGACCCCCTGACGGCCCACCAAAGCATGTTAAAGCGACTGGCTTCGGCTGGTCGCTTTTTTGTTGACCTCGCATGGGGTCGAACCCGTCGGGGTACGGGGCTGAGAAATCTGCACCGTGATTCCCTTAGGGAAAACACGGCTAAAGCCCCGTAGGCGTGTTCTCCCTAGAGGAATCATGCTCCCAGGGCTCGATGCATGTTGAAAAGTTGTGATCAAACTCAAAGTGAGAATCGATTTAGTCTGCTCGATAGTGCGATCCGAGACTTTCGGTCCGCTTACGCATGGCTTTGACCATTTCCTGTGCTAGTTGAATCTGCGATTGCAGGCGGGCGAGGGCTGCGACTTCGCTGTCCTGGGCTTTCTGTGTGCTCAAGGTCGTTGCCTCTGTCTTCAAGCCCTCAAGCTCGTGTAGTGCCTCGGATAGGCCCGTCTCGGTTCGGTTGATCATGCAATAGGTGCTCATCGTGTGCTTAAGGCCGTGTGTCAGGCGCTCGGCATCTGTTGTGGCAATGCCATGCTGGGGGAGGTCGATATCCGTCTTCGGGGCCATCTCAGGTGCATTCTGCGCTGCAAGGGCTGCCGATGCGCCCGCAATGCGACCGAACACGATGCCGTTGGCGCTTGACAAGCCACCAATGCGGTCGGCGCCGTGCATACCGCCTGTCGCCTCGCCGCAAGCGTAGAGGCCCTCAACGCCTGTGTGCGCGGTCTTATCGATCTTGATACCGCCGTTAGCGGCGTGGGCATACATCGCAACGCGCATCTCGTCAGTCGGGGCGATGCCGTGCTCGTCTTGCAGCCAGGTGGCAAAGGTCTGCACAAACTCGGGGACGTCCTCGCGGGGGAAGTCGTAGTGGAGCGCCAGACCTTCGGCACCCGCTTGATCGATGGCAAGATCGATGGCGCGGGAGGCTAAGCGCGAGGTGAAAGGACCATATCCGGAGCGCTGCTCAAGCAGATCGTCTAGCTTGCCGTCGGCAATATCGACCGGTTGGTCAAACGTGACGTAACGCCAGGTCTTCTCGTTAAAGACCAGGTTGCGCTTAGGCTCAATGAAGCCGGGCATCATCTGCATGAACTCAATATTAGTAAGGGACGCACCGTGCGCCAGTACGATGGCCTGCGAGGAGCTGAGCACATCGGCCGACGTAAGGCTGCGCTCGAACAGGCCGCCTGTGCCACCGGCTGCGATGACGGTGGTCTTTGCTGTAAAGGTTACGATGCGCTCGTTTGCGCGGTCGTAGAGTACGGTTCCGGTTATTCTGCCGTTCGTGTCCTCAACAAGGTCGATAAGCTCATGGCGGGGGAGCAGGCGAATGCCGAGCGACTCGATCCAGGTCGTCAGAGCGTCCTCAAGGGGCTTGCGGGTGAGGCCGCGCCATATGCGCGTCTTGTGGTCAAAGCAGGGGATAAATTGCTTTTGTTGAGCACTCTTGGCGCTTTGCGGACGCTGGAGCTCAACGCCCAGGTCTTGCTCGAGCCAGTCAATCGCTTGGGGAATGCCGTGGACGAACGTTTGGACGAGTTCGGGGTCGGCAACGCCGCCGCCGACGGCCAGGATGGTGTCGATGAGGTCCTGCTCGTCGTCTTCGTCGACGGGACCGATGAGGCCGAGGCCCCAGGTACCCGGGAAGAAGCTCGATCCACTCATGGTCTTGCCGGCGCTTGCCACAGTGACGGTTGCACCCGTGCGTGCCGCTTCGATGGCGGCACAAAGGCCCGCAATGCCAGATCCAATTACCAGTACATCAGTCGATTCCATCGGATTCCTTTCTCGTCCGGCGCATTGTCGCACGGGTGATCGGCAATGGGGCCGCAAAGACCCGGCAAATCGGTAAAGGGCAAATATGGCAGGTGGGCGTCATGGACGCTCTGACGCTCCATCTCATCACATCTTGCATTTTGCCCCAGCTGATATATCGGCATTAGCTACCCTGCGCCAGCGCAAACAAAAAGAGCCGCTACCCGGGTGGGTAGCGGCTCCAAAGCTCAACTATATGAGCATCGCGCGGGCGCGATTAGGCCTTGAGGGCCTCCTCGACGGCGACAGCGCAGGCGACGGTGGCACCGACCATGGGGTTGTTGCCCATGCCGATGAGACCCATCATGTCGACGTGCGCAGGCACGGAGGAAGAACCGGCGAACTGGGCGTCGGAGTGCATGCGGCCCATGGTGTCGGTCATGCCGTAAGAGGCAGGGCCGGCGCCCATGTTGTCCGGGTGCAGGGTACGGCCAGTGCCGCCACCAGAAGCGACGGAGAAGTACTTCTTGCCAGCCTCGAGGCGCTCCTTCTTGTAGGTGCCAGCGACGGGGTGCTGGAAGCGCGTGGGGTTGGTGGAGTTACCGGTGATCGAGATGTCGACGTTCTCGTGCCACATGATGGCAACGCCCTCGCGGACGTCGTCGGCGCCGTAGCAGTTGACGGCGGCGCGGGGACCATCGGAGTAGGGGATGGTCTCGACGACCTTGAGCTCGCCCGTGAAGTAGTCGAACTGGGTCTTCACGTAGGTGAAGCCGTTGATGCGGGCGATGATCTGAGCAGCGTCCTTGCCTAGACCGTTGAGGATAACGCGCAGCGGCTTCGTTCTGACCTTGTTCGCGTTCAGAGCGATCTTGATAGCACCCTCAGCAGCCGCGAAGGACTCGTGGCCGGCAAGGAATGCGAAGCACTCGGTCTCCTCGGAAAGGAGCATTTTGCCCAGATTGCCGTGGCCGAGGCCGACCTTACGGTTTTCAGCAACAGAGCCCGGGATGCAGAATGCCTGCAGGCCGATGCCG
This sequence comes from Collinsella aerofaciens, assembly GCA_048502435.1. Taxonomy (GTDB): domain Bacteria; phylum Actinomycetota; class Coriobacteriia; order Coriobacteriales; family Coriobacteriaceae; genus Collinsella; species Collinsella aerofaciens_CL. Next base: position 16,824 of record DBFRXD010000004.1, read on the forward strand.
ATAGCGGCAGCAGCGTCAGCAGCCTTCGTGCAGCCCATCTTGATAGCAATCGCGCAGCCTACGGTGTAAGCCCACTTTGCGTTCTCAAAGCAGATCGGCTGTGTTTCCTGTACGATGGTGTACGGGTCGATGCCCTTCTCTTCGCAGATGGTCTTGCACTCATCAATGGAATTGATGCCGTATTCTTTCAGGACGGAGAGGATTTTCGCCTCACGTCTCTCATAACCTTCAAATGTAGCCATTTCTCGTGCCCTCCTTATTCCTTGCGCGGGTCGATGTACTTAACGGCCTCATTGAATCTGCCGTATGTACCCATAGACTTCTTGTACGCCTCGTTCGGCTCCATGCCGGCCTTGATGAAGTCGGTCATCTTGCCGAGGGAAACGAACTCGTAGCCGATAACCTGGTCGTCAGCGTCGAGTGCCATTCTGGTGCAGTAGCCTTCGGTCATCTCAAGATAACGAACGCCCTTTGCCTTTGTGCCGTACATGGTACCGACCATGGAGCGTGCGCCCTTACCAAGGTCTTCCATGCCTGCGCCGATAACAAGACCGCCCTCGGAGAAAGCAGACTGGGAACGGCCATAAACGATCTGGAGGAACAGCTCGCGCATAGCGGTGTTAATCGCATCACATACAAGGTCCGTGTTCAGAGCTTCCATAACGGTCTTGCCCGGGAGGATCTCTGCTGCCATTGCAGCGGAGTGCGTCATGCCGGAGCAGCCGACGGTCTCAACGAGCGCTTCCTCAATGATGCCGTCCTTAACGTTCAGGGAGAGCTTGCAAGCGCCCTGCTGCGGTGCACACCAGCCTACACCGTGGGTGTAACCGGAAATGTCCTTAACTTCCTTTGCCTGTACCCACTTGCCCTCTTACGGCATGACCGATACC
>DBFRXD010000040.1:0-4607 GCA_048502435.1 Collinsella aerofaciens
AGAGCATGGGGGGCACGCCCGGTCCCGTTCCGAACCCGGAAGCTAAGCCCCATCGCGCCGAGAGTACTGCGGGGTCAGCCCGTGGGAGGCCAGGGCGCCGCTGACCGGTGGACGGCACCGAGCCGTACGCTTGAACTGAGAAGGGGGAGGCCGCGCGGCCTCCCCCTTTTTTTGGTTTACCGGGCGTAAAAGACTCATTTACACCAGACGATCTTATCGTTTTTGGTATTGAGCTTTTATTTAAAGAAAATAAATCGAAAAACAAGGGCAACTGCTATGACCGCAATGATCAAAAGCAGGATTGTCAGTCGATGCTGCTTGCGTCGTTTACTTGTCGAAACGAAGATTGATTTTCCCTGTTTTGGCGTTTCGAGATAGCGAGCCGAATGCGTCAAGGTTTGCTTTGGTCGAGGACCTCTTTGTCGATGAGTGGCGGATGCTTTCATCGGCTCATCACTAGCTGCGCTGTTTTTAGATAATGGTGCGTCTTTCAGATATACAGGGTCTCCCGAGGCGACGCCCATATGTTTACGTCCCGTTTGGGCATCCTCGAGCGTTTGATATCGATTTCTCGTCACATACTCGGGCTCCGGATCATTAATGGGCTCTTGCGAGATGTGGGGGCGATGGAACCGCGGCGGCTGCGTGGAAGTATCTTCCCCCTGCGTCGGCATAAACATTTTGTTCTGGTTTTGGTCGTCCATGATGCCCTTTAGCTCGTTACCAACAACGTGTACGCGCTCATTGTAAGCCCCTTGCTATTTGTAGCTGTGAACATACTTGTTATTTAAGCTCTGGTTCAAAGAACCTTAACCTTATTAAAACCTGAGTCAAACACACTTAGATATGCTTATAGTACTGGACTCAAAAAACTTTATAGTCGATGTATATATGAGCACTGGGTGGGCATATATAAGAGCGTCAAAAGAAGTCCCAGTCACCTAGAAGATGACTCGGCAGTCCTTAAAAGGAGTGGTAAACATGGCAAGCATGGTTCCTTATCGTTCAGTTTTTGGCGTTCGTCCTTCTGCTAGCTCGCTGTTCGATCTGTTTGATGATATGACTGACCTTGCAAACAACTCGATTGCTTCCAAGGCGTTTCCCGTTGACGTTGAGGATAAGGGCGACGGCTATGAGGTCAAGGCTTATCTGACCGGCGTCGCCAAGGACGATATCGATGTCGAGCTTAACGAGGGTCGTCTGTCCATTAGCGTGAATGTCGAGGAAGACGAGGAGAACGAGGGCAAGAACTTCCTGCAGAAGGAGTTCAGCTCGTACAGCGCGACGCGTGGCGTGTATCTAAAGGACGCTTCGAGCGAGGGTCTCTCGGCTAAGTACGCTGACGGCATCCTGACCGTTACGGTCCCCAAGATCGTCGAGAAGAAGAACGTTACGAAGATCTCCATCGACTAACTTCGTTGGTGTTCTGCGCTATTAAAAGACAGCAAAAGGGGCTGGGAAGCGATTCTCGGCCCCTTTTGCTGTCTAGGACAGTCTATTGAATGGTTACTGGCCGATGCTGGCTTGCGGGGCGTATCGAGAGTTTTCGCGATCCTTGGAGAAGGGTTGCGGAGCTGCCGACCTCGTCATCCAGGGTTGCGGTCAGAGCTTTGGCATAGCTTTTGACGGTAAGGCTCGGACGATTGTTATCTTGGCTGATATGCATGGCAATGAGCTGTTCGGTGCGTTCGGTAACAAGTTCGCGCGCGGCTTCGGCGGCTTGGCCATTGGAGAGGTGTCCCCTTGCAGACAGGATGCGTTCCTGAAGAAAGCGGGGATATTCTCCCTCGCGCAGCATGGTCACATCGTGGTTGCTTTCGAGTGCGAGGACTCGACAATCTTTGAGGGTGTTCATGGCTTGGCTCGATAGCTCTCCGGTGTCGGTGGCAAAGCCGATGGAATCATCGAGGGTGTCGAATCGATAGCCGACTGGATTGATGACATCGTGTGACGTTGAGTAGGTTTGCACGTGGATGCCGGCAATGGATAGGGTGTCACCGGGATCGAATTCCTCGACAGGCAGATGCGAAAGATTTTCTTTGCTCGAAAGAGTGCCCCTGCTGGCAAAGAGGGGGCCGTGCCAGTGCTTGCACCAGACATCGAGGCCCTTGATGTGATCGCTATGCTCATGAGTAATGAGAAGAGCCGAGACGTTGTCTGTCGAGAGCCCCAGTTCTGCCATGCGCTTTAATGTCTCGCGGCGAGACAGTCCGTCATCGACCATAATGAGCCCTTGCGGGCCCTCGATGAGTGCGCAGTTGCCTTTAGAGCCACTGCCGAGGATATGAAGGTGCAGGCGAGACATAAGATTCCAAAGGATACAATGGGTGCGGACGAATAGAGGAGGAAGCAAATGCCAACGGTATCTCAGCATTATGGACACCATAATGCATCGTGGGCTGATGATAAAGCCTTGGCAACGCGGCAGACGGCTGCCCCCGTGGTGCTCATGGTATCAGGTGGTGCGGACTCGACGGCTTTGCTCCTTATGGCGTGCACATCAAAGTTGGATATTCTGGATGGGCGTGGTGTGGCCCCCATCGCGCGCGAGCGACTGCACGTGCTGCATGTGAACCATCATCTGCGCGGCAGGGCGTCCGATGGCGACGAGGCCTTTGTGCGTGAGCTCTGCGCGAAATATGGTTTACCGCTGTGCGTGGAGCACGCTTATTTTGATGGGGAGTCGGGCAATATTGAGGCCGCGGCCCGCGAGGTGCGCTATGCGGCGGCGCGGAGGTATGTTCGCGAGCTCTGCGCCCAGACAGGGGCACCGCGAACGGCGGCTCGTATCTGCACCGCGCACACGTCTTCGGATCGCGCGGAAACGTTTTTGATGAACGCGATTAAGGGTTCGGGGCCCGCTGGCCTATCGAGCATTCCTCGCCGGAGGAATATCGTGGTACGTCCCTTGCTCGACCTAACTCATGGCGAGCTCGTGGGCTATCTACAGGTACATGGTCAGCCGTGGCGTGAAGACGAGAGCAATGAGGATATCTCGTATCTGCGAAACTACGTGCGCCATCGAGTAATGCCAGTGGTGGCGCAGCGCAACGCGAGCGTCTGCAAGACGATTGGCGCCGCCTGCGAGATCTTAGGCGATGAGGACGCGTTTTTGTCTCAGCTTTCGGCACAGGCGTTTCGAAGCTGTTTGCGCAAAGAGGCAGCGGGTGCGCTGGTGCTCGATGCCAGGCGCCTGGCTGCGGCCGAGGTGGTAATCGCGCGGCGCATCGTGCGACTGGCGATTAAGCGCATCGATCCGGACGCTCGTCCCGAGATGCGACATGTGGAGCGAGTCCTTTCCTGCGTTGCCGAGGGCACCGGCTCGGTCACGCTTCCGGCGGGGATTGACGCACGCATTGAGTTTGGCATGCTGGCGTTTAAGGCGCCGGCGGCTCGCGAGGGCCTGGTCGCGGACTGGGTTACCGTACCCGGTCGTTTGCCGTTGGGCGGGGGACGTATGCTGGTCACAGAACCGATGGCTGTTGAGCCGGGATGCGATATCGTGCGCCGCGCCCGTGAGCTTGCGGCTGCCGGGGAAGTGACAGCTTTGGTAGACGCGGCTGCCCTGGGTTTTGCCGACAGCGATAGTGAGCGGATCCTGGCGGGCTCGCGTGGCGAGATCCCTGCCGAGGCGCGATTGGCGCGCCTGTGGGTGGACGGTCCCGCGCCGGGAGACGTGATGTGCCCGTTAGGGATGAGTGGCCGAAGCAAGAAAGTATCCGATTTGCTAGGTGAGGCTCGCATTCCCGTTTCCGAGCGCGCCGGCGTGCCCATGGTGAGGACGGCGCCGGGGGGTGCCGTGGTGTGGGTCGCCGGAGTTCGCGCGGACGAGCGTTTTAAGTGCACGGCCGCAACGCGCGTGGCATATCTGCTCCGCGTGGTCGATGCGGAATAGCGTCCCACGCCTGCTATTCTGTGCGACGTTGACGGTATTCCCGCGCTGATGGCGCACGGGCTGGTAAATTTACCCCGTGCGCTGCTAGAATGTGTAGTTCGCGTCCATACGGCGGTGTGTGGGCGATAAGCACAAGAAAGGGTTGTCATGGCTTCTCAACATCCGGATATCGAGAAGGTTCTGTTCACGCAGGAGGATATCGACGGTATCGTCTCTCGCCTGGGCGAGGAGATTACGCGCGACTACGCGGGTAAGGATCTGGTGCTGATTGCGGTCCTGCGCGGCGCCGTGGTCTTTATGGGCGACCTGATGCGTAAGATCGAGCTGCCGACCAACATCGATTTCATGGCTGTTTCGAGCTACGGCGACGGTGTGAAGTCCTCGGGTATCGTGCGTATCATTAAGGACCTGGATATCGACATCCGCGGTCGCGACGTGCTGATCGTCGAGGACATTCTGGACTCGGGCCTGACGCTCAAGTATCTGATGAAGAACCTCGAGAGCCGCAAGCCCGCTTCTCTGGAGGTCGCCGCCTTCCTGTGGAAGGACGTTGAGGACCGCGTCTCGGCCATCACGCCCAAGTATGTTGGAACCCATTGCCCCGATGCCTTTGTGGTGGGCTACGGCCTCGACTATGCCGAGCGCTATCGCAACCTTCCGTATCTGGGCATTTTGAAACCGGAGGTTTATTCGTAAGATGCCCGACGACCGT
>DBFRXD010000041.1:0-6053 GCA_048502435.1 Collinsella aerofaciens
AACGGCGTGTTGAAGCCGATGCGGTCCGCCAAATTGGACAGCGTGAACATGAGCATCTGGAAGGGCACGACCATCGAGAAGACGAACAGGTAATAGAAGAAGTTCGAGATCTTGCTGTTGACGCGCACTACGTACCAAGCACACATGGAGCAGCACACCAGAATCAGCACGACCGACGTGACCGTGATGATGAGCGAGTACATAAATGCCGAGGCAAAGCCCTGCTCGTTAAGGGCATGCATGTAGTTTGCGAGGCCGTTGAACGTCTCGGGCGTGAGCAGATCGAATGCCGTGGTGGTGCTGATTGCAGTTGCCTTTTTAAAGGAATTGAGCGCGATCATGAACACGGGGTAGATCCACGCGAGCGACAGAATCGTAAAGAAAATCGAGAGCGCGCGGTTGATAACCTTATCGCGTTTCATTACTGCTGCACCTCCTTGGACCTCGTGGCCTTAAGCTGAATCATGGAGATGGCTACGACCAGGATGCAGAAGATAACCGCCTTGGCCTGACCGATGCCCTGCCATGCGATACCGGCACGCGAATAGAACGTGTTGTAGATGTTCAGGGCGAGCATCTCGGTGGAGTGCGCGGGGGCGCCGCCGGTAAGGGCGAGGTTCTGGTCGAACAGCTTAAAGCCGTTGGTGATGGACAAGAACAGGCAGATAGTGATGGTCGGCATCAGGTTAGGGATCTTAACCTTCCAAAACGTCTGCCATGCCGTGGCACCGTCGACCTTGGCGGCCTCGATGTAGTCGGACGGAATGGACTGCAGACCAGCGATGTAGATGATCATCATGTAGCCGACCTGCTGCCACAGGGTCAGGATGATAAGGCCCCAGAAGCCAGCAGCAGAGTTAAGGGCAATGAGCTGGGCGCCCACGTTGGAGAGTAGGCAGTTGATCAGAATCTGCCAGATGTAGCCCAGCACGATGCCGCCGATCAGATTAGGCATAAAGAAGATCGTACGGAAGATATTGGTGCCCTTGAGCGCTTTGCGGGTGAGCGCCTGCGCAATGGCGAGGGCGATCACGTTGATGAGCACCGTCGACAGGAAGGCAAACGCCACGGTAAAGAAGAACGACGTGGCAAACTGCGGATCGGACAGTGCGCGCACGTAGTTCTCGATACCGACAAAGTGCGTATTGTTGATGGTAATAAACTGGCAGAACGAGAGATAGAAGCCCTGGATAAAGGGGATCACGAACCCGATCATAAACGCCAGGCACGTGGGCAGCATAAAGAGCGGCCACCAGCGCTTGAGTGCTTTGCCCATAGAAGGGTCCTTTCAATATGCAGGGGGCGGGCAAACCAACGTCTGCCCGCCCCCTGTCGCTAATCAGATAGCTTGGGCAGCAACTACTTACTCGGAAGCAGCCTTCTCGGTCTTCCAGCCATCGACGAAGGCGTTCTTGACGCCGTCCCACTTGCTGTTGTCGGCAGCATAGGCGATCAGAGCCTGCTTGAGGTTCTTCTTCCACTCCTCAGAGGGGATGTAGACGAAGTCCCAAGCGACGGTCTTCTTGCCGTCCTTGGCCATGGCGACGGCCTGCTGCGAGAAGACATTGGTGGTTTCCTTGGCGCTCTTGAACGGGGCAGTCAGACCCATCTTGTCAGCGATGATGCTGGTGGCGGTGTCAGAAGTGACGCACCAATACATGAAGTCCTCGGTGGCCTTCTGGGCATCCTCGGAAGCCTGGGAGCTGACGCACCAGTAGTTCTCGCCGCCGGAGCACAGGCCCTGGTTCTCCTCGCCGTCGACACCGATGTAGATGGGCATCATGCCAATCTGATCGTCGGTCATGCCGGCCTTGGTGAGGTCAGCGTAGGCCCAGGAGCCGTTCTGATAGAAGACGGCCTTGCCGGTTGCGAACTCGTTGGTGGCGTCGTCGCCGGTCTTGGAGGCAAGCTGCGAAGGATCGCAGGTGGAGTCGGTGATGTACAGGTCGAAAATCTGCTTGAAGTTGTCGAGATACTCGCCCTTGATCTCGTCGTCCTCCTGGTTGTGCTCCTTCTCGAACTCGTAGTAGAGCGGGAGGTTGGCGAGGTGGGTGGTGTAGCGCCAGCTGGAGGAGTCATCCATGCCAGCAGAAGTGAAGGCACCCTCAATGCCAAGCTCGTCCTTGCGGGCCTGGATGTCGTCGGCACAAGCCTTCAGCTTGTCGAAGGAGTTGATGTCCTCGGCCTTGTAGCCAGCCTTCTCGAGCAGCTGCTTGTTGTAGATGATGCCGTAGCTCTCCTGGACCCAGTCGATACCCAGATCCTTGCCATCGGACTGCAGAGCCAGGGAGTCGTCAATGAGCTCACCGCGGAGCTTGGTATCGGACAGGTCGGCGCAGTAATCCTTCCAGTTCTTAAGACCGGTGGGGCCGTTGACCTGGAACAGGGTCGGAGCGGAGCTCTTGGACATCTCGGACTTAAGCTTCTCCTCGTAGGTGTTGGAAGCGGCGGTCACGATCTTGACCTCGACGCCCTTCTCCTTCTTATAGGCCTTGGCGATCTCCTTCCACTCCTTGTCGACCTCGGGCTTGAATTGGAGGAAGTAGACCTCGGCAGCGTCACCAGAAGCAGAGGAGCCGGAGCCGGCAGAACCACCGCAACCCACGAGGCCCAGACCAAGAACTGCAGCCGCGGAACCAGCAAAGCCCAGGAACTGCCTTCTGCTCATTTCGTTCTTCATTACAATCCACCCTTTCACACCGTGGCGGCACCCTTTGCCGCCGCCTTCGGAGATTGGCTCGGGGACTTTGCCCCTTTTGCTGATTTGAACGATACGCTATTTGGCTAGTTGTTTGAACAAGTATTACTAGAGCGGTAGAAAAACTTCGGTGAACGGTAATTTCAACTTGATACTTGACAAGTTTTGTATAAACAATTATTTGTTATCGAATGCAGAGAAAACGCCCGGTCAAGCCGATGTACCGTCGGTTTGACCGGGCGTTTTCTCTTTGAGGCCATGAGTCTCGTCAGGCTGCGAGCTAGCCGGCTATCGCTTGGAATTGACGCGGTAATGGAAAATCTCGGGGTGTGTGCGAGTGTGCGTCACCTCAAACAAGATGCCATCCGAGGTGTACGACTGACTCTCCATGACGGCAACGCAGTTGTATTTGCCGAGGTCAAGATAGCTGCAGTCCTCATCGTTGGCGAGCTCGACACTCACCGTACGACGGCTCGCCATCACTTTGACACCGCGCTTGTGCTCCAGATAGCCGTAAATAGAATCTGCCGCGATCTCGGGAGTCAGGCCCTTGGCGATCGACGCCAAAAAATAGCCATGGTCCACTTGGCGCGCGTTGCCGTTGAGGCTTCGGACACGCACTACGCGAATCAACTCCTCGCCCACCTTAAAGCCCAGGTGACGAGAGAGTTGCTCGGTGCAAACCAGATGTTCGAAAGACTTAACGTCCGTCGATGCAACGGCATTGTTGCGCTTTGCAAGCTCGCCAAACGACTCAACCTCTTCGAGTGCGCCCAACATGTCGGTTTCGCCCTTAAGCCAAATAACGCGCACGCCCTTGCCGTGTATGGGCTGCACAAACATCCCGTCGGCCAGCATGCTCAAAGCGCGGCGGACGGTATTGCGCGTGCAGCCAAATTCCGCGGTCAGCTCGGCTTCGGTTGGCAGCATCTCCTGAAACGCATAGGTCCCATTAATGATGCGCGAGCGTATTTCTCGGTAGATTCCTTCGTATATCGCTTTTGGCATTGTTTCACCTCTACATTATTCATTTCCGGCTAGGCACGATAGCATTTCTTAAAGTTGTTTAAACCGAATATCGGTGAAGCGACAGGATTTAGCCGTTGACGGTTTCTGTCATGCCCAAATCGGTTTCGCTCAAAACTGCCGGTACGACACTCGTCTGGTCCTCTACAATGAATCCATTGTTTAAACGTTTCCCCACGCGCAACGCGCCTCGATATTCGGAAGGCAGAACATGCTGCAAAAAATCCAACGCTTTGGCGGGGCAATGTTCGCGCCCGCCATGCTGTTTTCTATATCAGGCCTCATGGTCGGCGTCTCCGCTCTCGCAACGACTGCGGACATCGTCGGCGATCTCGCCGTATACGGAACCCCTTGGTACGCTTTTTGGACCATCATCCAGCGCGGCTCGTGGACGGTCTTTAAACGCCTCCCGCTCCTTTTTGCCGTAGCGCTGCCCATCGGTCTTGCCCAAAAACAACCGGCTCGTTGCTGCCTCGAGGCTCTCGTCGCCTATTTTGCCTACTGCTTCTTTTTGAGCGAGATCATTAAGCTGAGCGGAGACAATCTTGGACTTAAGTACCCGTCGTCTTTGACCTCCGCTAGCGGCATCACCATCATCGACGGCATCAAGACGCTCGACACCGGCATTATCGGCCCGCTGGCGGTATCGGCAACCGTCGTCGCCATCCATGACCGCTTCTACGATGCCAAGGTTCCCGATTGGCTCGGCACCTTCTCGGGCTCCTCGCTGGTCTACCTCATCAGCTTTTTTGCCGTGTTTGCCCTTGCCGCTATCTCGGCCGCCATCGTGCCCTCCGTATACGCAATGACCGAAACGCTGCGCCATGCACTTACGAGCGTCGGCCCCTTTGGCGTGGGCATCTTTGTGCTTTTGGAGCGAGCGCTCGAGCCCATGGGGCTGCACCACCTGCTCTACATGCCGATCTACTACGACAACCTGGTCATTAACGACGGCATCTACGCCACGTGGAGCAGCTTGCTCCCCATCCTCTCCCATAGCACGCGCCCCCTTAATGAACTTGCGCCGTGGGCCGGTTTTACCGCCACCGGCTGGGTCAAGCTCTTTGGCCTTCCCGCCATCGCAGCCGCGTTCTACTCCACCGCAAAACCAGAGCGCCGCGCCGGCCTTAAGGTCATCCTTTTGCCCGCCATCGTCGCCTCGGTGGTTTGCGGCGTTACCGAGCCACTCGAGTTTCTCTTTATGTTCACCCACCCCGGGCTCTTTTTGCTCTACGCCGTCTTATCGTCTTGCCTTGCCACAACCATGAATCTCTTTGGCATCGTCGGCATCTTCTCGGGCGGCCTCATGGAGATGACAGCCTTCAACTTTATTCCGCTCATGCGCACGCATGCCGGTGCCTATCTTTTGGCGCTCGGTATCGGCCTTGCCTTTAGCCTCATCTTTTTTGTTAGTTTTCGAGCACTCATCTTGGTCTATGACCTTAAGACACCGGGCCGCGAGGATCATGTTGCCAATCGCGCGGCAATCGATTGTTTAACGGGAAGCGACTTTGCCAAAGAGCAATCCCCCAATGACGAGGTCGATAGTCGATCCGATCAAGATCACGTCCTCGCTGAGCGGGTAATTCAGCTTTTAGGTGGCGTTGGCAATATCGTGGGCGCAACCAACTGCGCCACGCGCCTGCGCGTCGAGGTCGCAGACCCTTCCATCGTTGCAGATAACGCGTCGTTTGTCGCGGTGGGCGCCAAGGGCCTCATCATTACGGGCAAGACCGCCCAGGTGGTCATCGGCATCTCCGTTCCCCGCGTTAAAGAGCATTTTGACCAGATCATGGGCCTCGAACCGGAATTTGTGCCCACCACCTCGGCCTCCGCTGCCGCCAGCGCAGCCCATAAGCGCGGCGATATTTGCTTCTTCGATATCGACGGAACGCTCGCCTGGCAAGACCCCAGGCTCGCCCAAGACCTTCCCGAAGACGAGCGGGACCTCTCCCCCTATCCCAACGAGGCGGTTTCGCAGGCAATCCGCGAGTTTGTCGCCAACGGCAACATGGCCTTTATCTGCACGGGACGTACCCTCAGCTGCATCCACCCCAAACTTCTTGAGCTGCCTTGGACCGGCATCGTCTGTCTTGCGGGCGGTTACGCCGAGATCAACGGACACGCAATTCGCGATCTGTCGATGACGCCCGGCATGCTGCAGCGCCTTGCCCCCTATCTTGAGCAGTCGGGCGAGGTCATCCGCTTTGAGGGCCTCAACGGCGTCGTGCGCATGAGTGCCGATGCCCCCGATGCCCCCGGATACGCGCGCACCCTGGGCGACGCAGTCACGCAGCTGCAACATTACAGTGCCTACAAGATCTTGATG
>DBFRXD010000042.1:0-44353 GCA_048502435.1 Collinsella aerofaciens
CGTCGAGCCCGGCAAGATCTGCGTCTACGCCCGCAACACCGTCACCAACGACGTGCTGTACAAGGAGGGCCTGGACCTTCTCGTCGTGCCCTCCGCCGAGCTCTCCCGCGGCCGCGGCGGCCCGCGCTGCATGAGCATGCCCTTCTGGCGCGAGGACCTCTAAGTCTTTCCGTTTCCGGTGCGGTCCCCCTACAACCGCACCGGTTTCGCCCGTCAAACGGGCAACACTAATACTTACGTAATTCATTTTTTCGAAAGGAAACGAACCATGGGTGTTAACCTCTCCGGCCGTAGCTTCCTCAAGCTCCTCGACCTCTCCACCGAGGAGATCGAGTACTTGCTCAAGCTTTCCAAGAACTTCAAGGACATGAAGCGCGCTGGCGTTCCGCACCGCTATCTCGAGGGCAAGAACATCGTTCTGCTCTTCCAGAAGACCTCCACTCGTACCCGCTGCGCCTTCGAGGTCGGCGGCATGGATCTGGGCATGGGCGTGACCTACCTAGATCCGGGTTCGTCGCAGATGGGCAAGAAGGAGTCCATCGAGGACACCGCTCGCGTTCTCGGCCGCATGTATGACGGCATCGAGTTCCGTGGCTTTGCCCAGGACGACGTCGAGGAGCTCGCTGCTAAGTCCGGCGTGCCCGTGTGGAACGGCCTGACCACTGAGTGGCATCCCACCCAGATGCTCGCCGACATCCTGACCGTCCAGGAGAACTTCAACTACGACATCAAGGGCAAGACCCTCGTCTTCATGGGCGACTGCAAGAACAACGTTGCTCGCTCCCTCATGGTTGTCTGCTCCAAGCTCGGCATGAACTTCGTGGCCTGCGGCCCCGAGGAGTGCATGCCCGCCGACGACGTCATCGAGGCCTGCAAGCCCATCGCCGAGGCCAACGGCTGCACCATCAAGCTGACCACCGACGTCAAGGACGGCGTCACCGGTGCCGACGTTATCTACACCGACGTGTGGGTCTCCATGGGCGAGCCCGACGAGGTCTGGGCCGAGCGCATCGCTCAGCTCACCCCGTATCGTGTCACCTCCGAGGTCATGGCTATGGCCAACCCGGGTGCCATCTTCCTGCACTGCCTGCCCAGCTTCCACGACACCAACACCACGATTGGCGCCGAGAAGTGCGAGCAGTTCGGCATCACCGAGCAGGAGGTCACCGACGAGGTCTTCGAGAGCCCCGCTTCCAAGGTCTTCGACGAGGCCGAGAACCGCATGCACACCATCAAGGCTGTCATGTACGCCACGCTCAAGTAAGAGCATCTAGCATCTCGCTCGGGGTGTCTTGCTGCACACCCCGAGCGGCTTTGTCTGGTAAATATCTCGCGTCGGGCGGTGGGCACGGCACGGAAGGTTCGCTTCGCGCGAGAAAGTTAAATGATTTATGAAGGGGGGATGAGAACCATGACTGAGACCGCTAAGAAAAAGCGCGGTATGCCTTCATCGTTCACCATTCTTCTAGCTCTGCTGGCAATTGTCGCAGTGATTACCGTTATCGTCTCCGGCACGTCCGGCGGCGCGGTTACCGCAGCCCGCCTGAGCGATTTCTGCACCGCCCCGATCCTGGGCTTCGCTGACGCTCTGCCCGTCTGTCTCTTCGTTATGATCCTGGGCGGCTTCCTCGGCATGATGACCGAGACCGGCGCCCTGGACAACGGCATCGCCGTTCTGGTGCAGAAGCTTAAGGGCAACGAGATTATGCTCATTCCCGTGCTGATGCTCATCTTCTCCCTCGGTGGTACCACCTATGGTATGTGCGAGGAGACCGTTCCCTTCTACGCCCTGCTCGCCGCTACCATGATGGCCGCTGGCTTCGACCCCATGGTCGGTGCCGCTACCGTCCTGCTCGGCGCTGGCTGCGGCTGCCTGGGCTCCACGGTTAACCCGTTCGCCGTCGGCGCTGCCGTCGACGCTCTGACCGGCGTTGGCATTGAGGTCAACCAGTCCATCATCATCGGCCTCGGTGCCGTCCTGTGGATTGTCACTACCGCTATGTCCATCTTCTTCGTGATGAACTATGCCAAGAAGGTCAAGGCTGACAAGGGTTCCACCATCCTGTCGATGCAGGAGCTCAAGGACGCCGAAGAGGCTCACGGCAAGGCTGCTTCCGAGGTCCACAAGGAGGTCAAGCTCACCGGTCGTCAGAAGGGTGTTCTGATCGCCTTCGCCTTCACCTTCGTCGTCATGATCGTCGGCTTCATCCCGCTGGCCGACCTCAACGAGGGCGTCGCCAACTTCTTCGACGCTGGCGCTGTCTACGACGCCGACGGTAACGCCGTCGTCCAGGGCTGGTCTGCCCTGATCACCGGCCTGCCCATTGGTCAGTGGTACTTCGACGAGGCTTCCACCTGGTTCTTCCTCATGGCCGTCCTGATCGGTATCATCGGTGGCCTGTCCGAGAAGCAGATCGTCAACACCTTCATCACCGGCGCTGCCGACATGATGTCCGTTGTTCTCGTCATCGCCCTCGCCCGTGGTATCTCCGTCCTCATGGCTAACACCGGCCTCGACGTCTACGTCCTCGACGCTGCCGCCAATGCTCTGGCTGGCCTGTCCGGCGTGATCTTCGCTCCCATGAGCTTCCTGGTCTACTTCGGCCTGTCCTTCCTGATCCCTTCGACCTCTGGTATGGCCACCGTCTCCATGCCTATCATGGGACCGCTGGCTGTTAAGCTCGGCTTCTCGCCCGAGGTCATGGTCATGATCTTCTCCGCCGCCATCGGTGTCGTGAACCTGTTCACCCCGACCTCCGGCGCCATCATGGGCGGTCTCGCCCTGGCCAAGATCGAGTGGACGACCTGGCTCAAGTTTGCCCTTAAGCTCATCGTCGCGCTCTCCGTCGTCTGCGCCGTCATCCTGACCGTCGCCTGCGTGCTGCTCTAAGTACCCAACGGGTACCCCACGGAAACCTTGACGATCCTGTAGAGGATCACCTGGTCATCGTCTGTCCGGTGGGGTAAACCCACCGGTAGACTCCTACCTTTAGCCCCCTTCCGTTCCGTGCGCGGGAGGGGGCGACTTTTTGTTCCGCGGTTTTACCAAACCGCGGAACCGGTCGACGCTACGCGCCGTCCAGAACGACAATTTGTCATTCAAAAGGCAAGGCATGACCAAAAGGTCTATGCCTCGCCTTTTTCATGCCAACTTGTACGTTCTGGACGGCGCTCGCTGTCCGTCCTCTGCCTGCGGCGCTTTCCATTGTTGGTGCAGAGGGCGCTTTGCCTACTCTGGCGGGCTTTCGCTGGCTTATGCTCAACCTGCGACGTATCCATTATTGATACAAAGGCCAGGTTTGTTTGAACCAAAAAGGGGAAGTTGCGGTGGAATAGTTCCTGTTTGGCCGTCTTGAGGGGTTAAACGGGAACTATTTCACCGCAACTTATCGATGGCGTGTTTGGTTGGTGCCAGTTGATTGCTTGGGCGTTGGGGAGGGTCTGCTCCGTTATAATCGCCTAGAACATTAATTGGAAACGGGACGGGAGCCATACATGCGCCAGGGTTTCGACAACGCGAAATATATCGAGCTGCAGGCCGCTCATATTAAGGAGCGCATCTCGCAGTTTGGCGGCAAACTCTATTTGGAGTTTGGCGGCAAGCTGTTTGACGACTATCACGCGAGTCGCGTGCTGCCGGGTTTTGAACCGGACAGCAAGTTCCGCATGCTCAAGAGCATTGCCGATGACGTTGAGGTCATCATCGCGATCAACGCGAACCACATCGAGAAAAACAAGGCTCGTGGTGACCTTGGCATTACCTATGACGAGGATGTGCTGCGCCTGGTTGACCTGTTCCGCGGCAACGGCTTTGCTGTCGCGGCTGTGGTCATCACCCAGTACGCCGGCCAGCCTGCTGCCGATGTGTTCCGCAACCGCCTGAACGCGCTCGGTATTCCTGCCAAGCTGCACTATCCCATCGAGGGGTATCCGCACGATGTCGATCTGATCGTGTCCGACGATGGCTACGGCAAGAATGAGTTTGTCGAGACCACCCGACCGCTCGTCGTGGTCACTGCCCCCGGTCCTGGCTCGGGCAAGCTTGCCACCTGCCTGTCTCAGCTCTATCACGAGCACAAGCATGGCACGGCCGCCGGCTATGCCAAGTTCGAGACCTTCCCGGTCTGGAACCTTCCCCTCACGCATCCGGTCAACATCGCCTACGAGGCGGCCACGGCGGACCTCGACGATGCCAATATCATCGACTCCTTCCACCTTGAGGCCTATAACAAGACCACGGTCAACTACAACCGCGACGTCGAGGCCTTCCCGGTGGTCCGTGCTCTGATGGAAAAGATCCTGGGCAAGAGCCCCTACCAGAGTCCTACGGACATGGGCGTCAATATGGTCGGCTTTGCCATCACCGATGACGATGCCTGCCGCGACGCTTCCAAGATGGAGATCGTCCGCCGCTACTTTACCGCGGTCGAAAATGTGCGCCGTACCGGCGTGGGCGATGAGCAAGTCGACCGTCTCAAGATCATTATGAAGAAAGCCGGCATCGATAAGAACTACTCACCGGCGCGCTCGGCGGCCCTCACCAGGGAGCAGCTGACGGGTGGTCCCGTGGGTGCCATGGTTATGCCCGATGGCTCCGTGGTGACCGGTAAGACCTCCACGCGCCTGGGCGCCGCAAGTTCGCTCATTATGAACGCCCTCAAGCATGTCTCGGGCGTCGACCTTGAGCTCGAGGTCATTAGCGATGAGGCGATCGAGCCCATCAGCAAGCTCAAGACGCATTTCCTGGGAAGCAAAAACCCGCGTCTCCACACCGACGAGACGCTTATGGCGCTGTCGATCACCTCGGCCACGAGTGAGACGGCCGCTCGCGTCCTTTCGGGCCTGGAGCAGCTGCGCGGTTGCGATGCCTTCTTTAGCGTGATCATCTCGCCGACGGACGAGACGGTACTGCGCAAACTGGGTATCAACGTGTGCTGCGAGCCCAAGTTTGAGCGCCGCGGTTTCTTCCATCGCTAAGTTTGAAGCACCGCGGTAATTGCATTGCATTTTGGCCGTATCGGGTTAGCGCCCGGTACGGCTTTTTGATCAATAAAGCGCCTATTTCGGCGAAAAATAGCTGTTTACCTGCCTAGAAACAATTTGAGCGGTATACAATAACCGTAACTGTTTCATCCTTAGCGGGATGCCGCATGATGGATATTACCTGCCATCGTGAGGTGTGTCGGTCGCGCACGGCGCGTTAGATGCTCGTGCTCGGTTTGAGGAGGCTGCTATGGCGGGCAAGGGTCGTGCGAGTGTCAACGATATGAAGCGTGTCGAGGTGCTGGTGTTGATGGAGATCGACCAGCAAACCGAAGACAATGGCGGGCCGTATGGTTTCTCGCGCAAAACGCTTGCCGAGCGCGTGGGGGTTTCGCCGTATCGTGTCCGCGCCGCAATCGATCGCTTGGATTCCGAAGGCATGATTGATGTCGTCTCGCGTTATAGCGACGACGGCGGTCAGCTTGCAAATGGCATTTGCCTCACCGAACGTGGCGAGTGGTATCTTGAGGGCGTCCGTACCGGCATGCTCGTTCAAGAAATGCTTGAGGACGAGGTTGCTGATCGATAGCAGCATGTAACCCTTGCCACAGCGACGCCGCCTGGGAAACCGGGCGGCGTTTTGTTTCAAGATTGAGAAATGCAATCGCACGCGAGAAAAATTGCGAACGGTCCGCGGCGCGAGTATTACAATGAAGACCCGTAAGATGTGGATAAACAACTTCTACGGGAAGCGCAGGTAACTCAATATGACCAAGCATGTGTTCGTAACCGGTGGCGTGGTTTCGTCCCTGGGCAAGGGTATTACCGCGGCCTCGCTGGGCCGTCTGCTCAAGTCGCGTGGCTACAAAGTAACGATGCAGAAGGCCGACCCGTATCTGAACGTCGACCCCGGTACCATGAGCCCCTTCCAGCATGGTGAGGTCTTCGTTACCGAGGATGGTTACGAGTCCGACCTGGACCTGGGTCATTACGAGCGCTTTATTGATGAGAACCTGACCCGCGATTCCAACTTTACGACCGGCGCCATCTATAAGAGCTTGATCGCCCGCGAGCGTCGCGGCGACTTTTTGGGCGGTACCGTGCAGGTGATTCCCCACGTCACCAATGCCATTAAGGACAAGTTCCGCCGCATTGAGGAGCAGACCGGCTCCGATGTAGTCATCACCGAGCTGGGCGGCACGATCGGTGACATCGAGTCCCAACCGTTTGTCGAGGCCATCCGTCAGTACCGCAAGGAGGCCGGCCCCGAGAACGTCTGCTACATCCACGTGTCGCTCGTTCCCTATATCGCCGCCGCCCACGAGGTCAAGACCAAGCCCACGCAGCATTCCGTCAAGGAGCTCCGCAGCTTTGGCATCCAGCCCGATATCATCGTGCTGCGCTCCGACCACCATATCGATGACGCTATCCGCGGAAAGATCGCAAGCTTCTGCGACGTTGACACCGATTGTGTCTTTACCAACGAGGACTGCGCGAGCATTTACGATGTTCCGCAGCTGCTTGCCGAGCAGGACTTTGACCTGCGCATTTGCGAGCGCCTGGGTCTGGACCCGCGTGAGCGCGACATGAGCGAGTGGAACGAGTTCCTGCGCAAACAGAATCACGCCAACCATCACGCCGACAAGGTGAAGATCGCCGTCGTGGGTAAGTACACGCAGCTGCCCGATGCGTACCTGTCGGTTATCGAGGCCCTGCACCATGCGGGCGTCTTCTACGATCGCCATGTGGACGTCCAGCTGGTCGACGGCGAGAGCCTCGACGAGCAGAATGTCTCCGAGGTTTTGGGCGACGCCTCGGGCATCCTGGTCCCCGGCGGCTTTGGCAAGCGCGCCCTGGAGGGCAAGATCCTCGCGGCCGAGTTTGCCCGTGAGCACAAGATTCCGTATCTGGGCATTTGCCTGGGTATGCAGGTGGCCGTGTGCGAGTTCGCCCGCAACGTCGTCGGCCTTGCCGGCGCCAGCTCCTCCGAGTTCGATCCGGACGGCCCGTTTAGCGTCATCGATCTGATGAGCTCGCAGGAGGACGTGACCGAGAAGGGCGGCACCATGCGCCTGGGCGCCTATCCGTGCAAGCTCGCCGCCGATACCCTCGCTCGCGAGGCATATGGCGAGGAGCTCGTCTACGAGCGTCACCGTCACCGCTTTGAGTTCAACAACGCCTTCCGTGACCAGCTCGAGGACGCCGGTTTGGTTATCTCGGGTCTGTCGCCCGACGAGCGCCTGGTCGAGATAGTCGAGCTGCCGCGCGACGTGCATCCGTGGTATGTGGCAACCCAGGCTCATCCCGAGTTCAAGAGCCGCCCGACCAACCCGCAGCCGCTGTTCCGCGAGTTCGTGCGCGTTTCGATCGGCCAGCACGAGGGTGTCGACCGTCTGCAGGTGACGCCCATGAACCTCGCTACGGACTAAGGGTGCCGGCGAATAAGGAACATACCGAAGCTACTCCCTCGTCGCTCGCCGTGGCGGCGGGGGAGTATCTCGATTACCTCGCGGTCGAGCGGGGTTTGGCGCGCAACACGATTGCGGCCTATCGTCGTGACCTGACGACGTACTGCGCCTATCTGGAGCGGGCGGGTATTGTGTCTTTTGAAGAGGTGACCCGTCAGGTCGTGGAGGGCTTTGTTGCCGACCGTCGCGATGGGGGCTATTCCGATGCCTCGGTGGAGCGTGCGCTTGCGGCCGTGAAGGGCCTGCATGCCTTTTTGGTGCGCGATGGGGCTGTGGCCCAAAATCCAACGGCGGCGTTGCGCCTGCCTAAAAAGGCTGAGCGTTTGCCGGAGTATCTATCGGTGGAGGATGTCTCGGCGCTGCTCGATCAAGATTTCCCCGAGGGCGAGATGGGCTTGCGTGACCATGCCATCTTGGAAGTGCTCTACGGATGCGGTTTGCGTGTGAGCGAGTTGGTGGGGCTCGATGTGGGCGATATCCATATCGACGATGGCTTTGTGCTCGTTCGTGGTAAGGGCTCGAAGGAACGCCTGTCCCCGCTGGTAGGAAGCGCGGCGCGAGCTCTGACGCTTTATGTAACTGAGGGGCGTTCTCGCTTGGCGGCCCATGCCCGCGGAACCGAGACCTCGGCGGTCTTTTTAAATAAGAACGGCCGCCGTCTGTCGCGCCAGGGCATCCATGCCATCTGTGAGCGCTACGGGCGCCAGGTGGGACTGGTGGGGCTCCATCCCCATACCTTGCGCCACTCCTTTGCCACCCACATGCTCGCGGGCGGTGCCGACCTGCGTGTGCTGCAGGAGATTTTGGGCCATGCCGATATTTCGACCACGCAGGTCTACACGCATGTCGACCGCACGCAACTGACCGAGGTCTATCTGGCGGCGCATCCGCTGGCGCATCGTTAACACATCGCTGGCCTGCATATTTATAGGTATTTGGGGACGGGCCCCAGATTGCTGCGGCGTGCTTTTGCGCGCGCATGGGCAATCTGGGGCCCGTCCCATTTTTCGCCACTTGTCGTCGCGGTGGTGGGCCGCACGTGCCTTGGGTGGGGGAGTTTGGGGGCGATGTGAACGCCATGTAAAAGGACGCAAAAATCGCCTCAAGGTCAACTTGAAGGTTGAGGTTGAAAGGCGGGGTGCCACAGGTGGCATCCCGCCTTTGCTGTAAACACAACATATTGTGTTTTCGAACATATGCTCGGGGGTGTTTTACAACATATTGGGGGTGGAATGGTGGGGCGGGGTGGGGGAAGGGGTGGGGAAAGGTGTTGAAAAATGGGGCGGTTCCCCATATTATTGATGACGTCGACAGGCGGGGTGGTTCCCCGCGTACGTGCCATCTGAGTAACCGAGGGGAGGGCGCACATGGGAATGACGGGTGCATACGAGCGCAATCTCGATGCAAAAGGTCGTCTGTCCCTGCCTGCACCCCTTCGCGAGGAGCTTGGAGAGCACGTTCGCGTGTTCAAAGCCCTGGATGTCGATGCTCTGTACGTGTTCTCTGCCGAGGCCTTCGATAAGTGGGTCGAAGGACTCTTCGCGGGTCGTGAGGGCCACGAGGGTTTTAACCCGCGTGACATTAATGACCAGAAGCTCATGAGGGCGATCAACAAGCGCACCACGTCGATGGACGTGGACAGCGCCGGTCGTATCGGTCTTTCCGAGTCTCTCCGCAAGCAGGCGAACCTCGACCGCGAGGTCACGGTTGTGGGCAACTACGACCACCTTGAGGTTTGGGATCGCGCCGCGGCCGATGAGGACGATGACGATGAGGCCCTGCTGGACCTCTTCTTCTCGTAAGGGCAAGGCACGGGTAACGGATGGAGCGTGGGATCTTGACACAAGAATATCGGCATGAACCTGTCATGCTCGGCGAAGTGCTTGAGTCGCTGCGGCTAAAGAGCGGCTCCGTTGTCTGCGATTGCACCCTTGGCGGTGCCGGCCATTCGGTAAAGATGGCCGCGCAGGTGGGGGAGACGGGCCTTTTGCTCGGCGTCGATCAGGACGACATGGCCCTCGAGGCCGCTGGCGCCCGTCTGGACCGCGAGGTTCCCGGCGTTCCGCACCAGCTCCTGAAGGGCAACTTCGGCGACTTGGACGAGCTGCTTTGCTCGGCCGAGGTGCCCGGGGTCGATGGCTTCCTGTTCGATTTGGGCGTTTCGTCGCCGCAACTCGATATCCCTGGCAGGGGCTTTTCGTATAACGAGGACGCCCCATTGGACATGCGGATGGATCCGGGTAATAACACCTTAAACGCAGCTGAGGTCATCAACACCTATAACGAACACGACCTCGCCCGGATTCTACGCGTCTACGGCGAAGAGAAGTTTGCCTCGCAGATCGCGCGCGAGATCGTGCGCCGCCGCGAGCAAGAACCGATCGAAACCACCGGCCAATTTGTCGAGATCATCAAGGCGGGTATCCCGGCTGCCGCTCGTCGGCATGGCGGACACCCGGCCAAGAAAAGTTTCCAGGCCATTCGCATCGAGGTCAATCACGAGCTCGATGTGCTCGAACGAGGGCTTGATGCCGCCACCAGGTGGCTCAACCCGGGCGGACGTATCTGCGTCATCTCGTATCACTCGCTCGAGGACCGTATCGTAAAGAACCACTTTAAGGAGATGAGCCAGGGGTGCACGTGTCCGCCGGAGATTCCGGTGTGCGTGTGCGGCAACGTGCCGATACTCAAGGTCATCACCCGCAAACCCTTGGTTGCCCAGCCTGATGAGGTTGAGCGCAACCCTCGGGCGAGATCAGCCAAAATCCGCGTGGCGCAGCGTCTGTAGGCGCGACCGCGCGATATTGGACCTCCCGCTCGCACCATAAACGAAGCTTAAACACACTACCAACGTACTCGGGATGGGAGGCGGCATATCATGGGCTACAACACTTCAAGCGCAGCACTTGCCTATGATATGAACGCCATGCCCGCCTATCGTGAGACGCCGCAGGCCCCCGTTGCTCCCCGTGAGCAGCGCACGCCGCGCTTTGATGTCTACACGGGCGCGGGCCGTCAGGCAAACCAGGCGGTAAGCCCGGTTTTCATGAGCGTTCTTAAAACGTTTTGCATCATTGCGGCTATCTTCATGACGATCGGCGTCGCCCGCGTGGCACTCGCCGGCGTTACGGCCCAGGTGCTCAACAGCAACGCCGAGCTTACCAACACGCTCGAAAAGGCGACCGATGAGAGCTCCGACCTGGAGGTCATGCATTCGGTCTATGGCGCCGACACGCGCATTCGCGACCTTGCGGGCGCTTATGGCATGGTGGAGCCCAGCGAGAGCGTTACACTTGACTTTTCGCAGGATGCAGCCGCGGGCGCCAACGCGACCGCGACCGCTCAGTAGCAAGACGGTAGCTGAGTATGACAAATGACTATCGCCGCGGTTCCGATGGGGGCCGCGGTTCTGGACGTCCCTCGTCGCGGGGACGTTCTGGTTATCAAGGAACGGGTCGGCAATCTTACAACGCCGGGCAGTCCCGTGGCAACGACCCGGCGTCGCGACTTCGCGGCTCGGGCGGCCCTCAAGTGCATAACACCAGGTCGCGCAAGAGTTCGTCGACCGAATGGCTCACAGGCGCACCTCTGCCTCGCCGCAAAGCCGTCATGGGCTTCATCGGGCTTGGCTTGGGCTTGGGCGTCTTTCGCCTTGCCGACTATCAAATTGTCGAAGCCGATAAACTGCGCGAGCGTGCCGATGCGCGCCGCCTGCTTGCGCAGACCCTCTATGCCAAACGCGGCACCATCTACGACCGCAACGGCAACGTGTTGGCGTCGTCGGTCGAATGTCGCAACATCGCCGTGAACCCGCAGCTTGTCGAGGATGTTGACAAGACGGTGTCGGCGCTGGTCAAGGCAACTGGAATCGATAAAAAGACCTGCCGCAAGCTCGTCGAGTCCGATGGAACCTGGGTGTATATCAAGCGCCAGGTGGACGAAGACGATGTTGCGGCGCTGGAGAAGAAGAACCTGCCCGGCGTGCTTTTTGAGCAGGCCATGAAGCGTGTATATCCATACGGCAATCTGGCATCGCAGGTGCTGGGTGTAGTGAATGTAGACAACGACGGCTTGACGGGTCTCGAAAAGCAATACAACAAGCTTCTGACCGGCACGAACGGTTCTCTCGTACGCGAGCGCGCGAGGGACGGCAGCTATATCGCGGGCGGTGCCTATAAAAAGGTGGCTGCGGTCGACGGCGTTGATATCGTGACGACGCTCGACGTCAATATCCAGCGTGCGGCCGAGGATGCCCTGGCAGAGGCTGTCGAGAAGACAAAGGCCAAGAACGGCTCGGCGCTGGTCACCGATCCTACGACAGGCGAGATCTTGGCAGCCTGCTCGTACCCGACTTACGACCAGACCGATCTGGAGAACGCCAAGACCGAGGATATGAACCTGCGCCTGGTCACTGACGCCTACGAGCCCGGCTCGGTCTTTAAGACGCTCGTGGCGGGCGCCGGCTTCGACTTGGGTGTCGTGCGATCGAGTACGTCGTTTGAGGTGCCGGCGAGCATCAAGGTGGGCGACGATACCGTCACCGATGCCGACAAGCGCGACTATGCCATGACCATGGATGTGCGCGAGATGATGCGCCGTTCGTCCAATGTGGGCTTTGTCCTAGTGGGGCGCAAGATCGGTGCCGACGACTTTGCCGCCTATGTGGACAAGTGGGGCATCGGTCACAGCTCGGGTGTCGATTTTCCGGGCGAGAGCCTGGGTATCGTCAAGGAGCGTGACCAGTATGACGGCGCCACGCTGGGCTCGATGAGCTTTGGACAGGCACTGTCCGTCTCGCCAATTGAGATCGCACGTGCCGTGGGCGGCATCGCCAACGGCGGCGTGATGATGACACCGCACTTCTATAAGTCCAGCAAGGGCGACGAGAAGGACTGGGGCGAAGGCGAGCGCGCGATTTCTGAGGATGCCGCATCCCAGGTGACATCGTGCATGCAGACGGTCGTGTCCGAGGGTACGGGCGTTGGCGGCGCGGTTGACGGCTATGACGTGGCGGGTAAGACCGGTACGGCCGAACGTGCCGACGAGAACGGCGGCTACCTCAAGGAGAACTACATGTCGTCCTTTATGGGCTTTGCACCGGCACAATCGCCCAAAGTGCTGTGCTATATCACGCTCGACGGAACGCCGAGCGGTTCAGATGCCGCTGCGGTGCCGTTCCAGTCCATTATGGCCAACGCGCTCGACGTGCTGGGTATCCCGCACACGAAGTAGGGGGTTACAATCTTTGGGGCGTTGTTTGTTGTCCCATATGAGGGTGTTCACATGCCCTGCACCACGCATGTGCGGCGCTGGGATACAATACGCCGATAGCATTATTAGGTTTACAGGGGAGCTGCAATGATAGAGATCGCCGTCAACAACCTCGCGGCCGCAACAGGGGCCCGAACCGTGACGGGAGAAGCCGATCGGGTATGCCGCGGGTGCGTTATCGACTCGCGCCAGGTCGAGGAAGGGACGATTTTCGTCGCCTTTCCCGGTGAAAACGTCGACGGCAATGATTTTGCTTCCCGTGCCGTCCAGTCGGGTGCCGGCGCCGTCGTGATGACGCGTGAGCCCGAGGCCGAGCTGGTCTCGCTGGCGCAGGACAAGGGGTGCGCCATCCTGCTGACCGATGATCCCGAGGAGTTTCTGCTGCGTTTGGCGCACACGTATCGCCTGGAGCTTGGCTGCCTGGTCGTTGGCATTACCGGTTCCATCGGCAAGACGACGACCAAGGACGTGCTCGCCGCCGTGCTCGCCAAGCGCTATCGTGTCTGGGCCACCAAGGGCAATTTCAATAACCTGATCGGCATGCCGCTCACGGTGCTTTCCGCTCCGGCCGATACCGAGGTCCTGGTGCTCGAGATGGGCATGAACCATTTCCACGAGATTGAGCGCCTGTCCCAGTCCGCCAATCCCAACCTTGCCATCGTGAGCAAGATTGGTACCTCTCACATCGGCATTTTGGGCAGCCGCGAGAACATCGCCCGCGCTAAGGCCGAGATTGTCCAGGGTATGTGCGCCGCCGGCGACTTCTTGCCGCTGCTGGTTTTGGGCGGTGAGGACGACTTTACGCCGTTCATTCGCGATACGTTCGCCCAGCCTGCTGGTATCGATGTGATGCTGGCCGGCGTCTCGGACGATGATGAGGTCCGTGCCCGCGACATTCGTGTTGATGACGAGGGACGTCCGGTCTTTACGCTCGATTTTGGCCAGGGTGAGACGATCGATACCATGCTTGCCATCCCCGGCGTGCAGTCCGTTCCTAATGCCGTTAAGGCCGCCGCGGTTGCCTATCGCCTGGGCGTGACGCCCGAGCAGATCGATGCTGCCTTTAGGGGCCTCACGATCACCGGTCACCGCCAGGAGATCAAGCGCGCCAAGAGCGGTGCCCGCGTCATCGACGATTCCTATAACGCCAGTGCCGAATCCATGGCTGCTGGCCTCGATCTACTGTGCTCGCTTTCGTGCACGGGGTCTCGCATGGCGATCCTGGGCGAGATGGGCGAGATGGGCGATGAGGCTCCTCGCATGCATGAGCTCGTGGGCGCCTATGCGGCCGCCAAGAAGCTCGACATGCTGGCGTGCGTGGGTGGTGAGCTGGCCCAGCTTATGGCCGATGCCGCGCGCATGATGGGCATGGACGAGGACCGCATCCAGGTGTTCTCCGATTATCAGCAGGTGCTCGACCGCATGGGCGGCGCGCTTGAAAAACATGATGTTGTACTGGTCAAGGGTTCCCGCTTTGTTGAGCTCGACCGCTTTGTGGAAGGTGTGTGCTAGCCCATGTTCGGCAATCCCTCGTATCCAACGTATCAGGCTTTTTTGGGGCTTGGCATCGCCGCTGCCATTGCGCTGCTGCTCATGCCGTGGTGGATCAAGCTGCTGAAGGTCGAGGGTATCGGCCAACAGGTCCGAGCCGACGGCCCCAAGCGTCATTTGATTAAACAGGGTACGCCGACCATGGGCGGCGTCATCATCCTTGTTGCGATTTCGCTGACCTGCCTGCTGATGGGCAAGCTCACCACCGAGCTCGTGCTCGTGCTGCTCGCCACGCTGGCGACCGGCGTGCTGGGCCTGATCGACGACCTGACCTCCGTTACGCATGGGCGCTCGCTCGGTCTGACGCCTCATGCCAAGATGATCGGCCTAACCATTATCTGTGTCACCTTTACGGTACTTGCCGTTAACTGGTGCGGCGTCGCCCCCGAGATTCGTTTTCCCGGCGGCCTGACGATTGACCTTGGCGTGCTTTCGACCACCATCTGCGGCCTTTCGTTCCCGTGGCTCTACATTGTCTTTTGCTGGCTGATGATCGCCGGTCTTTCTAATGCCGTGAACCTGACCGATGGCCTTGACGGTCTTGCTGGCGGCACCTCCATGATTGCCATGCTCGCCATGGCTGCCATGGCGTTTTTGCACGGAGACGTGAACCTGTCCATCTTCTGCACCGCGTGTGCCGGTGCCTGCTTGGGCTTTCTGTGGTTCAACTGCTATCCGGCGAGCATCTTTATGGGCGATACCGGCTCGCTTGCCCTGGGCGCCGCGTTTGCCTGCACGTCCATCATGACCAACACCGAGGTCGTCTCCCTTATCATCGGCGGCCTGTTTATCGTTGAGACCCTGTCGGTCATGATTCAGGTTGTCTACTTCCACTTTACGCACAAGCGCGTCTTCCTTATGGCGCCCATCCATCATCATTTCGAAAAGAAGGGCTGGGCCGAGACCAAGGTCGTCATCCGTTTTTGGATTATCGCTGCGGCCTTTGGTGCCGTTGGCCTTGCTCTGTTCTTCCAGTTGGGATAGTGGTCTTTCATGTCTCTTGCTGATGTCTTTAGCCTGCTCGTTTTGGGTCAGGGCAAATCCGGTCTCGATGTCGCCCGCTGGGCGCTGGCACATCCCGAGCGCGTAAGTGCCGTTACCGTGTATGGCGGTGGCACCTCTGAGCCCAATGACGCCACGCGTGCGCTCGAGGCTGCTGGTGCGTCGTTTGTCTATGGGACCGAACAGGTCGAGGGCGCCTATGACGTATGCGTGACGTGCCCGGGCATCTCGGAGTTCTCGGGCTTCTTTAAGGCTGGGCGCGAGCATGCCGCCCAGATTATGGGTGAGCCCGAGTTTGCCTATCGCCTGTCGCCCGATAACTGGATTGCCATCACGGGCACCAACGGCAAGACGACCACCACGTCGCTGACTGATTATCTGCTTAAGGCTGCCGGCGAGGCCAGCGTTGCTGTCGGCAACATCGGCGAGCCGCCGGTCAACGAGATTGACGGCCGAGCCCACAACGAGTGGTTTGTGGCTGAGCTCTCGAGCTATCAGATTGCTACGACAACCGAGCTCCACCCCCGCGTGGCGGTGCTGCTCAACATCACTCCCGACCACTTGGGCTGGCATAAGAGTCATAAGAACTATGCGCTTGCCAAGATCAAACTGTTTGACAATATGGTCGATGACGATCTGGTGGTTGTCGACGTCGAAGACGCCGGCATTCACGAGTTCGATGAGTACATCTACACGCCGGGTCGTCGCATCTGCAAGGTTGCCTTTGACGAGCCTGAGGGCGAGGATGCCGCCTTTGTGCGCGATGGCAAGATGATCGTGCGTCTGAAGGGTGTCGAGACCCCGCTCATCGCTACATCCGAGCTCAAGATCTCGGGCCATCACAATGTTATCAATGCCCTGTGCGCTGCCACGGCTGCCTTGGCAGTCGGTGCCGATGTCGACGGTGTCTGCCGCGGTCTGGCCTCGTTCCAGCCGCTCGAGCACCGCGTGGAGCCGTGTGGCGAGATTGACGGCGTGCGCTACGTCAACGATTCCAAGGCGACTAACACCGATGCGGTCGAGAAGGCACTGACGGCATTTCCCGATGACGACGTGATCTTGCTGCTCGGCGGCCACGATAAGGGTACGCCGCTTGCGGACTTTGCCCGCGTCGTTATGGACAACGTGCGCTCGGTCGTTTGCTTTGGCGATGCGCGCGAGCGCTTCACCGCCGCTATGGACGAGGCCGATGTCGATGGTGACGTGGATATCGCCCAGGCGGATGACCTGCGCGATGCCGTGGACGTCGCCCGTTCGCTGTCGAGCCGTGGCGACGTGATCTTACTTTCTCCTGCCTGCTCTTCGTTCGATGAGTTCTCGGGCTATGAGGAGCGCGGCCGCGTGTTTAAGGACTATGTGGCCCAGCTTGCCGCTGCGGCGAAATCGCAAATGGAATAGGGGTTGCCGGTGAGAGAGGAGAGCCCCCGACAAGGTATGAGGAGGCCCGACTCGGACCGTGCTTCCTCGCGGCGCAGCACACCGCGTTCCGGTCGCGGCGGGCAGACGTTTAGCGAACGCTATATTGCCGGCGTTCCCGCCCGTATCATGCGCCCCCGTTTGATATTCATGGCCTGCTTGTTTACCTTGGTATGCTTTGGCCTGCTGATGGTGTACTCGGCGTCTTCGGTCGAGGCGCTGCACGAGAATGGCTCGGCGACGTTTTTTCTGGGTCGACAGGCCGCGTTTGCCGTGGTCGGTGTTCTGGCGCTGATTGCCATCGTGCGCGTTTTGCCGGACAGCTGGTTTGGGGAGGATGTGCTCAGGATCTTTCTTATCGGCATGATAGGGCTACTGCTTCTGGTGTTCTTGGTGGGCAGCGGCAGCCGCGGCGCCACGCGCTGGCTCAACATTGCCGGCATTCAGTTCCAGCCTTCCGAGTTTTTAAAGCCATTTGCCATTGCGTATTCGGCCATCATGCTTGATCGTTTCTTTTCGCCCGGTGGCAACATCAACGAATTCCTTCGCAAGATGGGCATCTACTTGGGCATTTCGCTCTTTCTGATCTTTATCCAGCCCGATTTCGGTACTGTCCTGATCATCCTGTTGACCCTCATGTGCATGGCGTTGTTTGCGGGTCTCGACCCCAGATTTATCATCGGCGTGCTAATCTTCGGCATTCTCGTGATTGTGATTGCGCTTGTTGCAGAGCCGTACCGTATGGTGCGTATTCAGGTTGCCTTGAACCCTTGGGCCGACGAGTATGGTGACGGCTATCAGGCTACGCTTGCCATCATGGCCTTTGCCTCGGGCGGTCTGTTCGGCCGTGGCATCGGCAACTCAACCATGAAGTACTCGTATCTGCCCGAGGCGCACAATGACTACATCCTGGCCATCATTGGCGAGGAGGTCGGTTTTGTCGGAACCGTGCTGTTCTTCTTGGTGTTTGCGATGCTGATCTATTCGGCGTTTCGCATTGCCGAGCAGGCGACCGATCGTCGGGGCGCGCTTATGGCGTCTGGCTCCGCGGTCATTCTCGCGGTGCAGTTTTTGATTAACGCGTTGGGCATCCTCAACGTGTTTCCCATGACGGGCAAACCGTTGCCGTTTATTAGCTACGGCGGTTCGTCGATTATTGTGTCGCTTATGCTTGCCGGATTGATCCTGCGCGTTTCGTACGAGAGCGCCCGTCGCGATGAGTACGACCGTCGCCGCGAGAGCTTTGCCGTTATGGATGAGAGTACCGCTGGCGTGCCCCACGTGCGCGGCGAGCGATCTTCGCGTAACGGTTTTACCGTCCTGGATGGCTCTGCGACCGAGCCGGCAGTCCGCCCGCGTCAGCGAACGGCGCCGCAAGGTCGTCCTCAGCGCCCCAGCCCTCGCAACGCGGGCGGCGGATATAATCGAATCGATTTGAACTCGGACCCGTCGGCGCGTCTGCGCACCGACGACCAGGGACCGCGTGTACGAAGGGACTACCATGACCGATAAGATGACCGTTGCTATTGCAGCCGGCGGCACGGCAGGACACATCAACCCCGCGCTCGCCTTGGCCGAAGAGCTGCGTGATCGTGGCCACCACGTTGTGTTCGTGGGCCAGTCGCGCAAGCTCGAGGGTCGTCTGGTCCCCGAGGCTGGGTTTGATTTTGTGCCCATTACGGTCACTGGCTTCGACCGCTCCCGTCCTTGGACGGCGCTGACCTCGCTGTGGCGTGTCAACAAGGCCAAGCGTGCGCTCGCCAGTCATTTCTCAAAGGTCGGCAAGCCCGATGCCGCCATCGGTTTCGGAGCCTATGTCGAGGTTCCGCTGCTGGGGTGGTGCAAGGGCGCGGGCGTTCCGTATCTGCTGCATGAGCAGAACTCTGTTCCGGGCCTGGCCAACAAGATGATGAACTCCCACGCCGCCCGCGTGTGCATCTCGGTGCCGGCAGCGCGTTCGGTCTTTGAGCGCGAAGGTGACCCTGGCCACGTGCTCATGACCGGCAACCCCGTACGTCGCTCGGTGATCGAGGGCGATCGCGCTCGCGGCCGCAAAGCACTTGGCGTTCCCGAGGACGCTACGCTGCTGCTCGTCTTTGGCGGTTCACTTGGCGCCCAGCACCTCAACGAGCGCGTGGTTTCGCTCAAAAACGAGCTGCTTTCGCGCAAGAACCTCTATGTGTTGCATTCGACGGGTGCCGACGGCTTTGAGGAGACCGAGCGCGCTTTGGCGCTGACGCCCGAGGAGGCGAAGCGTTACCGCGTCCAGTCTTACATCGACAACATGGGCGATATGCTGGCTGCTGCCGATTTGGTGCTCTCGCGTTCGGGCGCATCGAGCGTGGCCGAGATCGCTGCGCTCGCCGTACCTTCGGTGCTCGTGCCGTATCCGCATGCGACGGCCGACCACCAAACCACCAATGCCCGTTATCTGGTCGACGCCGGGGCCGGCGTGCTCTGCGCCGATGCCGATATCGACGGTTTTGCCTTTGCCGATGAACTGCTGCACCTGGTCGATGACGCGGCGGCGCGCGACGCCATGCGTCAGGCGGCGCGTGGTCTGGCTCAGGATAGGGCCGCCGCTCTTCTGGCGGATGCGGTAGAGGGTTTGCGTTAGTTAGACGGGATATCGTCGGTCGCCCTCGCGCTGATGCGGTAGGTGCGGTACAGTTAACGGGTTACAGGCAGTGTTTACGCAAGGAGTACACGAGCACATGGCTGATTCCCAGACTGCAACCTCCGCGCCCGAGTTTAAGAGCGCCCACTTTATCGGTATCGGCGGCGCCGGCATGAGCGGCATCGCCCTCGTTCTGCACGAGCGCGGTTATGCCGTTACCGGCTCCGACCTTAAGACGTCACGTTATATCCGCCAGCTTACCCGCGCTGGTGTGAAGGTGCATGTGGGCCATGAGGCCGCCACGATCGACGAGGTCAAGCCCGACGTGGTTGTTGTCTCCACCGCTATTCCGGAGTCCAACCCTGAACTCGTGCGCGCTCGCGAGCTTGGTATTCCCGTGTGGCCCCGTGCCAAGATGCTCTCTGCTTTGGGCCACGGCTACACCACCGTCGCTGTTGCCGGCACGCATGGCAAGACCACCACGTCTTCGATGTGCGCCACCATGCTCGACCGCATGGGTCTGGATCCGAGCTTCCTGATCGGTGGCATCGTCGAGGGCTATGACACGAACGGCAAGAACGGCTCGGGCGACTACTTTGTCGCCGAGGCCGACGAGTCCGACAGCTCCTTCCTGTTCCTGAACCCCAACGTGGTCATTGTGACCAACGTCGAGGCCGACCACCTCGATCACTACTCGGGTATCGAGGAGATCGAGGCAACTTTCGCCAAATTCATGAGCCTGGTGGGCGAGGACGGCACCGTCATCGTCTGCGGTGAGGACCCGCATCTGGTCGAGCTCGCCAAGTCGACGGGTCGTCACGTGCTTTCCTACGGCTTTGCCGAGAGCAACGACATCGTCTGCATGCACCCGGATGTCAAGGGCATCCAGAGCGATTTTATCGTTCGCTTTGAGGACGGCACTGAGCACGCTGTGGAGATCAAGAGCAATCCCGGTCGCCACAACATGCTCAACGCCACGGCGGTGCTCACCGTCGCCCATGTCCTGGGCCTTGACATCGACGCCGCCGCCAAGGCGCTCTCGAGCTTTGAGGGCGTCCGCCGTCGCTTTACCCACGTGGGCGATATCGATGGCATCACCGTGGTCGATGATTACGGCCATCACCCCACCGAGATCAAGGCGACGCTTGCTGCTGCTTCGTCGCTGGGCTACAAGCACGTCGACGTCGTGTTCCAGCCGCACCGCTATTCGCGCCTGCAGGCCCTGTGCGACGACTTTGCCGATGCATTTGCCAATGCCGATAAACTGCTGCTGATTGATGTGTTCTCGGCTGGCGAGATGCCCATCCCGGGTGTCACCTCTAAGATGCTCGCCGATACCGTGCGCGCCAAGCATCCTGGCAAGGAGGTCGTGTACTGCTCCAGCCGTCTTGAGCTCAATCAGGAGCTCGAGCAGATGGTGAGCGAGGGCGACCTGCTGCTCACCATGGGTGCCGGTGACGTTACGACCGTCGGTCCCGAGTTCATTGAGTACCTGACTGCTAAGAAAGACGCTTAAGTCTAATGGGTCTGTTTAACGCCGTCATGGCGCTCTCGGGCATGATTGACACGGATGTGATCGAGGACGAGCGCCTTGCGCGTCATACGAGCTATCGTATCGGCGGCAAGGCCGACCTCTTTGTGACGTGCCATAGCTATCATGCCCTCCGCCGCGCCGTGGCGGTGCTCGATCGCGAGCAGGTGCCGTGGGTCATCATCGGCAAGGGCTCCAATCTGCTGGTTGCCGATGGCGGTTATCGCGGCGCCGTCATTTCGCTCGGACGTGAGTTTCAGCGCACGGTTGTTGCCGATGACGGTTGTACGCTGACGGTCGGTGCGGGCGTGATGTTTGCGCGCCTGGTCAACGATGCCCTGTCGCGTAGCCTCTCGGGCCTTGAGTTTGCCGTTGGCATCCCTGGCTCGGTCGGCGGCGCGATATCTATGAATGCCGGCACACGGACCGAGTGGATTGGCTCGCTGGTTGAGGATGTCGTAACGTTTGACCCGGCATCCGGTATCAAACATTATGCGGGGTCCGAGATCACTTGGGGCTACCGCGAATGTAGCCTTCCCCGCAATGAGATCATCCTCGAGTGCGTGCTCAAGCTTAAACCGGCGCCCAAGGCCGACATTCGCGAGCGCATGGAGCGGTACCTGACGAGGCGCAAGCGTACGCAGCCCATGGGTCGCGCATCCTGCGGTTCGGTCTTTCGCAACCCGCCCGATGCGAGTGTGGGCAAGCTTATCGAGGATTGTGGATTAAAGGGTTTTTCGATTGGCGGCGCGGAAGTTTCGCCCGTTCACGCTAATTTTATCGTTAATAACGGAACTGCCTCGGCCGATGACGTTGCCGCGGTTATCAGACATGTGCACGGAAAGGTGAGGGAGGCGTATGGCATCGAGCTCAGACCGGAAGTTAAATTCCTCGGCTTCTAGAGCATCGAAACCCACCTTCCGCCGCGCCGGAGGGCGTTCCGGCGCGCCTGCCAAACCTCAACGCAATACCGTCGCGCACTCTAAGTCTGTCGGGCATGCTCGACAGACCAGTCGTCCGGTCGTCGGCTCGCAGCTCGGTAATCGTCCGGCCGCAAAAAAGTCCTCGCGTCCCTCGGTGACGTCAAAGCCTGTTATGGGCGCCAAACCCGCCCGTCCCATGGCAACTCCTAAGCCCTCGACAGGAACTAAGGCGGCGCGTCCGAGTCGCACGCTGGGCGCATCGAAACCGCGCTCGCTGACATCGGTGCCGGCTACCGCCAAGAAGCCTTCGGGTAAAAAAAGCGTCAACCCGTTGTCTTCACTTGGGGCGATGGTAAATAAAACATCAGACGCCGCTTCTGTCGTTGCAGGCAAAGGCAAAATCGTGGGCGGCGTTCTGGCCGCCTTGGCCGTGCTCGTCGTCGTTGCCATCGTGGTGATCAACTCTGGATTGTTTACCGCCACTGATATTCAGATTCAAGGCAGCGAGCATGTGACGAAGCACGATGCTATCCAGCTGATCGATTTGCCCGAGGGAACGTCGCTTTTTAACGTCGATCCCGACCAGATTACCGAGGACCTCAAGCAGAATCCGTGGGTCTCGGGCGTGGATGTCCAGCGTCAGTTCCCGCATACGCTCATCATTACGCCGATGGAGCGCAAGGTCATCGCAATTGCCTATATCAGCTCCGATGACCTTGCCTGGGCCATCGGGGATGATGACACCTGGATCGCCCCGCTGTCGACGTCGGTCGAAGTGGATGACCAGGGCAACGTCATCACGACGGGGCAGGGCTCAAATACCCTGACCGGCATTGATGCCGCGCTGGCGCTCGCTAAGCACTATGGCGCGGTGTTGTTGACTGATGTCTCGGCGGATGTCGCTCCGGTTTCCGGCCAGGCGGTGAGCTCCAAGGCCGTTAAGGCTGGCTTGGATTATGTGCGTGGTTTTTCGAGCGAGTTCTTGGGACAAGTCAAGGATATTTCCACGCCTTCGGTCGAAGCCATCTCGGCAAACCTCAATAACGGCATTGAGGTGTCGCTGGGCGATTCGGACGATATCGTCAAGAAGGAACGCGTAGTCACCAAGTTGCTTTCGCAGGTAGAGGGCGTAACGTATATCAATGTGCGCTCTCCGGGTAACTATACATTTAGGAACGCTCCGACCTCGTAGCGCTGGTTGATGCTTTGTTGAGGGGCCATACCACGCCGTTTATCTGGTTTGTTTGGTTTTCACGGTCAATTATTTGACTGATACGTTCATAATGTGCAAACATAATACGGTTTACCTTTGCATTTACTTTCAACCTGAAGGTTAATGTGCGCAGGGGTCGACCCATGCTATGGCTATAACCTTTGTTCGGAGGACCGACATGCACGAGACAGAGATCAACAACTACCTTGCCGTCATTAAGGTGGTCGGCGTCGGCGGCGGCGGTACCAACGCGGTCAATCGAATGATCGAAGAGGGCATCCGCGGCGTCGAGTTTGTTGCCATCAACACCGATGCTCAGGCACTCGCGATCTCTGATGCCGATATCAAGGTGCACATCGGCACCGACCTTACCCGCGGCCTGGGCGCCGGCGCCAACCCCGAGGTTGGCCGCAAGGCTGCCGATGAGTCCCGCGACGACATTGCCGAGGCGCTCGCTGGCGCCGACATGGTGTTCATCACCTGCGGCGAGGGCGGTGGCACCGGTACCGGCGCTGCTCCCATCGTTGCCGATATCGCGATGAACGAGGTCGGTGCGCTGACCGTCGCCGTCGTGACCAAGCCCTTCACCTTCGAGGGCCGCAAGCGCAAGAAGAGCGCCGAGGAGGGCATTAAGACCCTCTCCGATTGCGTCGACACCATGATCGTCATCCCTAACGATAAGCTGCTCGACATCGCCGAGAAGAAGACCACCATGCTCGAGGCCTTCGCGATTGCCGATGGCGTCCTTTCCCAGGGCACCCAGGGCATCACCGACCTCATCACCGTCCCCGGTATCATCAACCTGGACTTCGCCGATGTTAAGACCATCATGAAGCAGGCCGGTACCGCCATGATGGGTATCGGTACCTCTTCTGGGGACACCCGTGCCGTCGACGCTGCCCAGCAGGCCATCTCCAGCCCGCTGCTCGAGAGTTCCATCGATGGCGCCACGCGCGTGCTGCTCTCCATCGCCGGTTCCAAGGACCTGGGCATCCAGGAGATCAGCGACGCCGCCGACGTTGTCGCCAACGCCGTCGACCCCGAGGCCAACATCATCTTCGGTACCGTTGTCGACGAGTCCCTGGGCGATCAGGTGCGTATCACCGTCATCGCTACGGGCTTCTCCGACTCCAACGTCAACCGTCAGGACGAGCTCTTTGCTGCTCAGCAGTCTCAGAGCAAGGCCGCTGCCTCCGCTGAGCCGCAGCGCACCGCTCCTGCCACGAGCCCGGCTCAGGCCGCTCCGACCCGCAACGTCGGTGGCACCGAGCTTCCTAACTTCGGCAACGATCAGTTCGAGCTTCCCGACTTCCTGAAGCGCGGTAGCTTCTAAGTCGTTCTTTGCACTGTTGTGCACAGGGGCGTGTCCGTATGGACGCGCCCTTTTTATTTCGACTTTGTAAACTAGAACCTCCAATCTCTTTACGTTCCCTTTACGATTGCCTCCAGCGCAGCAGGTATCCTTTTAGAGAAGTATGACAGCCGTATAAACGCGGGCTGTAGCGGCGATGCCGCGGTACTTGTGTTATTAGGAGGCTTTAGTATGGCAGCACGTGCGGACAAAGTTTCGCGTGTCGACCATGATGGAGTTACGTTGGTGGAGGGCGCGACATCCGATGTTCGCTTTGCCTTCACCGAGCGTGACGGTGGCGTTTCCGAAGATGCGTACTCCTCACTCAACTTGGGCTCGCATGTTGGCGATGACCCCTTTGCTGTTCAAGAAAATCGTCGTCGTGCGCTCGAGGCTATGGGTGCCGCCGAGTGCGAGCACAACCTGCTCGTTCCCAATCAGGTCCATGGTGATCATATCGTTGCGGTGACCTCGAACGGCGCCGATGACCTTGAGGACGTTCGCGAGCAGATTGCCGAGGGCTGTGATGCCATCGTCTGCACGGCGCATAACGTGCCCGTGCTGCTCTGCTTTGCCGACTGCGTTCCCGTGGTGCTGGTGGCCCCCGGCGGATTTGCCGTGGTGCACTCCGGTTGGAAGGGCACGATTGCACGTATTTCCGCCAAGGCGTGCCAGGCGCTTTGCGATGCTGCCGGTTGCGATGCGAGCGACGTTTCCGCCTATATCGGCCCCCATATCTTGGGTGACGAATATGAGGTATCCCAGGAACTCATGGATCGCTTTGCTGCCGAGTTCTCTTGCATCGATGCGAATACCTCTCGCATGCTCGATCTTTCCGCTGCCATTCGCGAGGCGCTGGTAGATGTCGGTGTCGACGCGGATAATATCGTGGATACCCAGCTTTCGACCGTGCGTCAGAACGACCGCTTTTATTCCTACCGTAACGAGGACGGCACCTGTGGGCGCCATGCTGCGATCGGCGTGATGCTATGAGAAAGATCGTATCGGTCCTGAGCGCCGCTGTGCTTACGCTTACGCTGTGCGCCTGTTCTTCGGGATCTTCTACCTCTTCCATTACCGTGGCCGGCTCCACGACCTGCCTTCCTATCGCCGAGATTGCGGCCGAGGGCTTTAAGGAGGAGACCGGCATCGACGTGCTCGTTTCCGGTTTGGGTTCTTCCGCTGGGATCGAGGCCGTCAGCGCCGGCACGGCCGATATCGCCAGCTCCTCCCGTGGGCTCAATGCCGACGAACAGGATCTGGGCCTGACTCCCATCGTCATTGCCCACGACGGTATTGCGGTCATCGTGAACGACGACAACCCCGTCGATAACCTCTCGACCGAGCAGCTCCGCGATATCTACGCCGGCAAGATTACCAATTGGAAAGAGGTCGGTGGCGAGGACCTGAGGATTCAGGTCATCAACCGAGACGAGGCGTCCGGTACGCGCGAGGCCTTCCGTACCATCGTGATGGATGGCACGCCGTTCGATCGCCGCTCGGCTGTTCTTTCGGGTACGGGCCAGGTGCGCGACGTGGTATCTCGTTCGCGTGGGGCCATCGGCTACATTTCACTGGGCTTCGTCGATAGCCTCAACGCCAATACCTCGGTCAAGGCCGTCTCGGTCAATCATGTTGAGGCGTCCGAGAAGACGGTCGCGAGTGGCGGCTATCCCATCTCGCGCGACCTTTACTTCTTTGTGAAGGGTGCGCCTTCGCAGCAGGCGCAGGATTACATCGACTATGTGACGTCCGAAAAGATGGACAAGCAGATTCGCGAGGCGGGCTTTATTCCCGTCACCAACGACGAGAAGGGGAGTGAGTAGCATGGAAGCACAGGAAAACTCCCAGACTGAGCAGAATGTTCAGACGCCCAAGAAGCGCGAGCTGGCGCTCGTATCGCGCAGTACCTATATCAAGGAGAAGGCGCTGCAGTGGATCTTCTTTGCCTGCGCGTTCTTGGCGGTCGTTACCGTCATCCTGATTTTTGTCTTTACCACGTACTCGGCGCTGCCCGTCTTTACTGACATCGGTCTGGCGGACTTCTTTAGCTTTACGTGGGCGCCTTCCGAGGGCCACTACGGCATCTTGTCGCTGCTTGCCGGCTCGGGTCTGGTGACCGTCGGTGCGCTCGCCATGGGCGTGCCGCTGGGCGTGGGTACGGCCGTTTACCTGGTCGAGATCGCCGGCAAGCGCGTGCGCAAGCTCATCAGCCCCGCCGTCGACCTGCTGGCGGGCATACCCTCCATCATCTACGGCTTCTTTGGCATGATCATCATCCGCCCGTTTATCGCACAACTGACCGGCGGCCTTGGTTTTGGTGCGCTGACGGCGTGGTTTGTGCTCGCCATCATGATCGTCCCTACCATCACCACGCTCACCATCGATGCCCTCAATTCCATTCCCATGGGCATTCGCGAGGCATCGTATGCCATGGGCGCCACCAAGTGGCAGACCATCTATAAGGTCGTGCTACCTGCCGCGAAGCTGGGTATCGTTGATGCCATCGTGCTGGGTATGGGCCGTGCCATCGGCGAGACCATGGCCG
This sequence comes from Collinsella aerofaciens, assembly GCA_048502435.1. Classification (GTDB taxonomy): domain Bacteria; phylum Actinomycetota; class Coriobacteriia; order Coriobacteriales; family Coriobacteriaceae; genus Collinsella; species Collinsella aerofaciens_CL. The sequence continues at coordinate 26,875 of DBFRXD010000042.1, forward strand.
TGCTCATGGTCGTGGGTAACGCCCCGGTTATTCCCGACAGCATTGCGAGCCCCATCTCGACGCTCACGAGCCAGATTGCGCTCGACATGAGCTATTCCTCGGGTCTGCACCGCTCGGCGCTGTTCGGCATGGGTGTGGTCCTGTTTATCATCTCCGCCACGCTGGTGGGCATCGTCCGTCTGATTTCCAAGAAGAAGAGGGGGTAGGCTATGTCCGATTCCGTTGACACGACGGTCGATACGACCTCGTCGCGCGAGCGCATCAAGCGTGCCCTTTCCCATGGCAAGAAGGGCCGCATCAACAAGGACCTGTCCAACAAGATCATGCTTGGCGTGTTTCGTGCCGCTGCCTACATCACCACGCTGGTGCTGGTCGCTATCATCGCCTACGTGGTCATCAACGGCCTGCCACACATCTCGCTCGACTTTATCTTCGGTTGGCCCCAGGGCGTCAACGCCGAGGGCGGAATTTGGCCCACGATCGTCTCGACCGTCTACGTGACGGCGCTCGCCATGCTTATCTGCACGCCGATCGCTGTGCTGGCAGCCGTCTATCTGGCCGAGTACGCCAAGCAGGGCAAGGTCGTCGAGCTCATTCGCTACGCTGCTGACGCTTTGGCCTCGGTGCCCTCCATCGTTATGGGCCTGTTTGGCTACGCCTTGTTTGTCGAGGCTATGGGCCTGGGCCTTTCGATGGTCTCTGCCGCTCTGGCACTCGCGCTCTTGATGCTTCCCATCGTCATGCGTACCACCGAAGAGGCCATTCGCGCCGTTCCGCGCTATATCCGCTGGGGCGCATATGGCCTGGGCGCCACCAAGTGGCAGGTTGTCTCCAAGATCGTGCTTCCTTCTGCCTTTGGCCGTATTGCCACGGGCATCGTTCTCGCCATCGGCCGTGCCATTGGCGAGACCGCGGTGGTGCTCTATACCATGGGGCAGGCCATCAATCTACCTATTTCGCCGCTCGATTCCGGCCGCCCCATGACGGTTCACCTGTATCTGCTTGCCAACGACGGCATCAACATGAACGCAGCCTACGGCACCGCGCTCTTGCTGATGGTGATCATTCTGGCCTTCAACCTGTTTGCGCGCTTCCTGTCGCGCAAGCGTCGCTAGTTAAGGAGTCCCATGTCCGTTTATCAGTCCGCTCCCACGTTGGAGCAAGCGGCCATTACGGCCAAGGATTTCAACTTTTGGTACGGTGACTTTCATGCGCTGACGGGGCTTGACCTCAACATCGCCAAAAACGCCATCACCTCCTTCATTGGCCCTTCGGGCTGCGGCAAGTCGACGTTTTTGCGCTGCATCAACCGCATGAATGACCTGATCGAGGACACGCGCGTCGAGGGCACCATGACGCTCGACGGCAACGATATCTATGCCGAGGGTGTCGACCCGGTCGATCTCCGTCGTCGCGTGGGCATGATTTTTCAGCAGCCCAACCCGTTTCCTAAATCCATCTACGAGAATGTCGCCTTTGGCCCTCGTCTGCAGGGCGTGACTAGCAAAAGCGACCTCGATGACATCGTGGAAGAATCGCTCAAGCGCGCCAACCTCTGGAAAGAGGTATCCAATCAGCTCAACAAGGATGGTTTGGCGCTCTCGGGCGGTCAGCAGCAGCGTCTGTGCATCGCACGCGTGCTTGCGGTGCAACCCGATGTCCTCCTGATGGACGAGCCCTGCTCCGCCATCGACCCCACTTCCGTCTCTAAGGTCGAGGATCTGATGGCCGAGCTGGCGCCCGAGATGACGATTATCATCGTCACGCATTCAATGCAGCAGGCAGCTCGTATCAGTGACTACACCGCGTTCTTCTTGCAGGAAGTTGCCGGCGAGCCCGCTACGCTCATCGAGTATGGTCAAACCGACGCGATCTTCACCAGCCCGGTGGACTCGCGGACGGAAGACTATATCACCGGCCGCTTTGGCTGATCGGTGCGACTAGTCCCAAGCCGATCGGATCTGGTCCGGTGCGTATTCACTGTGCGGGCGGCATGACCGCACCCAACTGATTGGAGTGAACCATGCGCAAACTGTTTTCCCGTCAGCTCATCGAGGCCCGTCACGAGATGCTGAGCATCTACGAGGCCGTCGATCTGGCCCTCCACGATGCCGTGAAGGCCTATGTGACCGACGACCGCAAGCTCGCCACCAAGACCAAGAAGCGCACGCTTTCGATTGACGCACGCTGCGCCAACCTGGAGGCCGTCTGCTACAACCTGATTGCCACGCAGTCACCGGTCGCCTCCGACTTCCGCTTGCTGCAGACGATCATCTACGTCGACTTTAACCTGCAGCGCATGACCGATAAGGTTCGCCAGATTTGCCGCGCCACGCGTCATATGATCAAGGCTGACATCTCGCTGCCCAAGGAGCTTGTCGGCACGGTCGAGGCCGAGGCTGAGGCCGTCTACCAGGTGCTGGGCTCTTCGCTTTCTGCGCTCGTCACCAACGACATGTCCATCATCTGCAACTTGGCCGTCGAGGACGAGCCAGTGCACGCCGCCTACGAGAAGTTCTTCCGCACCTTTAACCGCATGGACACGGGCGATTTTATGGACGACGACAGCAACTATGACGACCTGCGCCGCGCCATCATGGTATCGCGCTATCTCGATCGCATCGCCTCGATTTCCATCGATGCCGCCTGCCGTCTGACCTTCCTGTTGACCGGACAGCGTATGACTGCCGGTGATATCGCCTGCACTGATGAGGATGAGCTCGAGAGCATGCGCGTGCCTTCGGGCGAGGGTGTTATCATGAGGCCCGCCGTCGATGCACGCTACGTTGCCAAGGTGCCCGTTAACGAGGTCAGCGAGGGTCTTCGCTACCTGCTCGATCATCTTGAGGATGAGGACGATGGCGAGGACGACGAGGAGTAAGTAACCCCGTTCGTCGAAAGATTGTAAATACCTAAGTGAGCGCGGCCTTGCACATGCGGGGCCGCGCTCTTGCGTTAGCATGGGACTACTTGTTTGGCTGTCAGCGGAGGCGATTGGCAATGGATAACTATTTGGACTTGATGCGCGCTCGCCGCGAGCAGATTCTGGAACGTTTTTATGCGGCGCTCGATCGCGCGGGCCGTCCCCACGACGCCGCGAGCCTCATTGCCGTGTCCAAGACCGTTGGTGTCGATGAGACCGTTGCCGCCATCCAGGCGGGGTATCGCCATTTTGCCGAGAACCGCCCGCAGGAGCTGGTTCGCAAGCTCACGGGTCTGGCGGAGCATCCGGAGCTGCCCGAGGTGCGCTTCGATATGATCGGCAACCTGCAGACCAATAAGATCAATGCGGTGCTGGGCTCAGCCGAGCTGATTCACTCGGTGGGTTCGCTGCATCTGGCGCAGGCGATCTCGAGCCGTGCTGTTCGCAAGATTGAGGCAGGCGAGCTCGTCGGCCCCCAGCGTGTGCTCATTGAGGTCAATGTGAGTGGTGAGGAGTCGAAGGGAGGCTTTTCACCCGATGAGATTCGCGCCGCCGCGGGTGAGCTTGCAGAACTTGAGGGAATTTGCGTACAGGGGCTTATGACTATGGCACCCCGGGGGAATAAGGATGTGGCACGCCGCACCTTTGCGGGGCTTCGTGAGCTGAGGGATGAGCTGGAGGCGGCGCATCCCGATTTGAACCTGCCTGAGCTTTCCTGCGGTATGAGCGAGGACTTTGAGTCTGCCCTTGAGGAGGGCTCTACGCTCGTTCGCCTGGGCAGGGTAGTATTTAGCCCGGAGTTTGCAGTAAAATAAGGCTCTGAAGTGCGCACTGATTATCGGGGCGCCTGCACTAAACCGCGAGAGGACACAACCATGGGCTTCCTTGACGAGATTAAAAATAAGATGCACCTGGGCGGCCAGCAGGGTTACGACCAGGGTTATGGCCAGGACGACGACTACGGCTACGATGACGGCTACGACGATGGCTATCAGAACAACGGCTACAGTGGTGCTTCGGGCGAGGGCTTCTACACCCAAGACGAGCCGAGCAACGGCCTGCTTGGCCAGACGCGCCGCGGTGAAGCTGAGTCGGTTGCCGTGTATACGCGCTCCGGTCAGCTGGTCGGCGATGACTCCCGCCATGCCACGACGTATAACCCGCCTTCGCGCTCGCAGGACAGTGTTGCGAGCGGTTATCGTCCTGGTGCCTATGACACGCCGTCGAGCTACGCCGAGAATACCCGCGCCCGTGCCGCCGCTGCACCCGCGCCTGCACCGAGCGATGCCTCGGCCTATGCGAGCAATATCATCAACGCCACGCCGCAGCTGCCGGCCTATGTCCTGCGCCCCGAGAGCTATGACGACGTGGAGACCGTGGTGCGCCGCGTTCGCACCAAGCAGCCTGTCGCACTGATTTTTGTGGGCGTACGCACCGAAGTTGCCAAGCGCGTCTTGGACTTCTCTTACGGCTTTGCCTGCGGTCTGGGTGCCACGGTCAAGGAGGTGGGCGACCGCGTGTTCATGGTGCTGCCCGCCGGTTGCGAGGTCAAAGATTCCGATCTCAAGAAGCTTCGTGCCGACGGCTACCTTAAGTAAAGACAAGACGAGGAGATTCCCATCAACATCTACACTATCGTCCAGCTGGTCAACACGCTGTTCAACTTCTATTCCACGCTCATTGTCGTCTACTGCTTTATGACGTGGATTCCCATGAAGCAGGGTGGTTTGCTTCAGGATATTGCCGCGGTGCTTGATAGCGTGTGCGGTCCGTGGCTCAACCTGTTCCGTCGTTTCATCCCGCCGATGGGCGGTATCGATTTTTCGCCGGTCGTTGCGATTATTGCGTTGCAGTTGGTGCAGAGGCTGGTTCTGCAGCTTCTTATAGGTATACTCGTGTAGAACTGACTTAGTAACTTACGTCGGGCGTGTAGCGCCGAGGCGATGAAAAAGGAGACTTGTTATGGCTATTACCCCTGCAGACATCCAGGCTCAGACTTTCTCTGAGGCCAAGCGTGGCTACGATCCTGCTGAGGTCGACGTCTTCTTGGAGACGCTGTCCTCCGAGGTTGACGCTATGCTCGCTAAGATCGTCGACCTTAAGGGTCGTCTGACTGCTACCGAGCAGCAGCTTGCCGATGCGCAGGCTCAGCTTGCCCAGGCTCAGGATGCCACCGCCCAGGCCGTTCCTGCCGCCCCCGTGGCTGCTCCCGCCCCTGACTTCTCCGCTCAGGAGCGCCAGATTTCCGCTGCCCTGATCGCTGCCCAGCAGACCGCTGAGACCATCGTCAACGATGCCAACGAGAACGCTGAGCGTATCCGCAACGAGGCTGACGCCAAGGCCCGCGAGGTTATCCGCCAGGCTCTGACCGAGAAGCAGGCCGAGCTCGAGGAGATCGATCGTCTCAAGGCTTCCCGTGAGGAGTTCAAGGCAGAGTATCTCAAGCTCATCCAGCACTTCATGGACGATGCCCAGAATTCCTTCCCGGCCGATCTGATGGCCTCCACGCCGGTCGGTTCTGCCGCTTCTCCTGCAGTGACTGTTCCCGCCGAGCCGCTGCCCGTCGCTGACCCGGTTGTCCCCGTGGCCGATCCCTTCGCCCCGATCGACAACTTTGCTGCCGACGACCTGGACTAACATTCGGCCTACAATTTAGTGCCTAGAAAGGACCCGCAGCTTGCGGGTCCTTTTTTATGACTGTGCCGGAGTGCGTAACATAAAAAACCGAGCCCTGCACATAATGGCGCAGAACTCGGCGAACGGGTGAGCGGTCAAGGGTAGGTTTTAAGGCATGTCCCAAAACCTACTTGAGGAGGAAGTCGGAGAGGGGAATGGTACGGGCCTCGCGATGCTCGGGATCGGCGATGTGGTCGGCAGGATATCCACAGACGAGCATGTGATAGGGATAGACGCCCTTGGGCAGATTGAACTGCTCCTGCGCCACCTCAGGCTTAAAATGGCATACCCAGCACGTTCCCAGGCCCTGCTCGGTGGCCTCCATCATCATCTGATCACACACGATTGAGGTGTCGATTTCACTAGAATTCATCTGGTCATACGGGCGCACCCAAGCATCACCGGTAACGCTGCAAATAAGGAAGACAAGCGGAGCGCCAAAGATAGACTCATCACGAGCAAACCGAGGCTGACAAGCAGCTGCCTTCTCCAGAAGCTCAGGCGTATCCAACACTATCACACGGGTTGGATGATTATTACAAGCAGAAGGAGCAATACGCCCAGCCTCAACAATGGCATCCACCACAGCCTGCTCAACAGAACGGTCCTCAAACGAACGACAAGAATACCGACCACGAGCCAGATCCAAATAAGACATACAAGCCCTCCAACAATTAAAAATCAAACAAACCCAAAGTAACCCAAACAGTACCCAAAGCAGCAATCGGCCAAACGCTCATCAAGGGCCAAAGTGTCCGAACGGATACCAAAGGTCCCTTCAGCCAAACCCCCATTGCGCTAAACCTATCAGCCAAAGTTCCCAATGGTGGTGCATAAGGGAGCGGGCCCGGCCACTAATAACCTTTTGAACGACTCTGCTTGCAGCCGGAGTGAAAAAGGTTATTAGTGGCCGGGCCCGCGACCGGTGGGACATGTACCCCCAATTAACTGTTCTTCATGACAATCGAATCCACAATATCGGCCACATTCTCACAGCAGTCAGCGCAGTACTCCAGGAAGGCGTATACGTCACGCCAGGCGATGACCTCGAGCGGGTCCTTGCCGTTAACGTGCAGGTTGCGCATGGCGTTGATATAGAGCTCGTCGGCTTCGGACTCGATGGTGTTGATCTGGATGACGAGTTCGCGCAGGGTCTTGGACTTGCGGTAGTTGGGCAGCTCGACCATCAGGTCTTTCATGGCGCGGCAGGCGTCAGTCACCTTGTGGGCGATGACGATGGCGTCGGGATGGATGCTCTGGATGTTGGTGAAGTAGACGCGCTGCACGACGCCCTCGATGCGGTCGAGCACGGTGTCGAGTGAGCAACTCATCAGATCCAGATCCTCGCGCTCGAGCGGGGTGATAAAGGCGGTGAGCAAGGCGTCCTCAAGCTCATGGTGCTTCTTGTCGGCCGCATGCTCGATCGCGTGCATCTTGTTGAGCATATCGTGAATCTTTGCGGGGTCGAAGTTCTCAAAAATCTTGGTGAGCAGCTCGGCTGCCTGAACGGCGAGGTCAGCGCAAGCGACGTAGTTGTCAAAGTAGAACGAATCGGGTTTCTTTGCCATGGGTGGGTCCTTTCGAGGCGAAGACGGGTGGGCGAAGCATTGCAGTCCGGATGGACGCTCGGTTTGACTAGAGGAACATCATGAACAGCTTGGCCATGACAAAGCTGATGAGTCCGCAGGCGGGGAAGGTGAAGAACCAGGTGAACATCATGTCCTTGACGACGCCGAAGTTGATGGCCGAGAGGCGCTTGACGGCACCGACGCCCATGATGGCGCAGGTCTTGATGTGTGTGGAGGACACGGGGATGCCGGTAAGGGTGGCAAGCAGCAGGTTCGCGGCGCCCGCCAGGTCGGCGGAGAAGCCCTGGTACTTTTCGAGCTTGACCATGCTCTGGCCGACGGACTTGATGATGCGCTCACCGCCCACGCTGGTGCCGATACCCATAGTGGCCGAGCACAGCAGCATAATCCAGATGGGGATGCCGGCATCGCCGACGCTAGTCTGGCCGTTTGCGAAGGCTACGCCTAAAAAGAGCACGCCGATGAACTTCTGTCCATCCTGCGCGCCGTGCATAAAGCTCATGGCCGCGGCGCTCGCGATCTGAGCGTATTTAAAGAAGACATTGGCACGTCGCCTGTTGGCGGCGGCGAAAAGAATCGAGACGAGCTTGCACAGGACCCAGCCCATGACAAAGCCCAGGCCTATGGAGAGCGCCAGGCCGTAGATGACCTTCATCCACTCGTGGACGTTGACGCTGCTCGCACCGCCGAGGGCGATGGCGGCACCGGTCAGGCCGGCGATAAGGCTGTGGCTTTGCGAGGTGGGGATGCCAAAACGCGACGCTGTGGCGCCGTAGACGACGATGGAGAACAGCGCCGCGCATAGGCAGGCGAGCGCCATGGTGCTGTTTCCGCCAAAGTCGACGATATGTGAGATGGTGTTGGCGACGCTCGCGTTAAAGTGCGTCATGATGAGCACGCCGAGGAAGTTGAATGCGGCGCTCATGAGAATGGCGGCGCGGGCGGGCATGCAACGCGTAGTGACGCAGGTCGCGATGGCGTTGGGCGCGTCGGTCCATCCATTGACGAAGATGGCGCCCAACGCGAGGATCACGGTGACGGCAAGGACTGGGTTCGACACAATTTGGCCGAGGAAGGTTGAGAACGTTACGTCCATATATGGGCTTTCTCGAAGTTTGCAGACACGTTACAAAAACATGATAAATCGTATCACCTCCTGCGGGTCTCTTTACCGAGTTCTGATGGGAGAAGTGAACTTTTTGGCACTAAAATTGAATATTAGCCCTGTTGACCGCGGGTGTTCTTTTTGCTAACACGCCATGCGGACACGTGCGATTACTACGACACTCCAAAACCACAGTCTGTTCGCTTTACAACATGCAAACATGCGTTCGATAATAGGAGGCATGGAATATCGACAGACAGACGGCAAAACTCGGCGCGTGCACAAGCAGTATGTGGACGTCGTGGCCCGCATCCTCGCGGGCGGACAGGTCGTGCCGGTCACCGTCTGCTGGGTCGACGGCCGTTGTTTTACGATCGACGAAATTATCTCGACCACCGGGTTTGGCCTGATGGTCCACGGCATCCGTACGGCAACATATAAGGTGCGTTTTGGCGGGCACGCGACCGAGTTGTATCTGGAGGACCAGACGCGCGAGCGGGCAGACGGCTCGCAGGCACACGTGATGCGTTGGTGGGTCTGGGCCTTTGATCGTACGCTTGAGGGCGAGCGCCGTAGGTAAGGACGTACGGCATTCGGGTACAATGACAGGAATCTTGTCAGCTACTGCGCTGTCGCGGCGCTTTTGAAAGGACGAAATTATGAACGATATTCAGGGCTATCAGAATGGCCCCATCGAAACCGGCGCAAGCCGTGCCAAGGAGATGTCGCCGCGTGCGTATAATCTTGCCATGTCTGCCCTGATCTTTTTGGGCTTTTGCGCCATGGGCGTCGGTGCTTACTTTACGAGCACCATGTCGTTTGCGCGCATGATGATGAGCGGCGCCGCTTTGCCGCTGGTCTTTGGCTCATTTATTTTGACCATCGTCGGCATGGTCATGATGTCGGCCGCCGCCAGCAAGCAGTCCGTGGGCCTGTCCCTTGTGGGCTACGTAATCTTTGCGAGTACCTTTGGCCTGACCGCGTCGTTTGGCCTTGCCAACTACGACCTGCCCACCATCAACACTGCCTTTATCGCCACGGCCGCCATCACCTTTGTCTTTGGCGCCTTGGGCGTGACGTTCCCCAAGTTTTTCCAGCGCGTATATGGCATCGGTTTTGGCATTCTGCTCGCCACTATTCTGGTTGAGATCGTGCTGATGTTCATGGGCGTCTCGCAGACCATCACCGACCTGATCGTGATCGTGGTGTTCGCCGGCTTTATTGGCTACGACACCTATGTTGCCACGACAGTGCCGCCTACGCTGCCCAACGCCGTGCTCATGGCGTCCAATCTGTTCGTGGACATTATCAACGTGTTCCTGCGTATTCTGAACATCCTCGGCCGTCGCGATTAAAGCGCGGCATTGCGACGCTTCTTGCCGGACACGGTAAAACGATACGAAAGGCGGTCCTTCGGGGCCGTCTTTTTTGTGCGCGGCGGGGTATGATGGATGGGAAAAAGCCGATAGCGGCAGCGACAGGAAAGGTGGCCACGTATGGCAGATGTCGACAACAGGAACCGTAACCGCAGGTCCAACCGAGCGGGTCAGCCCAATCCCAAGCGCGAGGCGCGTGCCAAGGCCGCCGAGCGCCATGTGGCGGCTGTGTCCGAGGCCTGCGCCAAGGACATCGAGCGTTCGCTTGCCGGCGTGCGCGAATTCGACGGTATGCCTGCCGGCTTTGTCGCGGCGATGAAGGCCAAGGCCCAGAAGGCAGCGGCTGCTGAGGAACCGGTTGCCGAGGACGTCGAGGCTGCTGAGGCTGCCGAGGTTGAGACCGCCGAGGTGGAGACTGCGGTCGAGCCCGAGGTGGCACTCGAGTCCACCGAGTTGGCCGACGAGGCTGAGTCCGCGCCCGCGGAGGAGGCTGCTCCGGTCCTGCCCGAGGTCACTGTGCTCGATGCCTCTGCCACGCAGGCAATCCTCGATAACGGCCGCGGCTATGCGCAGTTCTGCGATATGGCCGTGCTCGCCTTTGCCTCGTTTACCAATCCGGGCGGCGGCTATATCCAGGGCTACCTGGGCCAGGAGGCGGCGCTCTGCGCCGATTCGTATCTGTACAACGTCCTCGATAAGCAGCGTAAGTGGTACGGTGAGAACCGTCGCCGCAACATCAACTGCGAGCTGTACCGCAACCGTGCGCTGGTGGTGCCCGCGGTGCGCTTCGACCGCAACCATGTGCACGCCTATGCCGACGTAATCGTGGCCGCCGCGCCCAACGCCAAGCGTGCTCGCCAGGAGTATCGCGTGAGCGACGATGCCTTGCTTGACGCTCTGCGCGATCGCATCCGCTTTGTGCTTGCCATCTGCGACGAGCTGGGTCGCGAGAAGCTCGTACTGGGTGCTTGGGGCTGCGACAACAACGGCTTTGACGCCGAGGCCGTGGCAGAGCTCTTCCGCGAGGAGCTCGCATCGGGCGACTTTAAGGTCAAGCAGGTGCTCTTTGCCGTGCCTTCTACGCGCTGGGATGAGGACTTCGCCAAGTTCGAGCACGTGCTGGCAAGCTTCCCCGAGCGTAACGAGGAGTCCTATGCCCAGGTTGCCGCACGCGCTGCGGCTGCTCGCGCCGCCGAGCGGGCTCAGGTTGCCGCCGAGGACGATGAGGACGATGGCGATTGGCGCAAGTACCTGTAATCGGTACGTGCCGACAGATAGGTCGAGCCGGCGGGAGGGGCTGCTCCCGTCGGCTTTTTACTAAAGGAAGGGCTTACGATGAAAAACGTTCTGTGCTTTGGCGACAGCAATACCTATGGCTACGATCCGGCAGGTATGCGCGACAGCACCGCAGTGCGCTATGCGCAGGATGTGCGCTGGTGCGGTGTGGTGCAGCGTGACCTGGGTGAGGGTTGGCATGTGATTGAGGAAGGCCTAAATGGTCGCACGACGGTGCGCGACGATATGTGCCATCTGGACACCAACCTCAACGGCATTCGCGCGCTGCCGATGCTGCTCGAGGCCCATAAGCCGCTGGATGCGATCGTGATTATGCTGGGCACCAACGACTGCAAGACGGTCTTTGGCGTGACGGCCTCCGATATTGCCCGCGGCGCCATGGCGTTGATTCGCGCCGTCCGTGCGTTTGCCTGGACCGATGCCGCGCCCTGCCCACGGATTCTGCTGATGGCGCCTATCAAGATTAAGCCGCAGATCGCCGACGTATATATGACCGATTTTGACGAGCATTCCATAGAAGCCTCGGAACATTTTGGTGAGTACTACGCGCATGTGGCTGAGCAGTTTGGCTGCGACTTTTTGAATGCCGCCGATTTTGCCGAGCCGGGCGATATCGATTATCTGCACATGATGCCCGAGAGCCACGAGAGCTTGGGACATGCCGTGGCAGCCAAGCTCCAAGAGATGCTCGGTGAGTAGTGCAGCCCCAAAGCGGTACAAAAGTTCCCCTTGCGGCGGCTTGTTTCGTTTGTTTGTCTTGATCTGTAACAGTACGAAGGCCGAAAACGGGCTAGATGTTACAGATTGAGATTATTCAGGTCGATATCGGTCGTTTGTCTCGATCTGTAACATCTAGGGTCGATTTTGCCGAGTTACTGTTACAGATCGAGATTATCTTCTCAGCTGAATTTGAATGTCTCGATCTGTAACAGGTGGGCCGAAAAATGGACTCTAACTGTTACAGATCGAGATATTTGTGGGAACCACCACAAAGGTGCCTGCCCCTTTGTGGTGGTTTTGGGCTGCGAATCTTAATATTGCCACATATGGTTGACGGGGCCGGAGCCTTTGCCCATGTCAAAGCCGGCGGCGAGAGCGCCGGTTAGGTAGGCCTTGCCGGCGTTGACGGCGTCGGCAAGATCCATGCCCTGGGCCAGCGCGCAGGCGATGGCGGACGAGAGCGTGCAACCGGTGCCATGCGTGTTGCCGGTCTCGATGCGCTTGTGGCGGAACCACGTGGTGAGCGGATCGCCCAGGTGGTTGCCCTCGTCATCGAGCGGCGCGGGCTCTGCTAGCACATCGTTGGCCTCGTTGACAAAATGCCCGCCCTTAACGAGAGACGCGCAACCAAAGCGGCGGGTGAGGAGCATGGCAGCATTTTGCTGCGTGCGCTCGGAGTCGACCTCGTAGTCGAGCAGGGCCATGGCCTCGGGAATATTGGGCGTGATAACCGTCGCTAGCGGGAACAGGCGGCGGGTGAGCGCCTCGGCGGCATCTTCGGCAATCAGCCGTGCGCCCGAGGTGGCTACCATGACGGGGTCGACGACCACGTTTGTTGCGTTCCAGGCGCTCAAGCGGTCGGCGATGACTTCGATAATCTCGACAGAAGAAACCATGCCGATCTTGACGGCGTTCGGGCGGATATCGTCAAAAACGGCGTCAATTTGCGCGGCTACGATATCTGGCGAGATATCCTGTACGGCGGTGACGCCCAAGGTGTTCTGTGCGGTGATGGCGGTGATGGCCGTCTCGGCATACAGGCGGTGCGCCGTGATGGTCTTGATGTCGGCCTGAATGCCGGCGCCACCGCTGGAATCGGATCCTGCGATGGATAGAACGGCAGGTACCTTACTGCGATCCATGTTCGCTCCCTTGTTCGGTCGGAATCAAATGGGTCTATAAGCCAGCATTATAATGATGCCCGGGCCGACTCTATGTCGAACCCGGGCGGGCGATGCAATCTTTACGCAAATGCAAGCAAATGTTCACACGTCAACAATTGACAGGCACCAGCTCGCCGCCAGAAGCGGCCGCGGCGACAGGGTTAGTCCTCCATGCCGAGGTCGATCGTGGTGCCCTCGAAGATCTTGTTGACGGTGCGGACGGCGCACATCTTGCCACACATGGTGCAAGTGCCCTCGGTGGCGGCGGGGGACTCCTCGTAGCGCTTCTTGCCCGTAACCGGGTCGAGCGCGCACTTCCACATGGCGTCCCAGTCGAGCTTGCGGCGTGCCTGGCCCATCTTGTCGTCCATGTCGCGGGCGTGGGGCACCTTCTTGGCGATGTCGGCGGCGTGTGCGGCGATCTTGGTGGCCATGAGGCCGTCGAGCACGTCCTGGGCGTTGGGCAGGCACAGGTGTTCGGCGGGCGTCACGTAGCACAGGAAGTCGGCGCCCGAGCTCGCGGAGATAGCGCCGCCGATGGCTGCGGTGATGTGGTCGTAACCCACGCCGATATCGGTCACCAGCGGCCCGAGCACATAGAACGGGGCGTTGTGGCACAGGCGCTTCTGCAGCTTCATATTGGCGGCGATCTCGTCGAGCGCCATGTGGCCCGGTCCCTCGACCATAACCTGGACGCCGGCGGCCCAGGCGCGCTTGCACAACTTCCCGAGCTCAATCATCTCGGCGGTCTCGGTGGCGTCGTTGGAATCGTAGAGACAGCCCGGGCGGCAGGAGTCGCCGAGCGAGATGGTCACGTCGTACTCGTGGCAGATTTCGAGCACCTCGTCGTAGAACTCGTAGAACGGATTCTCGTTACCGGTGACCTCCATCCAGCCAAACAGCAGTGAGCCGCCACGGCTCACGATGTTCATCAGGCGGCCGGTCTCCTTAAAGGTCTTGGTGACCGACTTGTTTATGCCGCAGTGGATGGTCATAAAGTCCACGCCGTCCTCGGCATGCGCGCGCACGACTTCGAACAGGTCGTCCTTGGTGAGCTTGACCAGCGGCTTTTCCATGTAGCCGATGGCGTCGTACATGGGGACGGTGCCTACCATGAGCGGTGTCTCGTCGATGAGCTGCTGGCGGAACTGGCGCGTCTTGCCCGAGTTGGAGAGGTCCATGATGGCGTCGGCGCCAAAGTCCTCGGCGATCTTGACCTTCTTCCATTCCTCGGCGGCATCGGCCTTGTCGCCCGAGATGCCCAGGTTGACGTTGACCTTGGTGGACAAGCCCTCGCCGACGCCAAAGGCGCGCATGCCCTTTTTGATGTGCACGATGTTGGCGGGAATGGCGATGCGGCCGTCGGCCACGCGCTCGCGGATGTACTCGGGGTCGCGATGCTCGCGCTCGGCGACCTCCTTCATCTGCGGTGTGATCTGCCCGGCGCGGGCGAAGTCGATTTGCGTGACGAGCTTGGGCTCGGTCTGTGTGCTCATTGGCACGGCTCCCTTCGTTGGCATTACCCATATCAGGTTTGCGGGTCAGGGCGGGCGCGCCCAATCTCAGCCTGCCGTCTTGTCCTGCAAGCTCCCCGTTTATGTAATGGGCTCAAGTATAGCTCGAATGGGTACGATTGGCCTAACGAGCGTGCCTGTGGGGAGGCGTACATGGAAGACAAGCATCTATATCGAGAGACGCAATGGGATGTATCGGCCGAGGAAAGCCGTGCGCACCATGGGTTGGTTGCGATTGGTTTTGCGGTGCTTGCCGTGCTGGTGATTGCCTTTTGTATTTGGACGTTTGGCGGTCGCGGCGGCGCTGCCTGGGAGTTCGAGGCTGATGATAGCCTACCGATTATGACGGTGAGGAGTACTGGCGGTAATGCCAATACGCTCGCCGTTCCGGGCGATTATTGGTACCCGCGCGATGAGTTTGTGCAGTTGCAGCTGAGTGGTGGGTCCATTCCAGGTGAAGAAATCGAACGCGTGACGTTTGACGCGGCGCTCAAAACGCTCACGGTGAAGCTCAAAGATCAAGGAGATGTGCCCGCGACCATGGATATCGCCCTGACGGAATGGCGTCTGGAGCCCCCGACGGGTGTTGCGGTGTCCGAGGTGGAGCATGTCAAGATTACCTATCAGGACGGCTCGACAAACGTGATTGCAAAGGCCGACGGTCTAGCAGAATAGGTGTCGCGCCTAGCCGGCCAAATCATAAAAGCTGCGGTGGAATAGTTCCTGCTTGTGCGATAAAAGGCTCAAATAGGAGCTATTCCACCGCAATTTATATAGAGAAGGCTGAGCGGGTCAGTGTCGGGTGTCGGCTCTAGGGCATCTGTTCGTTGATGAAGACCATGCTGTCTGGGGACGAGAACTCAGGGACATAGCGGTAGCCAAGGTTGAACTCGGTAAGACCGGCGGCGTCCTCGACCTTGTTTTCCGCCATCCAGCGGACCATCGAACCGCGTGCCTTTTTGCTGGCGGTCGACTGTTGGATGGGCTTCCCGTTGCGGATGCCCTCGCCAAAGAGGCATGTGACGGCTGTGGTGTCGCCCGCGAGGTGGGGCAGAACGGCTTTGGCATACTCTACGCTGGCGAGGTTGACGATCGTGGTGTTTGAGCCTGCCGGGGCGATAGCCCGCGCGAGCTTATCGCTCCAAAATGCGTAGAGGTCTCGGGCACCGTCGACGACAAGCTTCGCGCCCATCTCCAGCCGATACGGTTCGACGGCATGAAAGGGACGAACGCACCCGTAGAGGCCGGAGAGGATCCACAGATGGTCTTGCAGCCATGCGAGCTGTGCGGAATCCATCACCTCGGGTGCCATGCTCTGGTATTGAATGCCGTGATAGGACATGACGGCAGGGGAGAGGTGACGGGCGAGTGCGGGATTGTCGAGATCGCCGCTTTTCAGGATGGGCCCGAACTCATGCAGTGTGTTGAGGCAAGGTCCCAGCAGTTTGTCACTCACGTTCCACAGCGCCTGCAGGCCGCCGCTGCCTTCATTCCGCTCGATATCTAGCAGTGCGCGGTGGAGGCGAGCCGTCTCGCGCACAAAGGGTGGGATGCCCAGGACTTCAAAAGCATCTTGTGCCGCGCGCATTTGCTTGGCGGGCGAAATGATGACCTGCAGCATGGACTCTCCTCTGCCAAATAAAGAAGTTGCGGTGGAATACGGTCTGTTTGGTCTATTGAAAGACCAAATCAATCCGTATTCCACCGCAAGTTATGGGTGGGGTGGATTAGGCGCGCTCGAGGAAGGCTTTGTAGCCGCGGTAGGCCTCGTAGATATCGGCCTTGTTGGCGACCTCCCACAGGGCGTGCATGGACAGGACGGCAACACCGGAGTCGATGACGTTCATACCGTACTTGGCCATGATGTAGGCGATGGTGCCGCCGCCGCCTGCGTTGACGCGACCGAGCTCACAGGTCTGGAAGTCCACGCCCGCCTCGTCCATGATGTCGCGGATGAGGGCCACATACTCGGCATCGGCGTCGTTGGAGCCGCCCTTGCCGCGGCTGCCCGTGTACTTGTTAAAGCACAGGCCGCGACCCATAAAGGCGGCGTTCTTGGTCTCGAACTTGGCGGCATAGCCCGGGTCGAAGCCGGCGGACACGTCAGAGGAGAGCATGCGGCTGCGGGCGAGCGCGCGGCGCAGGGCCAGTGGGCTTTCCTCGCCGGCGAGTGCCATGATCTCGGCGACGGTGTTCTCGAAGAAGCGACTTGTCATGCCGGTGGCACCCACGGAACCGATTTCCTCCTTGTCGACGATGAGCGTGATGCTCGTGCGCTCGACATTGGCCACATTGATCTGGGCGAGCATGGAGGGGTAGGCGCAGACGCGGTCGTCGTGGCCATAGCCCAAGATCATGGAGCGGTCGAGGCCCATGTCGCGGGCGGGGCCGGCGGGCACGACCTCGATCTCGGCGGAGAGGAAGTCCTCCTCCTCGACGCCGTACTGCTCTTTGAGGATGTCCAGGAACATCTGCTTGACGGGCTCCTTGGGGGCGTCCTTGTCGTCCTCATCGAACTTGACGGGACGGCCGCCCACGATCACGTCGAGGATCTCGGCGTCGACGGCGTCCTTGGCGGGCTTGGACATCTGCTCGCTCGAGAGGTGGATCAGCAGGTCGGAGATGGTAAAGACCGGATCGTCTGCCTTGTCGCCGATGTTGATGTCGACGGTGGTGCCGTCCTTTTTGCAGATGACGCCTACGAGTGCGAGCGGGGAAGCGACCCAGTGGTAGCTCTTGACGCCGCCATAGTAGTGCGTGTCGAGATAAGCCATGTCGCCGGCCTCGAAAGCGGGGTTCTGCTTAAGGTCCAGGCGCGGTGAGTCCACGTGGGCGCCTAGGATGTTAAAGCCCTGCTCGAGCGGGGCGGTGCCCAGGTTGACGAGCATAAGGTCCTTGCCGTGATTGGCGGCGTATACCTTGTCGCCGGCCTTGAGCACGCGGCCCTCGGCAATCACGGTCTCCAGATTGACGTAGCCCGCCTCCTCGGCCATCTTGATGCCGGTCTTGACGCACAGGCGCTCGGTCTTGTTCTCGCTCAAAAACTGCTTATAGCCGCGGCAAAGCTCCTCGAGCTCCTCGATTTGCTGTGGCGTGTACTTTTTCCATGCGCAGGGA
>DBFRXD010000043.1:0-2674 GCA_048502435.1 Collinsella aerofaciens
GGCCGCCAGAAGCTCGTCGAGGAGCTCGCTTGGCGTGAGGGCGATTACGCCAAGGAGATCGTCGAGGACATCAAGGAAGCCCGCGCGTTCGGCGACCTTTCGGAGAACTCCGAGTACGATGCCGCCAAGGACAAGCAGGCCCAGAACGCCGCTCGTATCGCCGAGATCCAGGCCATCCTCGCCAACGCTCAGATCGCTGCCAGCACGGGCGACCTGACCGTCTCCATTGGCTCGACTGTTACCCTGGTCGACCCCAACGGTGAGCTTATCGAGGTCACGCTTGTCGGTACCACCGAGACCAACTCGCTCGAGCACAAGATCTCCAACGAGTCTCCGGTCGGTCACGCCATCATCGGTCACGGCGAGGGCGATTCCGTCGAGGTCGTTACGCCTTCCGGCAAGACTCGCGTCTACACCATCGCCAAGATCGCACGCTAGACCACGGTCCCGCGTAAAGGTATGTTTTCGCTCCCTGGGACCGAATCCTGGGGAGCGTTTTAGTTTGAGGAGCTAACTTATGGCAGAGAACCTGAACGCCGCCGATCAGGCATCGACGCTCAACGACGAGCGCGCCACCCGCCTGGCCAAGCGCGCCGCCCTGTTCGAGGCGGGCCAGAACCCCTATCCCGAGCACTCTGAGCTTGAGGACTACGTCGCCGATATCGAGGCTAAGTACGCCGAGCTTGCCGATGGCGAGGACACCGAGGACGTCGTGAAGATCGCCGGCCGCGTGGTCGCCAAGCGCGGTCAGGGCAAGATCACGTTCATCGTCGTGCGCGATGCGACTGCCGAGATTCAGCTGTTCTGCCGCATCAACGACATGGACGAGGCTGCCTGGAATACGCTCAAGGCCCTCGACCTGGGCGATATCCTGGGCGTGACCGGCGTGGTCGTGCGTACCCAGCGCGGCCAGCTTTCCGTTGCCCCTAAGAGCGCGACCCTGCTTGCCAAGGCCGTTCGTCCGCTGCCCGAGAAGTTCCACGGTCTTTCCGACAAGGAGACCCGCTATCGCCAGCGCTATGTCGACCTGATCGCCAATGACGACGTTCGCGAGACCTTCCGTAAGCGTTCGCAGATTCTCTCTACCTTCCGTCGCTTTATGGAGTCCGACGGCTACATGGAGGTCGAGACCCCCATCCTGCAGACCATCCAGGGCGGCGCTACCGCCAAGCCGTTCATTACCCACTTCAACGCGCTCGATCAGGAGTGCTACCTGCGTATTGCCACCGAGCTCCACCTCAAGCGCTGCATCGTCGGTGGTTTTGAGCGCGTGTTCGAGATCGGCCGCATCTTCCGTAACGAGGGCATGGACCTTACCCACAACCCCGAGTTCACCACGATGGAGGCCTACCGTGCCTTCTCCGACCTCGAGGGCATGAAGGCACTCGCCCAAGGTGTCATCAAGGCTGCCAACAAGGCCATCGGCAACCCCGAGGTCATCGAGTACCAGGGCCAGACCATCGACCTTTCTGGTGAGTGGGCCAGCCGTCCCATGACCGACATCGTCTCCGACGTGCTCGGCAAGCAGGTCACCATCGACACGCCGGTCGAGGAGCTTGCTGCCGCCGCGCGCGAGAAGGGCCTGGAGATCAAGCCCGAGTGGACTGCTGGCAAGATCATCGCCGAGATTTACGATGAGCTGGGCGAGGACACCATCGTCAACCCGACGTTCGTGTGCGATTACCCCATCGAGGTCAGCCCGCTTGCCAAGCGCTTTGAGGACGACCCGCGCCTGACGCACCGCTTTGAGCTGGTTATTGCCGGTCACGAGTACGCCAACGCGTTCTCCGAGCTCAACGACCCGGTCGACCAGGCCGAGCGCTTTGCCGCTCAGATGGCCGAGAAGGCCGGCGGTGACGACGAGGCCATGGAGTACGACGAGGACTACGTGCGCGCCCTCGAGTACGGTATGCCTCCCGCGGGCGGCATTGGCATTGGTATCGACCGCGTGGTCATGCTGCTTACCAACCAGGCTTCTATCCGCGACGTGCTGCTGTTCCCGCACATGAAGCCCGAGAAGGGTTTCCAGTCCGGTGCCGCTGCCGCCAAGGCTGCCGAGGCCGGCAACGCCGCGAGCCCGTTCGTTAAGTCGCTTAAGCCCACGCTCGATTACTCCAAGATCGCCGTTGAGCCGCTGTTTGAGGAGTTCGTCGACTTTGATACCTTCTCCAAGAGCGACTTCCGCGCTGTGAAGGTCAAGGCATGCGAGGCCGTCAAGAAGTCCAAGAAGCTGCTGAACTTTACGCTCGACGACGGTACCGGTACCGACCGCACCATCCTCTCCGGTATTCACGCTTATTACGAGCCCGAGGACCTGGTCGGCAAGACCTTGCTCGCCATCACCAACCTGCCTCCGCGCAAGATGATGGGCATCCCCAGCTGCGGCATGCTCATCAGTGCCATCCACGAGGAGGATGGTGAGGAGCGCCTCAACCTGATCCAGCTCGACGCCTCCATTCCCGCCGGCGCAAAGATGTACTAGGGGGTTACGGCGTTTTACCAAACGCCGTAACCGCTCGACGCTGCGCGACGTCCAGAGCGACAATTTGTCATTCAAAAGGCAAGGCATGACCAGAAGGTCTATGCCTTGCCTTTTTCATGCCAACTTGTTCGCTCTGGACATCGCTCGCTGACGCTTGCTCAACCTGCGGTGTCATAACAATTCTGTCCAGCT
>DBFRXD010000044.1:0-33762 GCA_048502435.1 Collinsella aerofaciens
GCGGGGCATGGGGCACGGGCGGGCGCTCAAGGCCGTCGCGAGGAAGCGGCTCAGGGCGATATACGCCGTGATGCGCGACCGGGTGCCCTACCGGGAGTAGCCCCGACGGTTGACAAAACTATAGGAACACCCAATGACTAGCTGCCGGGGTGCGGGTGTGACTTTCATCCCGTTTGGCGCTCCGGTCGCCTAGATGTTTGTCATGCGTACCCGCAAACGTGGGACAATGACGCTACTGGTATCACAGACAAAGGATGTGCCTATGAACGACCCCGTTGCCAAAACCTGTCGGCAGCGCCGCCTGTTTGCGCGATTTGCTTCCGTCTGCGCACTCGTCGCGCTTGCATTGCTGCTACTGCCCGCCGCCGCACACGCCGACGGTTATTCCATGACCCAAACCTATATCGGTGCCACGGTCGAGGCCGACGGCTCGCTAACCGTTGTCGAGGGACGCCAGTTTGATTTCGACGACGACATCAACGGCGTGTTTTGGGAGATCAATACGGGCACCAACCAGCAGGGCGGCACGGCGGGCGTTGACGTGCTGAGTGTCGAGGAAGAGGACACCGCGTTTAACAAAGTCGATAGCGCGAACAAGGGCGATTCTGGCGTCTACACGGTCGAGCAGACCGGTGACGGCGTAAGGATTAAGGTGTTCAGCCCCCACGAGAGCGGCGACAGCGCGATCTATTACGTGAGCTACACCATGACCGGTGCGGTCATGAACTGGGCCGATACCGCCGAGCTCTACTGGAAGTTTGTGGGCGACGGCTGGTCCGCGGACTCCGATGACGTTGAGATGGAAGTGTACTTCGCGAATGCCGCTGCCGGGACGGCGGCCGTCAAGGGCGATAACTTCCGCGCATGGGGCCACGGCCCGCTGACGGGCGATGTATCGCTCGATGCGGACGAACCCATGGTCACCTATACCATTCCCTGCGTGCATCAGGGCGAATTCGCCGAGGCACGCATCGCCTTCCCTAGCGACTGGGTGCCGCAGCTTGCCGCTTCGGGCGAAGAGCGCATGTCAACGATCCTGAGCGAAGAGAAGGAATGGGCCGACGAAGCTAACGCCCGCCGCGCTCACGCTCGCATGATTGCCAATGCACTTGCCGTGCTAAGTGTTGTTGCGGCGGTGGTCTTTACCGGCACAATCGTTATGCTCAAGCTGCGCAAGCGCAAGCCCAAGCCGCTTTTCCAGGACGAATATTTCCGCGATGTGCCTTCGGCCGACCATCCCGCCGTGCTTTCGGCCCTCATGAGCTGGAACGAGGTGCCCGACCAGGCATATATCGCCACGCTCATGAAGCTCACTGACGACCGTGTGATCAAGCTGGAGCAGGCGACCGTGACCAAGGCCAAGAAGGGTCTGTTGGGGCGTGAAAAAGAAGAGCAGACGTATCGCGTGACGGTGAGTGATGCGGGCTGGAAGTCGGCCAAGGGCATTGACCACATGGTGCTCAAGGTCTTCTTTGCCGGTGCTAAGCCTGACGAGAACGGTGACCGTTCGCGCACGTTCGACGAGCTGCAGCACTACGTCAAGCAGCACGCTACACCCGTGGGTGATAAGCTCGAGGACTATCAGAACACCGTTAAGGGCAAGCTGGCCGATAGCGAGTACGTTGCCTCGGACGGCATTGTTGCAATGGTGTTTTGCCTGGTTCTTGGTATCCTGATTGCCTTTGTTCCCGTGGGATCCATTTTCTTTACCGATGGCGCACAGGCGAACATTACCGCCGCGGTTATCTCGGTGCCGATTGTGCTGGTGGGTATCGGCGTGGGCCTTACGTTTCGCCGCTTTACGCCGGAGGGCGCCGAGGTGGCGGCTCGCTGCAAGGCACTTAAGCATTGGCTCGAGGACTTCACGCGTCTAAAGGAAGCCGTCCCGGGCGATCTGGTGCTGTGGAACAAGCTGCTGGTGATGGGCGTGGCGCTGGGTGTTTCCAAGGAAGTGCTGCGTCAGCTTGCCGAGGCCGTGCCGCCCGAGGTGCGCGAGGCCGACGGCTTCTATGACAATTATCCCTGCTACTGGTGGTACTACCATCATTACGGTATCGAGTCTCCGCTCGATTCGTTCAACGATGTGTATCACGAGACCATCCGCGAGCTGGCTTCGAGCTCCGATAGCTCGAGCGGCGGCAGCGGCGGCGGCTTCTCTGGCGGCGGTGGTGGCGGCGTCGGCGGAGGCGGCGGCGGAACGTTCTAGCGCGCTCTGATTTTTGGGATGGATCTTCTCCGGCGACTGTTGGCGGAAAATCTATCCCATTTTTATGCTTTGAAATGGGTCTATCTTTCCGTTACGGATCCCCACACAGGGGGCAGTGGGCAAAAAATGCCAAATATGAATACTGTTGCCATTATAGTGACATATATTTGCACTAAATAATGGGCTCCTAATGAGATTATCTCTCGTTAGGGGCCCATTTTATTGAACATTTGTGGAAATACGTCAGCTCGCCTGACTGGCTGCTATGTCTAAAAGCCTCTAAAATGCCCCAAATCGATGCTACTAAAAAGGTAACAGTACTCATATTTGATGTTTTTTGCCCACAGCTATTTGCAGACCCCTCTACAGGGCGACGCCAACGAGGGTTTCGTCGACTGTGCTACCCAAGAATGTCCCCAACGACTAGGTGCGGTTGCTGCCAAGGAGTGTCCCGGGGTGCCGGCACAAAAGGAACGTCCCTAACTGCCGGGTTTAGGCTGTTAGATCGAGTTCGTAGAGGAAGCTTTCGCGCGGCATGTCGTGACGGCGCTCTTCGCGGTTGGCGCGGTGCGTGGCCGTGCGCTTAAAGCCGTGCAGCTCGTAGAACTTCCACGAGCAGTTGGAGTCGGTGTACAGGTGCGCCCTCGTCGCTCCAAGCGAGGACAGGTGCGAGACGGCGGCATCGAGCAGAACCGTGCCAACGCCCAGGCCATGGACATCGCGATCCACGGCAAGCAGCGTGACCTCGTTGTCGTGCGGCAACGGGCTGCTCTCGAGCAGGCGGTTGTTGGTTCGGATGGTTGCGCGCACAAACGAGAGATACTCGGCGCACGCATCGGGCTCTAGCTCACGCATCTGCGATAGCAGCGCGCGTTCGGTATCCATCCAATGCTCGTTGATAGTGGCGCCGGAGCTCTGTCCCGCACGCGCGAGCGAAATGCCACGCGCCTGACCGTCGATTACGGCAACCTGTGAAAACGTCGACGACGAAAGGCAATAGGCGAGGTCGCACGCGGCCTCAAGGCGGTTGTACTCATCGTTATCCGAATTGTTATGCCAAAGCTGCTGCAGAATCAGCGCGATGGCGTCGAAGTCTTCGGTATCAAACGGTCGGTAGAGAACCCGCGAGACCATGGTGCCTCTTTCTTTTGCGGATGCATATCGAGCACAGTTCTACCACGCCATTGGCATCTAATTATGGTGCCCCTGTGTTCCATGAACTCACCGTGCCCGGTGCCATGCCCATCCCCTCCGCTCGCAAACTTTTTCTGCACATGCGCCCGTTGCGGGGTGCATCGATGCGCTCGATGCGCTACATTAAATCAGTATTTTCAATGCCGCTGCGCGAGCGCTGCAGATCGACGTATCACCGACTCACAGAGCACGGCGGCGTACCAGACAGGAGGACTGCATGGGATCTGATGTGAAGATCGCACGCGCGTTGATCTCGGTTACCGATAAGACGGGCGTCGTCGATTTCGCACGGACGCTGGTTGACGACTTTGGCGTCGAGATCATCTCTACGGGCGGCACGGCTCGTGCCATCGAGGACGCGGGCGTTCCCGTAACCCCCATCGAGGAGTTCACGGGCTATCCCGAGATGATGGACGGCCGCGTTAAGACCCTGCACCCCAAGGTTCATGGCGCGCTGCTGGCCCGCCGCGATTCCGAGCAACACATGCAGGAGGCGGCTCAGCACGGCATTAAGCTGATCGATCTGGTCGTCGTCAACCTGTACGAGTTCGAGAAGACCGTCGCCAACCCTGAGGTCACCTTCGCGGACGCCATCGAGCACATCGACATCGGTGGCCCCTCCATGCTGCGCTCTGCCGCCAAGAACGCCACGAGCGTTACCGTCATTTCCGACCCGGCCGACTATGATGCCGTCCTGGCCGAGATGCACGAGACCGGTGGCTGCACCACGCTTTCCACCCGTCGTCGCCTGCAGGTGAAGGTCTACCAGACCACCGCCGCCTACGACACGGCCATCTCCCGCTGGCTCGCCGCCCAGGCAAGCGACGTGGCGGACACCTCTGCCAAGCTCGAGATTTCGCTGGAGAAGGTCGACGACCTGCGCTATGGCGAGAATCCTCAGCAGAAGGCTACGGTCTATCGCTTTGCCGAGGGCTGCGAGAACACCGCGAGCTCGCAGTTCCCGCTCGTGGGCTCCAAGCAGATCCAGGGCAAGCCGCTCAGCTACAACAACTATCTGGATGCCGACGCCGCTTGGAACCTGGTCCGCGAGTTCGACGAGCCGGCCTGCGTAATCCTCAAGCACCAGAACCCCTGCGGTTCCGCCGTTGCCGAGGACATCACGGCTGCCTACGACCGCGCTTTTGCCTGCGATCCCAAGAGCGCCTTCGGCGGCATCATCGCCTGCAACCGCGAGGTTCCCTTTGATCTGGTTGAGCACTTTGCCGATCAGAACAAGCAGTTCGTCGAGGTCATCATCGCCCCGAGCTACACCGCCGAGGCGCTCGAGCGCATGGCCAAGCGCCCCAACCTGCGCGTGTTGGCGACCGGCGGCGTGGACCACGGCGCTCAGGTGGAGCTGCGCTCCGTCGACGGCGGCATGTTGGTGCAGGAGGTCGACCACGTGACCGAGGATCCCGCGACCTTTACGTTCCCCACCGACCGCAAGCCCACCGACGCCGAGATGGCCGAGCTCGAGTTTGCCTGGAAGGTCTGCAAGGGCGTTAAGTCCAACGCCATCCTGGTCTCCAAGGGTAAGGCCGGCATTGGCATGGGCCCGGGTCAGCCTAACCGCGTTGACTCTGCGCTACTTGCCTGCGAGCGCGCCGAGGACTTCTGCGAGCGCGAGGGCGTGGAGAAGGGCGGCTTTGCCTGTGCAAGCGACGCGTTCTTCCCGTTCCGCGACAACGTCGACGTGCTTGCCGCACACGGCGTGACCTGCATCATCCAGCCCGGCGGCTCCAAGCGCGATGACGAGAGCATTCAGGCCTGCAACGAGCATGGTATTGCTATGGTGTTTACCGGCGCCCGCCACTTTAGGCACTAAGTTTCGCCCCGAAACAAAATAATCTCTGCAAAAGACGGTCGCTCCGTTTGGAGGGCCGTCTTTTTGGTATAAGAGGACGGAATGACTAACACGAAAGGTATGACCATGCCCCAGATTGATGATGCCGAGCTGTTTGGCAATGCCGAGGATCAGCGTGCGTACGAGGACTTTTGCGCCAATCAGGAGGCGGTCGAGAAGTTTACGCTCGACAAGCCCGCGCTTATCTGCCGCTGGCGCATGTCCAACAAAAAGGTGCCCATGCTCAACCGCCACATTCGTGCGCTGTCCGAGCGCTTGGTGCAGGGCGAGCCGCTTACCCATAACATGCTCAGTTGGGCCAAGCAGCACGTTGAGTGGTCGCTTGCCGAGGGCGATTACACTGCGCACGACGGCGTACTCATGCTAGTGATCGACGTTAACGGCAACGCCGCCATGACGGTGGGGGAGTACGAGCCGCTCGCCGATACGTCGGCCAAGGCGCTACGTGCCCGCTCCGCCGAGGCCCGCTCCGAGGCCGACGAAACCGGCGTGGCGCCCGAGCTGCTCGCCGCCGTCGGTAACGGCGAGCTTGCCTTTGTGGCGCCAGCGGACGAGTGCCTGTGCGGCACGGCGACGCTCATTGAGCAGCTGGCCCAGACCAAGGGCATCCCGGTCACGCGCGTAGATATTCCCGCACAGCTCAAGGGCGCCTTGTTCCTGGTGAGCGACGAGCACGGCGTGGTTCCCGCAACCGAGACGGACGCTGCGGAGGCCGACGCCGCCACGGTCGCCTTCTTCGCTGAAGGCTACGAAAAGCTCCGTGCCCGCCGCTCCTAACCTCAAGGCGGGGTGGGCTTACTGAAGCGAGCGAGCGCGTTCGATTGCGTAGGCGAGCGACAGCTGCTCCATCTCCGGGGCGCATTTGTAGCTCAGTCCGGTGAGAACTGTCACCTTATCGAGGCGATATCGAATCGTGTTCGGGTGCTGGCCAGTCTGCTTGGCGGTTTGCTCGATACGTCGGCCGTTCTCGATGAATGCAGCGAGCTTGGATTCCAGTTCGCTGCCATGCTCACTGTCGTGCTCGCGTATCGGCGAGAGAATCGCCTCCGAGAACGATCGCATCTCCGGGGTTTCCGCAAAAGGCATCACGGTTCTCAGGATGCCGAGCTGCGTATAGCGCACGGGACCCTCGGCTCGTTGACAAGATAGGCGCTGTGCGTAAATCGCCTGCGAGATCGCCTGCGCCACCGCCTCGTCTCCAAACAGAATATCGCTGATGCCGAGCCCTTCCGCTCCGCCATCGATGTCGCTAGCCTCGATGAGCTCCGTGAGCGCCTGCACGATTCGCTCTACATCGAGCGTCTGTTCCGAGTCACTTGTCGCTACGAATAACAAACCTCCGTCGTAGGGTGCCAGCATGTTGTGGCATCCGGCGAGGGTCGATTTTGCACAGAGACGTTCGATTTGCAAAAACGTACGCGGGTCGAGGGGCTCTGCAAACGATGCGAACAGGGCGACCGCTTCGTCCAGAAATGACGGGTTGAGACCTCGGATGCGTCGGCAGATGGACTCGGGCGATACGTCTGTCCTCAGGGCATCGATCTCGCGCTGCGCGAAGTCGATGGACGTGAGCTGCTCGATATGCCGTTTGACCTCATAGATGACGCTGTCAAAGAACAGTGAGTCGTCGGTCGTGAGAAAGACCGGGTAGTGCCGCGCGTTGGCGTAGCGGATGGCTTGGTCGGGAATCGGGATGTGCAGGACGTTTTTGATGATAAGACCGCTCGTTCCCTTGGCGACGAGGTATTTCACGGCTTCAGTGATGAGGTATGGGTCGTCCTTCGCATAGAGGAAGGTGCTGAGGACGATTTCGTCTGAGCTGAAGTTGGCGCGCTGGTACTTGTTCTTGAGGCCGGGCATAAGTTCATAATCGAGGATCCCGACGCCAGAGACGGCACGCGAGACGCCATCGCTGCCGGCGATTAGACGGACCGACCCCTCATATTCCCGTGAGAAGTCCGAGATGGTGTATAGCATCAACATCACCTTGTAAATCACTACAATAAGTACAGGTAAAAATAGGATAATCGCACATCCGTATGCCGTTGATGCGGGAAATAGTTCAAATACCTGCTGATAGAACGAAAAATCAGATCGAGAATCGTTGTAGATTCCAACAAGAAATGATCCTTGGCGGCATCGTTACTAAACCGTACAGTGAAGCAACGTAAAGCTTTCGCTGAGAGGAGCGATGATGGGGCAGATGGTGGTGCTTTCGGCCGAGGAAGTTTCCAAGGTGCTGACGATTGAGGATGCAATCGCTGCCGTGGAGGAGGCATATCGCCAGAAGGCAATGGGCAAGGGTGTTGCGTGGCCGATGGTATATGAGCAGTTCGAACCCGGCGTGGCCGATATGGATATCCGCTCGGGCGAGTTGGCGGGAAGCGGCCTCTTCGGTCTCAAGCTCACTGCTTGGTTCTCTCAGAATCCCAAAAAGGGGCTGACCGAGATCTTTGGCACCACGCTGCTGTGCGACAACGCGACGGGAGAGCCGTTGGCGCTGCTCAATGCCTCCGCCGTCACTGGACTTCGCACCGGTGCCGCCGCTGCGCTCGGTGCCAAGTGGCTGGCTCGGGCGGATGCGTCCAAACTGCTTGTTGCGGGTGCCGGCCACATGAGCACCTATATGGTGGCGGGCGTGCTCGCCGCCTGTCCCAAAGTGAGCGAGGTCAAGGTGTGGGAGCCAGTTTCCGATGCCGCGCCCGAGGCCCGCGTCGAGCGCATGCGAGACGAGGTCGCCCATATCTTGGGCGCCTGCGAGCATGCTCGCGAGGCATCCACCTATTCCATCGAGGCGACGGCCGACGGCCAAGGCGCCGCGGCAGAGGCCGACATCATCGTGACGATCACGCCGGTGACCAAGCCCATCATTCCCGATTCATGGGTGCGTCCTGGTACGCATATCTCCTGCGTCGGTGCCGACATGCCCGGCAAGCAGGAGCTCGCCTCGGCGCTTGTCGCCCGTGCCGCTGTTTACGTCGACGATCGCGAGCAATCCGTCGCGTCCGGTGAGCTGGAGATTCCGGTTGCCGAGGGTGTCATCACGCCCGAGGACATCAGAGCGGAGCTCGGCGAAGTCATCGCCGGCATGGCTACGGGGCGTTCGGATGACGAGCAGGTGACGGTGTTCGATACGTCGGGCATCGCCGTTCAGGACCTTTCGGCATCGAAAATCGCCTACGACCGCGCCATTGAGGCGGGGCTGGGCACCGTGGTGGAACTGTAAGAAAGTCAAGGAAAGGAAACGACAATGCAGATCAAGGATTTCGCCGTCGAGCAGTGGATGAACGAGTGGGAGACCAAGTGCACCCACAACGTTGCGGAGACGTGCGTCTACTCCCTCACGCTCGACCAGCTGTTCGAGCTTACGAACACCGACAAGAAGGCGTGGCTCGATAGCCTGTGCTCGCGCCGATTCACCTACGGAGACATCGAGGGGCAGCCCGGCTTCCTCGAGGGGGTCGCGCGTCTCTATAAGACGGTCGAGCCCGGGCATATTGTGCCCACGCACGGCGCGACCGGTGCCAACTCCCTGGTTATTTCCACGCTCGTCGAACCGGGCGATCACGTAGTCTCCGTCAAGCCCACCTACCAGCAGCTTTACTCGATTCCCGAGATGTGCGGCGCGAAGGTCGATATCCTTCAGCTCGATCGCAAGAACGGCTACCACGTCGACGTCGACGCGCTCGATGCCCTGGTGACCGACGATACCAACCTCATCTGCATCAATAACCCGGACAACCCCACGGGCGCCCTGCTCGACACCGATACGCTCAAGGCGATTGTCGAGGTCGCGCGCAAACACGACGCGTGGCTGCTCT
The DNA here is from genome assembly GCA_048502435.1 of Collinsella aerofaciens. Lineage (GTDB taxonomy): Bacteria > Actinomycetota > Coriobacteriia > Coriobacteriales > Coriobacteriaceae > Collinsella > Collinsella aerofaciens_CL. The sequence goes on from DBFRXD010000044.1 coordinate 9,086, forward strand.
GTGACGAAGTCTACCGTCTGCTTACTCAGACGGATGAGTACTCCGAGTCCGTGATCGACCTGTACGACAAGGCCATCGTCACCGCATCCATGTCCAAGGTCTGGTCGTTCGCCGGCCTGCGTCTGGGCTGGGCGGTCACCAAGAGCCCGGAGCTCCGTCGCGCGCTGCTCTCGCATCGCGACTACAACCTGATTTCCGCCGGCATATTCAGCGAGTCGGTGGCGGAGCTGATTCTGGGCAACGCTTCCGTGATCCTTGAGCGCAGCCGTCGCATCGTCCGTCAGAACCTTGCTGTTCTGGAGAAGTGGGTCGAGAGCGAGCCGCACCTGTCGTTCGTTAAGCCCGAGGCGGGTACCACCGCGCTCGTGTATTACGACTACGACATCGACTCCAGGACGTTCTGCATCGACATGATTAAGAAGTCCGGCGCGCTCGTCACCCCGGGCGATTGCTTCGAGGAGCCCAAGAGCATGCGCATCGGCTATGCATACTCCGATAACACCGACGACCTGCAGAAGGGCCTGGATGCCATCTCTGCATACATGCGTACGCTCGAGTAGAGGCTCGAGGTCGAAGTGATGAGGCCGATCGGTTTAGGACCGGTCGGCCCCTATTTTCTCTCAAGACTACCGAACGCTTTTGTCACATTAGGTGCCCACGGGGTCGTATCGCTGCGACGCTGTGGGCATAATGGTGTGAAAGGTGCATGTTACGCGAAATGGGAGGACACATGGCGCTGATCTATGTCGTTGAGGACGACGAGCCCATTCGTCGTGAGCTTGTCGACATCCTTGCCCGCGCCGGTTTTGAGGTTGAGACATGCGAATCGTTTGAGCATGTCTCGCGCGATATTCTCGCCGCCGCGCCCGACCTGGTGCTGCTCGACCTCACGCTTCCCGTCAAGGACGGCCAGCATATCTGCCACGAGGTTCGCCGCGAATCCGAGGTTCCCATCATCGTCCTCACGTCGCGCACGACCGAGATCGACGAGGTCATGGCCATGACGCTCGGCGCGGACGACTTTGTTCCCAAGCCCTACAGCGCCCGTGTGCTCGTGGCGCGCATCAATGCCTTGCTGCGTCGCACCGCGGCGGCAGGCGAGCGCAGCACGCTCGTCCACAAGGGGTTGGAGCTCGACCTCGCCCGCTCCATGGTCACCAATACGGCAACCGGCACTAGCACCGAGCTCACCAAAAACGAGCTGCGTATCCTCTCTCTGCTTCTGAGCCGTGCAGGCAAGATTGTTTCGCGCTCGGCCATCATGCAGGACCTGTGGGACTCCGACGCCTTCGTGGACGACAACACGCTTACCGTTAACATCAACCGCCTGCGCACCACGCTCGAAAAAATCGGCATCAAGGGGTATTTGACGACGCACCGCGGCCAAGGCTATTCGGTCTAGGGGCCGGCTATGTCGTTTGCCAAGTTCTTTAAAGACGCGCTGCTTCCCGTCGCCGTGTGGACGTGCGGCGTGCTGCTGAGCTGCTTTGTGCTGACGGTCGCCGGCGCACCCGTTTCTATCGTGGTCGTGGCGGTTGGCGTGTCCTTTATCTTCGGTATGCTCGGCATCGTGATCGAGTACGCGCGTCGCCGTCGTTTTCTGCGCCAGCTGGAGCGCGCGGCAGAGGAGCTCGAGAGTCCCGCATGGGTGCAGGAGATGGTGCAATGCCCGACCTATGCCGAGGGCGAGCTTGAGTACGAGGTCTTGCGCCGGGTGGGCAAGGCTGCCTGCGACGAGGTTGCCGAAGGCCGGCGTCAGACCGATGACTATCGCGACTATATCGAGAGCTGGGTCCATGAGGCCAAGCTGCCCCTGGCGGCGGCCCATTTAATTTTGGAAAACCTGGATGGCAGCGAAGACGACCTGTCACGTGTGGATGACCTGGGCCGTGAGCTGGCTCGCGTGGAGCGCTATATCGACCAGGCGCTGTACTATGCGCGCTCGGAAGTCGTGGAGCGGGACTACCTGATTCGCCGCTGGGATCTCAAGACCTTGGTGACGGGCGCAATCAAGGCCAATGCGCGTGAGCTTATCGCGGCGCACGTGGCGCCGGTGTGCGAGAACCTCGACTTTGAGGTCTTTACCGACGAGAAGTGGCTCGAGTTTATTCTGGGCCAGCTCATTCAGAACAGCATTAAATATGCGTGTGAGGACGGTGCGAAGATCACGTTTTCGGGCGCGTTGCTGGACGAGGGCCTGGCAAGCGAGCGCATCGAGCTTACCGTCGCGGACAACGGCTGCGGCGTGTGTGCGGCAGACCTGCCGCGCGTGTTCGAGAAGGGCTTTACCGGCGACAACGGCCGCACCACCAAGCGCGCAACGGGCATCGGTCTCTATCTGGTGGCGCGCCTGTGCTCCAAGATGGGCATCGACGTCACCGCAGCGTCCGAGCCCAGCGAAGGCTTCGTCGTAACATTCGCTTTTTCAACGAACAAGTTCCAATACTTTGAGTAACGCACACGGCAGACGCCCGCCCAAACAAAAACGTGCCGCCTCAAACAAAACGTGCCGCCCCAAATGGGGCGGCACGCCATCTTTTATCAGCCAACTCGCTGAAGTACGGTGACGAAGGCGCAAGGCCGGGAGGGGTTATCAAAGCCGACATCCCGCAGCCGCGAAGCGGCGAGGACGTCGGCGTGATAACCCCGCAGGCCTTGCGCCGACGGGAAGGAACCTATTTCACGACCAAGATGTCGCAGTCCGTATTGCGCAGCAGGAACGTCGAAATCGAACCCAGGAGTGCATACTTGATCGAGGACAGGCCGCGTGCGCCACAGAGCACCAGGTCGGGCTTGACCACGTCGAGCATCTCGTCCTTGAGCGTCTCGCGAATACGGCCGGCGCGAATCATGACCTCGACCTCGGGAATATCGGGATTGGCCTTGGCCTCTTCGAGCTGCTTGGCAATGGAGTTCTTAAATGCCTCCTCCAGGCCGTTGACCAGATCGACCGGATAGGAACCGGCGCTCTCGAGCGCCGTGGAATCGATAACGTGGCCGATTATCAGCTTGGCGCCGTTGTTCGCGGCGACCTTGATGGCGCGTGCGAGCACAAAATCCTGCTGCTCAGTACCGTCGAGTGAAACAAATACCTTGGTGTAGCCCTCGTTCATGGTTTCCTCCTTGGTCTATCGCACGGGCGTGGGGCTCGTGCATCGGGCGGGCGCGGATGCGTGACCGCCGGACACTTTATCTTGTTGCAGTTATACCCAAGGATTTGGGTTTGACCGCTCGCAATTCTGTGAACGGGCGAGTTTTTTGGTAAGGGTGGGCGCGGTCGCGGCCGAACGGTTGATAATGGGACATCGCCCGCACCGTCCGCAGAACAATATCGGCGGGTGTCTAACGAGGGGGTCCTTTTGGATATCATCGAGCTTCTAAAATCTGCCTTCATGGGCCTAGTCGAGGGCATTACCGAATGGCTGCCTGTTTCGTCGACCGGTCACATGATCTTGGTGGACGAGTTCGTCAAGATGAACGTGAGCGAGACGTTCTGGAATATGTTTCTGGTCGTGATTCAGCTTGGCGCCATTTTGGCCGTCTGCGTCCTGTTCTTCTACGACCTCAACCCGTTTTCTCCCAGCAAGGGCAAGGAGGGCCGTCGCGACACCTGGGTGCTGTGGGGCAAGATTGTGCTCGGCTGTATTCCCGCCGCGGCGATCGGTCTGCCGCTCAACGACTGGATGGAGGAGCATTTCTATAATGCTCCCGTCGTGGCGCTGGCGCTCATTGTGTACGGCGTGCTGTTTATCGTGATCGAGAACTGGCGCGCGAACAAGCGCGACCAGGCCGCTCTTGCCGGTTCGTTTGGTTCGCGTGCCGTGGTGACGGGCGGACGCCCCGCTGGTGCGCATTTTGCCACGTCCACTGCGACTGCCGCTGCAGACGATGACGATAGCCTAGACTTTGGCTCCATCACTACGCTCGAGGACCTGAGCTGGAAGACCGCGCTGGGTATCGGTTGCTTCCAGGTGCTTTCGCTGATTCCGGGCACATCGCGCTCCGGCTCCACCATCATCGGCGGCCTGCTGCTTGGCTGCACACGCTCGGTGGCGTCTAAGTTCACGTTCTTCCTGGCCATTCCCGTCATGTTTGGCGCGAGCGCGCTCAAGCTGGTCAAGTACTTTATTAAGGGCGGTACTTTCGGCACCAACGAGATCGCCATCCTGGGCGTGGGCTGCATCGTGGCCTTTGTGGTTTCGCTTATCGCCATCAAGTGGCTTATGGGTTTCGTGCGCCGCCACGACTTCAAGTGCTTCGGCGTCTACCGCATCATCCTGGGCATCGTGGTTCTCGCGTACTTCTTTGTCCTGGAGCCGATGCTCGGTTTGTAACTCGGTCGATGCCGCACGGCGGCCAGGGCGACAACTTGTCATTCAAAGAGGGCGGCATAAAAGGTCTATGCTGCCCTCTTTTCATGCCAATTTGTTCGCCCTGGCCGCCGCTCGCTACCGTGGCCATGACATCGGCGGTTCCGTGATTGTCAATAGATTGGTGCAAAGCAACCTGACCCCATTGCGCCAAATCCGCTGGGGCGGGTCTGACGGTGGCGCACGGAGTCGTGGTGTGATTTGCGCCGGTGTCCGCGCGGCTCGGTATACTGGTACGGCTCAAACTATGGCGCTGCCCGCAGGCGCGCCGTCCGTCAGATGAGGAGTCGCCCATGACCCAGCCCCTGCCCTGGGAAAAGAACGCCGCGGTACCCGTGCCGCCCGCGCCGGAACCCGTGCCGCTCGATGCATACACCGCCCCTGCAGCGCCGGAGCCCGAGCTCGTCCCGCTCGACATCTACGACGCTCCCGCGCCGGCGCCCAAGCCCGCCAAGCCGCTCGTCGACATTGACAGCCTTAATCCCGCCCAGCGCGAGGCGGTCCTGTCCACCGAGGGTCCGTTGCTGGTGCTCGCCGGCGCCGGCTCGGGCAAGACCCGCGTCTTGACCTTCCGCATCGCACATATGCTCGGCGACCTGGGTGTTAAGCCTTGGCAGGTTCTTGCCATCACGTTTACCAACAAGGCCGCGGCCGAGATGCGCGAGCGTCTGGCGGCGCTCATTCCCAGCGGTACCCGCGGCATGTGGGTGTGCACCTTCCATGCCATGTGCGTGCGCATGCTGCGCGAGGACGCCGACCTGCTGGGCTACACCGGCCAGTTCACCATCTACGATGACGATGACTCAAAGCGCATGGTGCGCGACATTATGCAGGCGCTCGGCATCGAGCAAAAGCAGTTCCCCATCAACATGATCCGCAGCAAGATCAGCTCGGCCAAAAACGCCATGATCGGCCCCGAGGACATGCTCAAGAGCGCCGATAGCCCCAACGATAAAAAGGCCGCACAGGTCTACTTGGAGCTGGAGCGTCGCTTGCGCGCCGCCAATGCGATGGACTTCGACGACCTGCTCGTGCGCGCGCTTGAGCTGCTGCGCACCCGCCCCGAGGTGCTCGATAAGTACCAAGAGCGCTTCCGCTACATTAGCGTCGACGAGTATCAGGACACCAACCACGTCCAGTACGAAATCGCCAACCTGCTGGCCGCCAAGTACCAAAACCTCATGGTCGTGGGCGACGATGACCAGTCCATTTACAGCTGGCGTGGCGCCGACATCACCAATATCCTGGACTTTGAGAAGGATTTTAAAAACTGCAAGACCGTCAAGCTGGAGCAGAACTATCGTTCCACGGGTCATATCCTGAACGCCGCCAACGCCGTGGTACGCCACAACTCGCAGCGCAAGGACAAGCGCCTGTTTACGGCCGAGGGCGATGGCGAGAAGATCCAGGCTTTCCAGGCAAGCGACGAGCGCGACGAGGGTCGCTGGATTGCCGGCGAGATCGAGAAGCTGCATGCCAAAGGCACGAGCTACGACGACATTGCCGTGTTCTATCGCACCAACGCCCAGTCGCGTATCCTCGAAGATATGTTCCTGCGCGCGGGCGTGCCCTACAAGATCGTGGGCGGCACGCGATTCTTCGACCGTGCCGAGATCCGTGATGTCATGGCCTACCTTAAGATGATCGTGAACCCGGCCGACGAGATGAGCGTCAAGCGCGTCATCAACACACCGCGCCGTGGCATCGGCTCCACCTCGATCCAAAAAATCGAGCAGCTGGCGCGCGACAACCGTTGCTCGTTCTTCCAGGCTTGCGAGATTGCGTGTGCCGAAACCGGCATGTTTAGCGCCAAGGTCCGCAATGGCCTGTCAAGCTTTGTGTCGCTGGTGCGCGAGGGCCGCCGCATGGACGGCGAGCTCAAGGACGTCGTCGAGATGATTGTCGATAAGACGGGTCTGCTGCAGGCGTTTCGCGCCGAGGGCACCATGGAGTCTGAGAGCCGTGCCGAGAACATCCAGGAATTCCTGGGCGTCGCTGCCGAATTTGAGGAGACGCACGAGGACATCGAGGGTACGCTCGAGAGCTTGGAAGAGCTGCGCGCAGCTGGTGTTGCCGACGTGCCTGCCGGCGCCGAGCCCGTCGTGGTGAGCGCGCCCGCGCCCGAACCGGGGCCATTTGCCCCGGCATCCTCGTTTGAGGCACTCGTCGGCGCGCGCGATGCCGCAGGTTCCAATCCGCTCGATAGCCTAGCCGCCCCGGCGCTCTCGCCGCAGGATGCCCTGGCCGCCGCCATCGCGGGCAACGCGTATGCCGCGCCGACGGGGATGCCGGCGGGTGCCGTGCATGCCGACGAGATTGAGCGCACCTATGGTCCGCTCACCTGTAAGGCGCTACCGGCACTCATGGAGTGGCTGGCCCTGCGCTCCGACTTGGATTCCCTGGCCGGCGAGACGCATGCCATTACCATGATGACCATCCACTCCGCCAAGGGCCTGGAGTTCCCGGCGGTGTTCGTGGCCGGCATGGAGGAGGGCATCTTCCCGCACGTGCACGACTTTGGCGGCAGCGATGACCCGGGTAAGCTCGAGGAGGAGCGTCGCCTGGCCTACGTCGCCATCACGCGCGCCCGCAAGCGCCTGTTCTTGACGTATGCGGCGACGCGTCGTACCTACGGCTCGACCTCTGCCAACCCGCGCTCGCGCTTCCTCAACGAGATTCCGTTTGAGGACATCGAGTTTAGCGGCATCGGTTCTGCCGGTTTTGAGGGCACGGGCTGGGAGAAACGCGGCGACCGCCACGGCACCTTTGGCTCGGGCATGGGTTCGGAAATGTATGGCGGCAAGGTGTTTGGCTCGTATACGCGTTCGACCGGCGGCTCCGGTTCGCGCGGCGGATCGAGCTTCGACGATTTCTTTGGTGGAAGCACCTACGGGACCGAGCGCCATCGTGGGGTGTCGCCCGACGCCGGTCGTGTGGCCTCGACCTTTGGCTCGGGTGCGCCGCGAGCCAAGAAGGCCACGTCCAAGGTGTCGCCGACGGTGGAGCGCAAGGTCGATCGCGCCAGCGTATCGCAGGACTTTTCCGCAGGCGACACCGTGAGCCACAAGACCTTTGGCATGGGTACTGTGATTTCGGTCGTTGGAGACATGATCGAGGTTCAATTCGAAAAGACCGGCCAGACCAAAAAGCTGATGAAGGGTTTTGCACCGATCGTCAAGCTGTCGTGATCCCGGCGGACCTGGGCGGGCGTGTGGGGCAACATCGCCTGCTCGGGCAGTCCTGCTCGCACGGAGAGCACATTAAGTGCTCTCCGGCTCGTGCGGAACTCGCGATCGATGTTGCCCCACATGCCCGCCCAGGTCCTTGGGTAACGTTGCTTGCGAACGCCGCTCTGCTCGTTCGCTTTTTGGTCTGGAGAGCCGGGTGGGCTGAATACTTAGACATGGCAAGGGGCTCCCCCGTTAAAGAACGGGGGAGCCCCTTGTTGCGTTTTGAATGGTGCGCTTGGCTTTGATGATTGATGATTTTATACGATTCAGTATAATTTCAGATAGATGCTAAAATGTAACTGAAATGAAAAGGGCGATTGGACATGCTGCTAAATTGTCTCCCAAAAAGACTCTTCTCTTTAGAGCTCGCCATCGACCCGGAGCCAGTTGAGATGCAGATTCCTCGCATGTATCTTGAGCGGTATTCGCTTCGCTTGGCACGGCTTGGCATGTCTGAGCAGGGCCGTTTTATTGTTGCGGAACCTAAAGAACCGCCCAGTGCCATTTCGGCGCGAAATCTCGTCAATGCAGTGCGTACGTTAGATGCTCGTCCGGTGGCAATTTGCTGGGATGCTATGGATTTAGGTTTTATGCGCGCGCTTTCTTCGGAGGGAATCGCATATATCCGAGATGAGCGAAATGCGTTCCTGCCGTTTATCGGAGCCGTTATTTCCGATGAAGTGCTGGGTGCTTCTCCCGCTGCTCCGCTTTCGTCCCAATCTCAACGAATCGTCCTAAATCTCATTGCGGGACGATGGGTTGACTGCTCCGCCGGCGACCTAGCGCGTCTGTGTGGCAAAAGCGCAGCTAGCGTCAGCGGCTATCTTTCGGAAATCGCCGCTATAGCTCCTGGGTTGATTATGCGGGACGGCAAAAAGCGTATATTGTGTGACGCCGGGCTGTCGACCGAGACGTTGCTAGATGGGTTTGAGGACTATCTTCGCACGCCAGTTTTAGAGCGAATCCGGCTCAAGAAGGTTATCGAGAGAACAGAGCTACGTGCCGTTGATGCGCTGCTTTCCGGTGTGTCTGCCCTTAGCTATATGTCCGACCTTGCCCATGAAGACTCTGCTCCAACCATTGCTCTCGAAAAATATCAGCTAGAGGCCTTGAAAGAGCATATGGGCGACAGATGGCTGGAGGCTCAGTGGTACGAACCGGCGGCAGTTGTGATTGAGGTCTGGTCGTATCCCGTGGACGCGCCGTCCGATATTAGTTTTGACGCGACGGGTTTGCAGTGTGTCGACCCGTTTTCCTTATACGTTGCTTGCGCAAAAGCAGATTACAAAGAAGATCGTCTGCTCGACGCGGTCGAACAGCTCAGGAGGACGATATGTCAAAAGTGAGGGGAATAGAGCGATTTGCCGATGCCATGAGCGGCTGTAAAGGCGGTTACGTCCTTATTGGTGGAGGGGCCTGCAGCGTTCTATTTGACAATGAGGGCGATTCGTTTAGAGCTACTGAAGACTTGGATGTCGTCGTAATTGTTGATGGGAAAGGCGTTGAATTCGCCACTGCATTGTGGGCATTTATCAAAGCTGCCGGATATGAGACTGGAAAGGCCGGCGATGGAAGGTGTACTTACTATCGGTTCTGTTTGCCCGAAGGATCAAGGCAAGTCCTAGACTATCCCGGCCAAATTGAGCTATTTGCCCGACATCCTGATTTTGTGCTCGAAGATGAAACGAGCGAAGTGGCACCTCTTTCCTTTGACGGGGCCGTATCAAGTCTTTCGGCAATTATTCTCGACGATGGCTACTACGAATTTATTCGCGACAACGCAACGAACGTAGAGGACATTACGTTGCTCGATGCGCTCCATATCATTCCCCTCAAGATGCGTGCACACATTGATATCAATAGGAGCTATGAAGAAGGGCGCCATTGCAACGATAAAGATCGACGAAAGCATCGCTCGGATATTGTTCGACTTGCGGGTTTGTTGCCGCCTTCGGCTCGCTTGGAGCTAATAGAGCAAATGAGGGCTGATGCCGGAGACTTCTTTGCGGACTTTTCTTCTTATGTAAATCGGCAGACCGATCGTAAAGAGAGAGCGCGTCTTCAGGACACATTATCGTTTCTCGAAAAGGTCTACCTATAGGCACCTTGATTCGTTATGTATGGCGAGGGGCTCTCCCGTTTGATGAGCGGGGGAGCCCCTTGTTGCTTTTTGATTGTCGTAACTAGCCAGAGGCTCGCCGGGATGGGGCGCGGGGTTTGGTCGATCGCGAGTTCCGCACGAGCCGGAGAGCACTTAATGTGCTCTCCGTGCGAGCAAGACTATCCGAGCAGGCGACCAAACCCCGCGCCCCATCCCGGCGAGCACTTGGGGACCGGTGGCCTACAGGTGGCTGATGATCAGTTCCATCTTGCCTTCGAGGTCGATGGAGCTGACGGTGCTCGGGGCCAGCAGGTGGCTTCCCTTGTGGACGGGGTCGCCGCAGACGGTGCCTTCGCCGTCGATGACCGACAGACACATGAAGGGCCAGCGCTGGTCGAGGGTCTTGCTGCCGTCGACACGCACGCGATCGACGGTGTAGCAGGAGTTAGACTCGAGCTCGGTCACGGCATCGACCTCGGGTGCGGTTACCGTGCCGTCCGTCGGAGCCTGAGCATCAAAGTCGATGCAATCGAGGCTCTGCTCAATGTGCAGTGGGCGCAGCTTGCCGTCGGTGCCGGGGCGGTCGTAGTCGTACAGACGATACGTCACGTCGCTCGACTGCTGCGTCTCCAAAATGAGCGTGCCGGTCTTGATGGCATGCACGGTACCGGAATCAATCTGGAAAAAGTCGCCCTTGTGGATCGGCAGCACGTTGAGCATGTCGTCCCAACGGCCTTCCTCGATCATCTGTGCGGCCTCGACGCGGTCCTTGGCGCGCTGGCCGACAATGATCGTGGCACCGGGCTCGCAGTCCAGCACATACCAGCACTCGGTTTTGCCCAAGCTGCCGTTCTCGTGCTTGGCGGCGTACTCGTCGTTGGGATGGATCTGGATCGAAAGGTCGTCCTTGGCGTCCAGAATCTTGATGAGCAGCGGGAACTCCTTGCCCTCGCAGTTGCCAAAGAGCTCGCGGTGCTCGGCCCACAGCCACGACAGCGTGTGGCCGGCGTACGGGCCCTCCGCAATCTGGCAGTCACCGTTGGGGTGGGCCGAGATAGCCCAACACTCACCGATGGGGCCATCGGGAATGTCGTAGCCAAATATGGTTTCGAGCTGGCGACCGCCCCAGATCTTCTCGTGAAAGATCGGCGTCAGCTTAATCAAATCGGACATGTTTATACCCCCATTGTGTTGTGCGGGCGCTGCACAAAACAGCTCAAAGCGAGCGCCCGGATGACTACAAAAACCTATGCCAACGTTACGTTGTGCAACTCAAAGCGGTCGCCAACGTTGCGCGAGACCGAATACTCAAAGGCGGCGCCGCTGTCCAAAAAGCCAATCTGGGTGAGCTCGAGCAGGGGAGAGCCAGGTTTGGTGTCCAGGCGATTGGCTTCTTCCTCGGTTGCTGCCACGGCGCGAATGGTACGGTGGAAGCTCGAAATTTTCAGCCCGCATTGCTCGCGGATGAAATGGTAGACCGATCCGTACAGGTCCTTCTTTTTAAGGCCTGGAATCAGCTCGAGGGGCATGTAGGTGTACTCGATAACGATGGGCTTCCCATCGGCCTGACGCACGCGCACGACGTGATAGGCAAAGTCATCCTCGGCAATTCCCAGCTGGGCTGCGATGTCCGCTGGTGGATTAACAATCGAGAAATCGTAGACCACCGAGGTCACCTTTTCCCCGCGGTGCTCATACGAAAAGCCCTGGGCACGGTCGTTTTTGCCCTGGAAAAACGCCTGGCCGGGAAGTCCCGCCGTGTCCTTAACGTAGGTACCCGATCCGCGCCGGCTGGTAATAAGACCTTCCTCGGTGATTTGCTCGATAGCTCGTTTGACGGTGATTTTGGAAACGCTATAGAGCTCACAGAACTCAACGACGGTGGGAAGCTTGTCGCCCGGTTTAAGAGCGCCATCCTCGATACTTCGACGAATATCTGCAGCTATCGCCTCGTATTTGGGAATCATGGAACCTCCTTTCCGACATATATGAATACAAAAAGTAAGTATAACCCTCAACAGGGCATCCATATTACTTTTATCTAAGAAGTTCGAGAAAGAAAAAAGAAAAAGACGCTTTACTTTTAAAATTAGAGCGCTATAGTTTAAGCAACGAACGGAATCCTTCCGCACAACAGGATCGACCGTTTGGGGACGGTTTTGTTTTGGCGGGTTGGATATCGGTATGGCCGGTGCGCGCCCGCGCCGGATAACCTGCCAAAGCAAACCCGTCTCCAACCGGAAGCTCTAGAACACGAAAGCGAGGACTTTGATGGCACAGTATCAGCTGCCCAACGACTTCTTCTTTGGCGCTGCTATGTCCGGCCCGCAGACTGAGGGTCAGTGGAACCAGGGCGGCAAGCTCGAGAACCTGTGGGACACCTGGTCCATCCAGGATCTGGGTTCGTTCTACAACCGCGTTGGCTCTTACGCCGGCAATGACTTTATGGCCAAGTACCAGGAAGACCTTCGCATTTTGAAGGACTTGGGTCTGGATACCTATCGCACTTCCATCCAGTGGAGCCGTCTGCTCGATGCCGACGGCAACCTCAACGAGGAAGGTGCCGCGTGGTATCACGAGTTGTTCCGCGCCTCTCGCGAAGCCGGCTTGGAGCCGTTTGTCAACTTGTACCACTTTGACATGCCCACCTACCTCTTTAACCGTGGCGGCTGGGAGAGCCGTGAGGTTGTCGAGGCTTACGCACATTACGCCGACGTCGCCTTCCACGAGTTTGGCCAGGAGATTAAGTACTGGTTCACCTTTAACGAGCCCATCGTCGAGCCCGAGCAGCGCTATCAGGAGGGCGTGTGGTTCCCGCAGTTCCACGACTTCAACCGCGCCCGCACCGTGCAGTATCACATCTCGCTGGCGCACGCGCTGGCCGTGGCCAACTATCGTCGCGCCTATGACGAGGGCGCTATTCGCGCCGATGCCAAGATCGGCATGATCAACTGCTTTACCCCGGTCTACACCAAGGAGAACCCCAGCGAGGCGGACCTCGAGGCCGTGCGCATGACCAGCGGCATCAACAACCGCTGGTGGCTCGACCTCATCACCAAGGGCGAGCTTCCTGCCGACGTGCTCGACAGCCTGGCCGAGGGCGGCGTTAAGCTCCCGTTCCGCGCCGGCGACCAAGAGATCCTCAAGCAGGGTGTTGTCGACTGGCTCGGCTGCAACTACTACCACCCCACGCGTGTTCAGGCGCCGGCGAGCAAGGTCGACCAGTACGGCCTGCCGCACTTTGCCGACGAGTACGTATGGCCCGACGCCGTTATGAACGAGAGCCGCGGCTGGGAGATCTACCCGCAGGGCCTCTACGACTTTGGCATGGACTGCGCTAAGAACTACCCCGATCTTGAGTGGTTCGTTTCCGAGAACGGCATCGGCATCATGGACGAATACAAGAACCGTGACGCCGAAGGAACCATCCAGGATGACTACCGCGTCGACTTTGTACGTCAGCACCTGGAGTGGGTGGCCAAGGCCATCGACGAGGGCGCCAAGTGCCGGGGCTATCACTACTGGGCCGTCATCGATAACTGGTCTTGGGCCAATGCCTTTAAGAATCGTTACGGCTTTGTCGAGGTCGATCTCATGGACGGCTACAAGCGCCGCCTTAAGAAGTCGGCGGCCTGGCTCAAACAGGTCGCCACGACCCACGTGGTTGATTAGCGACCGGGCGAACGCCCAGACCGCGCGCCGCCGCGCGCAACACATGGCACATCTGGTGGCAGAGGGCGACAGACCACCGTGCGCATAGGAAAAGGCCGGATTTGAAAGTTAGGAGCAATCATGGCCAGTGACAACGGAAAGAGCTTCCTCGACAAGTTTGCCGAGGTCTCTGCGAAGGTGGGAAACCAGGTTCACCTGCGTTCCCTGCGTGACGCCTTCGCGACCATCACGCCGCTCTATATCCTTGCGGGTATCGCGGTTCTTATTAACAACGTCGTGTTCCCTCTGTTCCCGCTCGATGCGGCGGGCCTTGCCAACCTTCAGACGTGGGGCTCGGCAATTACGCTGGGCACCCTCAACGTCTCTGCCATTATCTTGGCCGGATTGATTGGCTACAGCCTCGCCAAGAACAAGCGTTTCGATAACCCGCTCGCTTGCGTGGTCGTCGCCATCTCTGCCTTCGTCATCATGATGCCGCAGCAGATCACCGCCTCGCTTGCCGCCACGAGCCCACTGCTCACCGACAAGATCACCTCCGCCGAGGTCACGGGCGCCCTTTCGACTGCCAACACCGGCACCAACGGTCTGTTCTCGGCTATTATCATCGCCCTGCTTTCCGTCTCGCTCTTCATCAAGATTTCTGGCGTCGAGAAGCTCAAGGTTAAGCTGGGCGAGGGCGTGCCTCCCGCGGTCTCCAACTCCTTCAACGTCATGATTCCGATGCTGCTTAACCTCGCGGTCTTCGCTCTTGCCGCAGCCCTGCTCGCCGTGTGCGCCGGCACCGATCTGTGCACCATCATCTCCACGTGCATCTCCAACCCGCTCAAGAGCATCATGAACGCCGGTCCGTGGGCTGTTATCCTCATCTACACCCTTGCTAACCTGCTGTTCTGCGTCGGTATTCACCAGTCCACCATCTCTGGCGCTACCGTCGAGCCGATCCTGACCATGCTCATCGTCGACAACATGGCTACCTTTGCCGCCGGTGGCACCATCCAGCCCGATCACTACATGAACATGCAGATCGTTAACAGCTTCGCCCTCATCGGCGGCTCGGGCTGCACCCTCATGCTCCTGCTCGACACGCTCCTGTTCTCCAAGAACAAGGCTTCCGAGACCGTTTCCAAGATGGCTATCCTGCCTGGTCTGTTCAACATCAACGAGCCGGTTATCTACGGTTACCCCATCGTGTACAACCTGCCGCTCATGATCCCGTTCGTTCTTCTTCCCGATCTGTTCATCGGCATCACCTATGGCCTTACCTGCGCAGGCATCATCAGCCCCTGCATCGCCCAGGTGCCCTGGACCATGCCTCCCGTCATCAATGCCCTGCTCGCTACGGGCTTTGACTGGCGCGCCGGCGTGTGGCAGGCTATCGAGATTGTCATTGGCATGGCCGTCTACCTGCCCTTTATGAAGATTTCCGAGAAGGCAATCGCCAAGCAGGAGGCTTTCGCCGAGTAGAACGCCTAACGTTCGTCCCTTTCACCTTTGCGGGCGCCGGTACGCGGTGCCGGTGCCCGCAGCTCTCTCCCTTGTGTAAAGATGCAGGGGGGTGCACAATAGCCGCAAGGAATAAAACCAGTTGTCGTCTGCGCGCCGCGCAGTTATAAGGAGGAAACCATGAAGAAGATCATGCTCTGCTGCAATGCCGGTATGTCCACGAGCCTGCTGGTCCAGAAGATGCAGGCCGAGGTTGCAAACCGTGGTCTGGATATTGAGGTCGAGGCTCGTCCCATGAACGAGGCCCACGATCACCTGGACGAGTGCGACATGTTGCTGCTTGGTCCGCAGATCGGCTACACCAAGGGCGATTTTGAGAAGGAGGCCGCCGGCCGCTTCCCGGTCGAGGTTATCAACATGGTCGACTACGGCCGCATGAACGCTGCCGGCATCATCGACCACTGCGTCAGCGTGATGGGCTAGGTGCTCTGCATGGAGGATATGAACGAACTGCAGATGACCTGCTTTGAGATCATCAGCTACGTCGGTACCGCCAAGAGCATGTACATCAATGCCGTGCAAAAGGCCAAGGAGGGCGATTTTGACGCCGGCGAGGAGCTTATCAAGCAGGGCGACGAGGCCTATAACGGTGGCCACGATGTTCACATGGGGCTTCTGAAGAAGGAGGCCAACGGCGAGCGTAACGGCGAGGCCCCGTTGATTTTGCTGCATGCCGAGGACCAGATGGCCGGCACCGAGACCATGCGCGTCATGGCGACGGAGCTCATCGAGGTTCACAAGCAGCTGCAGGCACTTCAGGCCTAGTCGGCGTTATCGCCGCGACGGACCGTGCGGTCCAACAGACAACATAGTCCCTTTGACGGGCGCCGGGAGCCTCCGCCTCCCGGCGCCTTTATTTTTGGGGATGGTCTTGCGCGGCCTGTTGGGCAGCCAATTGCGTTACCCCAGATAAAACCTGCCAAAACAAACCTGTCCTTTTTGGTAGGTTTTTGCCTTGGGAGCGGTACCATACAGGCAATGTTTAAACGAGAAAGGCGGGCTCCCATGGAACCTAAGCAGTATTACATCGGCATCGACGTCGGCGGCACCTCGGTCAAGGAGGGTCTGTTCGATGAGGACGGAAACCTGCTTGCCAAGGCCAGCGTGCCCACGCCTCCCATCGTTGACGCTGCGGGCTTTGCCGCGGTGACCGAGGCTATCGACCAGGTGGTCGCCAAGGCCCAGATTCCGCGTGCCTTTGTGTCGGGCATTGGCCTGGCCGTTCCGTGCCCCATCCCGGCATCGGGCGATGCCAAGGTCAAGGCGAACATCGCCATCAACCTGCCCGAGCTCAAGATCGCGATCCAGGAGCACTGCCCCGACGCGGTCGTTAAGTACGAGAACGACGCCAACGCTGCTGCTATGGGCGAGGCCTGGCTCGGCTCTGCCAAGGGCGTACAGAACGTGGTGATGGTCACCATTGGTACCGGCGTGGGCGGCGGCGTTATCGTTAACGGCGACGTGGTATCGGGCGTTGTGGGTGCTGGCGGCGAGATTGGCCACATGTGCCTGAACCCGGCCGAGGAGCGCACCTGCGGCTGCGGCGGCCATGGCCACCTGGAGCAGTATTCCAGCGCCACCGGCGTGGTGAGCAACTACCTTGCCGAGTGCAAGAAGGCGGGCGTCGAGCCCATTGAGCTCACCGGGCCTTCTGATTCCAAGGACGTGTTCCAGGCCTGCCGCGAGGGCGACAAGCTCGCGTTGGCAGCTGCCGATACCATGGCCGACTACCTCGGCCGCGCCCTGGCGCTTATTGCCAACGTGGTTGATCCCGAGATGTTCCTCATCGGCGGTGGCGCCTCCGCCTCGGCCGATGTCTACCTCGACAAGGCTCGCGAGTACTTCCAGCGCTACGCGCTCTCTGCCTCGCGCGAGACGCCCATTAAGGTCGCTTCGCTCGGAAATGACGCCGGTATCATCGGTGCCGCCTACGTAGCCCTGCGCGCCGCCGGCAAATAGCTGGTGCAAGGGGGACAGGTTACATTGCACCAACATGGTGCAAAAGGGACAGCCTTGGCCCCCGTGCCTGCGCCCCAAAATATGCCGTGGCCCTTCCGTCTGCGAAGGCTCGGCATCGGCGTGCTACCATAGCTACGTCCAAGTACACATATCAAGTGGAGGATATCCATGGCAAACGTTCTTGTCTTTGGTCACCAGAACCCCGATAACGACGCCATCATGAGCGCCGTCGTCCTGTCCCAGCTGCTCAACCAGGTTGAGTATGCCGGCAACACCTACGAGGCCTGCGCCCTTGGTCAGCTTCCGGCCGAGTCCACCAAGCTGCTCGCCGACGCCGGCATTGCCGAGCCCCGCGTGATCGAGTCCGTCGAGGCCGGTCAGCTCGTCGTCCTCACCGACCACAACGAGTCTGCCCAGTCCGTCGCCGGTCTTAAGGACGCCACGGTCTTTGGCGTCGTCGACCACCACCGCATCGGCGACTTCGAGACCGCCGGCCCGCTGCACTACATCTGCCTGCCCTGGGGCTCCAGCTGCACCATCGTCACCAAGCTCGCCGGCGTGCTCGGCGTTGAGCTTTCCGACGTCCAGGCCAAGCTGCTGCTCTCGGCCATGATGACCGACACGCTCATGCTCAAGAGCCCCACCACCACCGATGTCGACCGCGCCGTCGCCGCCAAGCTCGGCGAGCAGGTGGGCGTCGACCCGGTCAAGTTTGGCATGGAGGTCTTCCTCACCCGTCCGTCCGGCTCCTTCACCGCAGCCGAGATGGTCGGCAACGACATCAAGATGTTCGAGCCTGCCGGCAAGAAGCTGCTCATCGGCCAGTACGAGACTGTCGACAAGAGCCGTGCGCTTGGCATGATCGACGAGATTCGCGAGGCCATGCGCGCCTACGCCGCCGAGAAGGGTGCCGACGGCATCGTCCTGTGCATCACCGACATCATGGAGGAGGGCTCGCAGGTCCTGCTCGAGGGCGAGACCGAGGCTGCTCAGAAGGGCCTGGGCATTGCCGACGAGCACGACGGCGTCTGGATGCCGGGCGTCCTCTCCCGTAAGAAGCAGGTCGCTGCCCCCATCATGGCCGCCTGCTAGGTTTAGTTGACCAAACGCCACGACCGGATCGCGGACGCCCCGCGCTCCGGTCGTTTTTTGTGCACGTCGCCGCGTCGTCTCTTGGACAGGCGTGCCCGTGCCGTTGAGCAAATAATGTTCAACCTGTGGTTCCGCTTTTCGGCCACGCCTGCGTGCCTGTCGTGCAGGGTAGGCTAGATGCAAGCGTAATACGTTAGAGCGCGGCGCCGCCACTTGGGCGGGCCGTGCTTTTTTAAGACGGGAGCTTTCCCGTGAAAGGAGCCGCCCATGGCAGCACCCGAGCAGCTGTTCAACGTCCGTGAGCGCAAGCGTTTTGAGCGCCACGACATTTGGGAGCGCATCACCGAGAACGGCACGATTTCCGCCGCCGTCATGGTCTTCGCCGCCATCGCCGCCGTCATTTGCGCCAACACCGATGCCTACGAGGCCATCCATCACTTTTTGGAGACCCCGCTGTATGTGGGTCTGGGCAACCTTACGGCCGGTCTCACCGTTGAGCTTTTCGTCAACGACTTCCTCATGGCGATCTTCTTTTTGTTGGTGGGCATTGAGCTTAAGTACGAGATGACAGTTGGCGAGCTCAAGAACCCGCGCCAGGCTATGCTTCCCATGCTGGCGGCCGTGGGCGGCGTCGTCGTTCCCGCCTGCATCTATCTGATCTTTAACCATGCCGGCGCGCACAACGGCTGGGCCATTCCCATGGCAACCGATATTGCCTTTGCGCTGGGCGTGCTGTCGCTTTTGGGCAATCGCGTGCCCAACGGCGTGCGCGTGTTCTTCTCGACGCTCGCCATCGCCGACGACCTCATCTCCATCGCCGCCATCGCCATCTTCTACGGTCAGAGCCCCAATCCGTTTTGGTTGGGCGCCGCCGCGCTTGTGACCTGTGCGCTCGTGTGGCTCAACAAGACGCAGCATTACCGCCTTGCCCCGTATTCGGTACTGGGCCTGCTGTTGTGGTTCTGCATGTTCAAGAGCGGCGTGCACGCTACGCTTGCTGGCGTCATCCTGGCCTTCACCATCCCGGCCAAGTGCGGTGTTAAGCTTGATAGCCTCACCGATTGGCTGGGCGAGTGCTTGCCGCTGCTCGATGACCGCTACGACGACGAGGCGCACATCCTGGGCCAGCATGACTTTACCGTCTCGACCACCAAAGTCGAGCGCGTCATGCACCGCGTGACCCCGCCGCTCATCCGCATGGAGCGCCTGATCTCCACGCCGGTCAACTTTGTGATCCTGCCGATCTTCGCGTTCGTCAACGCACAGGTTCGCCTGGTGGGCGTGGATATGAGCACGCTACTCACCGACCCGGTGACGCTCGGCGTGTACTTTGGCATGCTGCTGGGCAAGCCGATCGGCATCTTTGGCATGACGTTCTCCCTGGTCAAGCTCAAGGCCTGCGAGCTGCCGCACAATGTCAACTGGCATATGATTGCCGGCGTGGGCATTCTGGGCGGTATCGGCTTTACCATGTCGATTCTCATCAGCGGCCTCGCCTTCCCGACGGCCCAGTTTGAGGTTCTGGCTGCCAAGGCCGCTATTCTCGCCGGCTCTGTCACCGCGGCCGTACTTGGCATGATCTACATGAGTGTGATCTGCAAGCACCCCGCGCCCAAGAACGAGTAGGCGCGTAGAAACAGACGCCAGAGCCTGCTCGAGCGCGTGTAAAACGCGGTTTTGAGTGGTACTTGCCACCTGCCGGACACCCCAGTGGCCAAAAAACGCCGTTTGTGAGTACTGTCACAAACGGCGTTTCATTTTAGGCGCGAAAAATAATGTACAAATCTATTCTGTCTGTGCATTAACGATTGCGTGGCTGGACGAAAAATGCCGATGCATCCTTCCAAAACCGGACACAAAAGGCCAAGACTGGCCCTTTTAATTCAAAATCGCTGTTACTAAAAAAGTAACAGTACTCATATTTGCTATTTTTTGACCACAGGCCCCAATGACTAGGTTTATTCCACGGTGCCGTAGATGGCGCCCCAGCCGTGGGCGGCCAAGGCGGAGTTGAGCTGGTCGCAAAGTGACTGGCGGTCGTAATAGCCGGGCGGTAGCAGGTTGACGATTTCCATGAGATCAGGCGCCAGGTCCAAGATTTCGGTCTGTACGATCAGATCCAGACGGTCTATGGCGTGGCGGTCGTAAAACAGTCCGTCGACCAGGCGCTGCAGGTCGCCGAATTCCTCGGCCTGGAACGATCCATACTCCATAGTGCCTCCTTGGGCGCCCCACGCAGGCATGCGCGGCGATTCGTAATTTATTGCGATGGACTTAATCTATCACGGCTTCATAACGTTGCGGCGGTGGCGGTCTATACTTAGACGAACTGCAACGTACCGCTTCGCGAAAGGTCGCACCCATGCAGACGATCTACCAGAAGATGGAAACCACCGAACTCGATGCCGCCATCGAGGTGCTCAAAGCCGAGGTCGCCGAGGTCAAGGCCAAGGGCCTGGCGCTCGATATGGCCCGCGGCAAGCCGTCGCCCTCCCAGGTGGACATCTCTCGACCCATGCTCGATATCCTCAATGCCGATGCCGATCTGCACGACGGCAACGTCGATTGTTCCAACTACGGCTGCTTTGAGGGCATTCCCTCGGCACGCAAGCTGGCAGGGGAGTTCCTGGGCTGCCCCGCTGAGCAGACACTCGTGCTGGGCTCGTCGAGCCTGCTGATCGAGCACGACATCGCCGGCATGTTCTGGCGCTGTGGCTCGTGCGGCAGCGAGCCCTGGGAGGCTTACGAGGCAGCGCACGACGGCAAGAAGGTCAAGTTCCTGTGCCCGGTTCCCGGCTACGATCGCCACTTTGGCATCACCGCCGACTTGGGCATCGAGAACGTTCCCGTCGCGATGACCGACAACGGCCCCGATATGGACGAAATCGAGCGCCTCGTTGCCGCCGACGATTCCATCAAGGGCATCTGGTGCGTGCCCAAGTATTCCAACCCCACGGGTATCACCTTTAGCGAGGACACCGTGCGTCGCCTGGTCGAGATGCCCACGGCCGCGCCCGATTTCCGCATCTTCTGGGACAACGCCTACTGCGTGCACGACCTGTACGACGAGACCGACGAGCTCGCCAACATCTTCGATCTTGCCCGCGCGGCGGGCACCGAGGACCGCGTGGTGGCCTTTGCCTCGACGTCCAAGATCACCTTCCCGGGCGCCGGTATCGGCTTTATCGGTGCGAGCCCCGCGGTCATCGCCGAGTTCTCCAAGCGCCTGAAGGCCGGCCTCATCAGTGCTGATAAGCTCAACCAACTGCGCCACGTGCGCTTCCTTCCCACCATCGAGGCGGTCAAGGAGCACATGAAAAAGCATGCCGAGTTTTTGCGCCCGCGCTTTGAGGCCGTTGAGCGCAAGCTCACCGAGGGCCTGGGCGATACGGGTTGCGCCACCTGGACGCATCCCCGCGGCGGCTACTTTGTAAGCTTCGATGGTCCCGAGGGCTCGGCCCAGAAGGTCGCCGCGCTTTGTGCCGACCTGGGCGTCAAGCTCACGCCGGCTGGTGCCACCTGGCCTTATGGCAAGGATCCGCGCGACACCAACATCCGCATCGCGCCGAGCTATCCCACGGTCGAGGACCTGGAGGCCGCGCTCGATGTGCTGGTGCTGGCCGTTAAGCTCGTCGCTGCCGAGCTTGCGCGTGCCGAGCGCGCCTAACGCGCGGCTTCCCGTACTATCCGCACCTTCGATACGTAAAGGAGCATATACATGGATTTGGGTATTTCCACCAACCCCACGCCAGAGCTCTACACCATTAAGGTAACCGGCGAGATCGATATCTCTAACGCCGATAGCCTGCGCAATGCCATCGACCTGGCGCTCGAGCAGCCCACTGAGGCCGTTGAGCTCGATTTTGCCCAGGTGAGCTACATCGATTCGACGGGCATTGGTGTGCTCGTGGGCGCCGCGCACCACGCGGCCGACCACAGCAAGCGCTTTAGCTGCACCAATGTGCAGCCCCCGGTGATGCGCGTGGTCCAGCTGTTGGGTGTCGACCAGGAGATTTCGATTACCGCTGCATAATCTTTGCCCCCAAAAGGGCGTGCCGTTTGGCATATGTTTGTGATGCGCTCGGACGTTTTGGCGTCCGGGCGCTATACTTGACCGAATGAATAGACGAGTTCCGGCCGAATGGCGCGGTGCGGGCTCGACTCACATCGAGCCTTGGAGGTATGTGTGTTTGGTATTGGAGAGGGTGAGCTCGCGATCATCGTGGTCTTCGGCTTTTTGCTGTTTGGCCCGGATAAGCTCCCGCAGATGGGCCGCACGATCGGCCGTGCCATCCGTCAGTTCCGCGAGACGCAGGAAAAGATGACGGCCGTTGTTCAGTCCGAGATTATCGATCCGGTGAGTGAGGCCGCTTCGGCTCCGGTCAAGCCCAAGAAGGCTGCTGCGACCGACGACGATTCCGATGCGGACGAGGATGCCGCCGAGACGGCAGCTCCCGCCAAGAAGGAGACCTTTGCCGAGCGTCGCGCCCGTCTTGCTGCCGAGAAGGCCGCGAGCGAGGCTGCCGCCGAGGGCGAGGGTGCTGCTGAGGAGTCCGAGGCCGAGGGTGCCGAGCCTGCCGCTGCCGCCGAGCCTGTCGTCGAGCCCGGGCCTGCTGCAGAGCCGGAGTCCGAGCCCGAGCCGGCAGAGCCCACGACGGCCGACCTCTACGCCCGTCGTCCCCGCAAGCGCAAGGCCGTCGTCGACCAGCTCGCTCGCGAGCTCGAGGCCGAGGGCGACGCCGCTGCCGCCGATGCCCCGAAGGGAGGCGATGAGTAATGCCTATCGGACCTGCGCGTATGCCGCTCTTCGATCACCTGGGAGAGCTCCGTCGCCGCCTGACCATCGTGGTTGTGTCGGTGTTTGCCGCCGCCATCGTGCTGTATTTCGCCACGCCTGTGGTGCTCGACATCTTGGAAGACCCCATCCGCTCCTTTGTGCCGGACGGTAAGTTCTACATCACCACCACACTCGGCGGCTTTGGCCTGCGTTTCTCGCTGGCCATCAAGATGGCCGTGGTCATGTGTACACCCATGATTATCTGGCAGATTCTGGCATTTTTCCTGCCGGCACTGCGTCCCAACGAGCGCAAATGGGTCGTGCCCACGGTGCTCGCCTCGACGGTGCTGTTCTTCCTGGGCGCAATTTTCTGCTACTTCATCATCATTCCTGCGGGCTTTGAGTGGCTCATCGGCGAGACCTCGGCCGTCGCTACGGCGCTGCCCGATCTGGAGAATTACGTCAACATGGAGCTGCTCTTTATGATCGGCTTTGGCGTGGCGTTTGAGCTGCCGCTCATCATCTTCTACCTGTCCGTCTTCCACATCGTTTCCTACGCGGCCTTCCGCAGCGCCTGGCGTTACGTATACGTTGGCCTGCTTGTGGGCTCGGCTGTGATTACGCCCGACGGCTCGCCCGTTACGCTGGGCCTCATGTATGGCGCCCTGCTCTCGCTCTACGAGATTTCGCTCGCCATCGCTCGCGTGGTTATTACCGCGCGCGAGGGCAAGGAGGGCTTGTTTGTGAGCCGTCTGGACCTGTTTTCGGACGATGAGGACGACGAGGAGTAAATCGGTATGCATGAGGTTGGCATTGTCAACGGCATACTCGATACAGTGATTCGCGCGGCGCGTGGGGCGGGGGCCTCGCGCGCCGTTTTGGTAACGCTGCGTATCGGGGATATGACCGAGGTCGTGCGCGAGGCGCTCGACTTTGCGTGGGAGACATTTCGCGACGAGGACCCGCTCACGCGAGGCTGCGAGCTTGCCGTGGAGGAGGTCCATCCACAAAGCGAGTGTCTGGACTGTGGCGAGGTTTTCGACCACGATCGCTTCCACTGTCGCTGTCCCCAGTGTGGTGGTGCCAACGTGCGCCTACTGCACGGCCGCGAGCTCGATATCGCGAGTATCGAAATCGAAACCCCCGACGATTAGCCCGCTAGCCATCTGGTGATGGGGTATAAAGGGGCCAAAGTAAGGAGCGCTAAGTATGGCCGAGAAAACGATTGATATCGCATCGCCGATTCTGTCGCGCAACGAGCGCCTGGCAGATCAGCTGCGCCAGCGATTTAATGAGACAAACACCTATGTGATCAATGTGCTGTCGAGCCCCGGTTCGGGCAAGACCACCACGATCCTGGGGACTAACGAGCGCCTGCGCGACAAGGCTGGCCTGCGCTGTGCCGTCATTGAGGGCGATATCGCCTCGGATGTCGATGCCATCACCATGAAGGAAGCCGGCATGCCCGCCATCCAGATCAACACGGGCGGCCTGTGCCACCTCGAGGGCAACATGATCATGGAGGCCGTTGACGCGTTCGACCAGGCCGTCGGTCTGGAGAACATCGACGTCATCTTTATCGAAAATGTGGGCAACCTAGTCTGCCCGGTCGACTTTGACCTGGGCGAGAACCTGTCCATCATGATCCTCTCGGTGCCCGAGGGCGACGATAAGCCCATCAAGTACCCGGGCATCTTCCAACACGCCGGCGCGCAGCTGCTCAACAAGGTCGACGTGGCTCCGGCTTTCGATTTTGACATGGATAGGTATACTAAGACACTCGATGACCTCAATCCGCAGGCGCCGCGGTTTGCCGTGAGCGCGCGCAAGGGCGAGGGCATGGATGCCTGGTGCGATTGGCTCATCGGGCAGATCGAGCAAGCAAGGGCGTAAATCGGCCGCCATACGGGCGGGCGTAGCCGCAGAGACACGAGATAGGAGCCTCTTTTGAAGCTCATCATCGCCGAGAAAAA
>DBFRXD010000045.1:0-12685 GCA_048502435.1 Collinsella aerofaciens
CGCGGGGCATGGGGCACGGGCGGGCGCTCAAGGCCGTCGCGAGGAAGCGGCTCAGGGCGATATACGCCGTGATGCGCGACCGGGTGCCCTACCGGGAGTAGCCCCGACGGTTGACAAAACTATAGGAACACCCAATGACTACAAGGAGTGTCCCAAACTGCCGGCAGAAAAGGAACGTCCCTAACTGCCGCATCCGGAGCAAGACAGCGCCGCAGGTAGAGGACGGACAGCGAGCGGGTCGCATTTGAGGCAAGGTGACGTGAAACGAAAGGGCGCTGACCTTCTGGTCGCGCCCTTGAAGTTGAACGTCAGATTGTCCAAATGCGGCCCGCGCAGCGTCGGCCCGTTACGGCGTTTGGTAAAACGCCGTAACTAAAAACGGTTACCGCGGAAGCCGCCACCGTTGCGGCCGCCACGGTCGCCACCGCGACCGCCGCGGTCGTTACCACGGTTGCCGCCGAAGCCGCCACGGTTGCCGCCGCGGTCGCCATAGCCACCACGGTTGCCACCAAAGCCGCCGCGACCGCCACGGTCGCCGCCACGGTCACCAAAGCCGCCACGGCCGCCACGGTCGCCACCGCGACCGCCGCGGTCGCCACCACGGCCACCACGATCGCCAAAGCCGCCGCGGCCGCCACGGTCGCCGCCACGGCCACCACGGTCGTCACGGCCGCCGCGAGGACCGCGATCCTCGTCCAGGCCCATGGCGACGAGCGGAGCGATAACCTTATCGAGAGCGGCCATCAGCTCGGTGGCCTCCTCGTAAGAAAGCTCGGGCAGGAGCTTCTCCTTCTTGTTGGCAAGCTCGACCAGGCCCTCAGCGGCATCCTCGGCGGCGAAGACAACAATCTTGCGCATATCGCCCTCGGCGTCGTCGATGCGGCCGACCAAATCGGCAGCCTCGGCCTCGGCCATCAGGCCATCGAGCTCACGAAGGCGCATGCCCAGCAGGTCGGACATTTCCTTCTGCTCCATCTTGGGCTTGAGGTCAAGGAGCTTGATGGCGCGCTCGATGTTCGCCATGCGCTCGGCCTTGGCCTCCTCCTCCTTGGAAATAGCAAAGCGACGGCTACGCAGCAGACGGGCGGCCTTCTGCATCTTGTCCATCAGCTCTTCGTCATCGTAATCAACGGCGGCCTCGACAACCTCGGCCTCCTCCTCGGCGGAAACCTCGTCAGCAACCTCAACCTCGGCAGCTTCGGTCTCCACGGTCTCGACTGCCTCGACCTCGGCAGCCACGGTCTCGTTCTCGGTCTCGTTCATGATCTCTTCGTTCTCGGACATGAGACTCCTTCTTGGCCCTCTCGGGCATCATCGCCCCATTCGCGGGGCCCGTCGCGCACTCTTTGCGCTTTAAACATTCATGCCTCTCGGCAAAACGTCCATTAGTTTATGGTGTCGCCATCCAATCTAGCTGCAGAATCCATGTGCACACATTAATGCGACATGTGCGACTCGCGACGAGCGTACACCAGCGACGTCGCGAACCCGACCACGGCAATTACAGCCGCCACACGCACGGCAGCTGCAAATCCAATCGCCTGGGCAACGTCGGACGCAGCGCCAGCGGCGCCGGCGGTCGCGGCAGAACTCGAGAGCAGGCCGATAAACAGCGACGGGCCAAACGATGCGGCAATCATGTTCCACGTGTTGAGCAATGCCGTTCCGTGAGGATGCTCAGCGGCAGGCAGCGTCTCCAAGCCGGCCGTCTGCGAGGGACTCAGCACCAGGCCGACTCCGGCATACACCACAACGGTCAGCGCCACGACAACGCCGATGTTCATGCTTGCCGCCGTCATCGAGATTGCAATCTGTCCCACGGCAATCAGGGCAAAGCCGACCGGCAGCAGCGGCCATGCGCCACGGGCGTCCATCACGCGTCCGCCCACAATCGAGGTCACGGCGTTGCAGGCAATTGCCGGCAAAATGAGCAAGCCCGCAATAAGTGCGGTCATGCCGTATGCGCCCTCAAAATAGAGCGGCAACAAAACGCTCATCGAGAACGTCGTCATCATCGACACCACCACAAGCAGGCACGCGGGCCAAAAACGAACGCTCGCCATGGGACGCACGTTAAGCACCGGATGCTCGAGCTTGAGCTGACGGGCCGCAAACAGGCCGAGCAGCACAATGGCGGCGAAAAGCGCCACGATACCGGCAATCAGATTGGTCGAGAACTCGCCTACGGAATACACAAATGCCGTAATGCCGGCGGCGAGCAAAACAACCGACAGAATATCAAGCGTGGTGTTCGAGCGCTCTCCGACATTCTGAACAAGCTTTACGCCCGCCGCAGCGACCACAACGCCGCCCACCAGCGGCACTACGAATACCGCCCTCCAGCCAAACAACGTGCACATAAGACCGCTGATCACGGGTCCAAACGCCGGTCCTAGCGTAATGCAGGCGCCGCCCAGGCTCAGATACAGACCGAGCTTCTCGCGCGGAGCACAAGATAGCACCACATTCATCATGAGCGGAAACAAGATGCCCGATCCCGCAGCCTGTAAAATACGACTTGGCAGCAAAACGCTAAACGACGGAGCGATCAGACACAGGACTTCGCCGGCGACCATACATCCGCATGCGAAAAACAACAGCTTGCGCGTCGAGAAACGGCCGGACAGGAAGGCCATGATGGCCGTAAAGATCGACGTCACAATCATGTAGCCCGAGACGAGCCACTGCGCCGTGGTGGCACTCACCGAAAAGGCCGCCATAATGTCGTGCAACGCCACGTTAATGATGTTCTCGTTAAACGCGGCAACAAAGGCCGCAATATACATAACGACGAGAAGCGCCGCAGTGGCCGATGGCGTTACTTGAACTTGTTGCTGAGATTTGCTCCCCATGCATTTCCTTCCTCTTGGAACGACAGTTGCATCGCCCCAGAGGAACAGTCCAGGGCGAAAAATGAGCCCTAGACTTACGCCAGACGCCGTACACGACGAGTCTGACAACATGGTCCAACGTCGAAAGATTGTAACGCGGACGCACAGCTTTCCTTCCGCGCTATTATTAAAAGTCCACGAAAGCATGAGACATGAGGAGCCCGCCATGATTAAGCCCATCATGAAATCCGAGTTCTTTTTGCGCCTGCCTTCCGAAGACGCGGGACCCGACGATGCCGCGACCGGGCAGGACCTCCTGGATACACTCCACGAGCATGAGCACGAGTGCGTGGGCCTCGCCGCCAACATGATCGGCGTGCGCAAACGCATCATCTGCGTAAAGGACGGCAACAGGACACTCCTGATGTACAACCCTCAAATTCTTGAGCAGGTCAATGCCTATCAGACGAGCGAAGGATGCCTCTCGCTGATCGGCGAGCGTCCCTGTACCCGCTATCGCCGCATTAAGGTGGAGTATTTGGACGAGAACTTCGTCCACCGCATCAAAAACTTCTCGGGCTACACCGCCGAGATCATCCAGCACGAAATCGACCACTGCAACGGGATTGTTATTTAGTTCCGCCGATTCAAGAAAGCTCCCTGCAGCAAAACAACTGCAGGGAGCTTTTCATAGTGCGGAGTTTCTATCCCCTACGATTGGCGGTAATGGTCAAAGAAGTCGGCGAGGTCTTCGAGGGACTCTTTGAGTACTTCCATGCGCGGCAGGTACACGATGCGGAAGTGATCGGGCTCGGCCCAGTTGAAGCCGCCGCCGCGCGTGATCAGGATCTTCTTCTCGTGCAGCAGGTCAAGGGCGAACTGCTCGTCATCGGTGATGTTGAACTTCTTCACATCCATCTTGGGGAAGATATAGAACGCCGCGCGCGGCTTGACCACCGAGATGCCGTCAATCTTGTTGAGCGCCTCATACACAAAGTTGCGCTGCTCGTAGACACGACCGCCGGGGCGGATGTAGTCGTTAACCGACTGATGGCCGCCGAGCGCCGTCTGGACAATCGACTGAGCCGGCACGTTGGAGCACAGGCGCATGTTGGAGAGCATGTTAATGCCCATGATGAAGTCGCTCATGCAGCGCTGGTTGCCCGAAAGCACCATCCAGCCAATACGATAGCCCGCGATCATGTGCGACTTGGAAAGGCCGCTAAAGGTGACGCAGGGCAGGTCGGGGGCGAGCGAGGCAATCGAGACGTGCTCGTAGCCGTCCATGCACAGGCGGTCGTAGATCTCATCGGCAAAGATCATCAGCTGATGCCTACGTGCAACCTCGACGATGCCCTCGAGCACCTCGCGCGGATAGACGGAACCCGTGGGGTTGTTGGGGTTGATGATGACGAGAGCTTTGGTCGCGCTCGTAATCTTGGACTCCATATCCTCCAAGTCGGGATACCAATCCGCCTGCTCATCACACAGATAATGTACGGGATGACCGCCGGCAAGGGTTGCGCACGCCGTCCAGAGCGGATAGTCGGGGCTGGGGATCAGAATCTCGTCGCCGTTGTCGAGCAGCGCGTTCATCGAAAGCTGAATGAGCTCGGACACGCCGTTGCCCGTGTAGATATGCTCCATCTGAACGTTGGGCAGGCCCTTGATCTGCGAATACTGCATGATTGCCTTGCGCGCGGAGAACAGGCCACGCGAGTTGGAATAGCCTTCGCAGTCGGGCAGCTGCTGGCGCATGTCCTTGATGACCTCATCGGGCGTGCGGAAACCGAAGGGCGCCGGGTTGCCGATATTGAGCTTGAGGATGCGCTCGCCCTCGTCCTCCATACGGGCGGCCTCGTCGACGACGGGACCGCGCACGTCATACAGGACGTTATCGAGCTTGGTGGATTTAGAAAAAGTACGCATGGTGGTGCTCCTTGCAATTTGAGCTGAGGGATGGGGTTCGGGCTTGGAATCGTTGCGGGGTGATGATGCCTCGCCTTGATCGGCGTCGCCGGCAAGCAGCCAGGTAACATCGACCTCCAGAATACGGGCGAGCAGCTCAGCCACATCGCGCCGCGGGATCGTCTTGCCGCTCACATATTGGCTCATCTGACTCTTGCCGAGTTTTTTGCCGAGCATCTCCGATGCGCGGATTACGTCCGACTGGCGAACGTCGCGATCGGACATGGTCTGTCGCAGGCGATCGCTAAACGTCTCTTGGGCCACTAGAACCTCCTTGCTGGCAAAGTTCAATTTACAGAACACGAATTGAACCTGAGTTCAATTTAGGCAGCAGTATAGCGCGGCGCATCATCCGGAAGTTCAATTTCACAAGAAAATGTACCGAGCCCTGAGAATTGTCCCAAAGTGGACAACAGGTACGCGCTTTTAGAGGTATTCAAGGAGACGAGCCGCCGCAAGCGAAACATCGGCCGTTCGATATATGGCGTTGATCTGGCGATGGGGATGCCCCTCGAGTGGGCGCACGGCAACATCGAACTGACAGCGGCGCAAGATGAGCGCGGGTAGAATGCTCACGCCCAGGCCGTCCTCGACCATAGCCATAATCGCATAGTCATCCCAAGTCGACAGTTTTGAGCGCACTGTCAGTCCCGCCCGACGAAACAGCGGCGTAATCTCGTCATCGGTGCCGCGTTCTAGCAGAATAAACTGCTCGTTTGCCAAATCGGCAAGGGGAACGACCTCCGCGGTGGCAAGCAAAGAATCTGCCGGCACTACCGCCATCAACTCGTCGCGCACCAAAGACCGCGATGCCATGCCGTTTTCTCGAGGCTCATACGGGATAAAGCCCAGATCGCAGCGGCCCTCTGCCACCCATTGTTCGATCTCTGAATAGTCGCCCATCAGCAACTCATAATCGACGTCCGGGTGATCGGCGCGAAAGCGCGCAATCACCGGCGGCAGCACGTGGGTCGCCACGCTCGAAAACGTACCGATGCAGATTTTGCCGCGCATGAGCCCACGCATCTCATCCACCCGTCGCTGCAAACGAACAAATTCCTCGCATAACGCCTCGACCGCCGGCATGACTTGCCGCCCATCGGCAGAAAGTACTACGCCCTCGCGGCTTCTATCGAGCACTTTAAAGCCCCAGTCTGTCTCAAGATCGGCCACCATACGGCTCACGCCCGACTGCGAATAGCTCAGCCGCTCGGCGGCGCGCGTAAAACTGCCGGCGCGCACGGTCTCGAGCAGCACCTGCATCTTTTGAATATTCGTTTCCACGGCACCCCTCCACCTTTGCATGAGTTTTTGTCATGTTATCCATGCATTATATTCGCTTTTCTTCTAAAGCCAGTTCACCCATAGTGAACATGCTCGGATATAGAAGGGATGTCAGCGCATGAACAACGGACTGTTTACGTACTTAGCAGCATTGCTATTGTTTGGCTCCAACGGCATCATCGCCGCCGCCATCGCGCTGCCGAGCTCCGATATCGTGCTACTGCGCACGTTTTTGGGCGCCTTCTCGCTTGTCACTATCCTTGCCATCACTCAACGCCATAAACTGCAGGCGCCATCTCGTCCCCGCGAAGCCGCAGCACTCCTTCTGTCGGGAGCCGCGCTGGGTGCCAGCTGGATTTTTCTGTTCCGCGCCTACCAGACGATCGGCGTCGGCGTATCCTCGCTGCTGTACTATTGCGGCCCCATCATCGTCATGGCGCTCTCCCCGCTCATCTTTGGAGAAAAGCTGACCGGCGGCAAAATCGCCGGGTTTATCGCCGTCGCCTGCGGCGCTTTTCTCATTGCAGCGCAAGGTCTAGGCGGCAATATGCCCATTGCTGGTATCGCCTGCGGAATCGCCTCGGCATTTTGTTATGCGCTGATGGTCATCGCTAGCAAGGGTGCGCCACACATCGAAGGTCTCGAAAACTCCACGCTCCAGGTAAGCGCCGCCTTTGTGACCGCGCTGGTCCTCACGCTCATCACGCAGGGCGCTCCCTCATTCCTGTCCGCCGGCGTCGCCGCCAGTATTGATTGGCGCGCCGTCGTCATGCTCGGCGTCGTCAACACCGGCATCGGTTGCCTGCTCTACTTTAGCGCTGTCGCCAAACTGCCTGTGCAGACCGTCGCCGTTGTCGGCTACCTCGAGCCGCTTTCGGCGGTCGTGTTCTCCGCCGTCCTTTTGGGCGAAGCCATAACACCGGTCCGTCTGATGGGTGCCGCGCTTATCATCGGCGGCGCGTTTTTTTGCGAACTCGCCGGCAAACGCGCAAGCGCCAAGGCTGGCATAGCCCAGACAGCACGTGCTTAAAAGCCCCTGTTTTGAAATGCTACCTACGTACATAAATAATCCCCAGCTGGGGATTATTGTCTAAAATAACCTGATGTGCCAAACTGCTCTTGTATGTATAAAGACGGCATAAAGATTGTCTGTCCTAGACAGACAACCGGATGTCCAAGGGAGTCCACGTGGCACACAACAAGCTGGAGGCAAGCCTCCAAGACCAGCGTAGTCAAGGCGGACATGGAGCCATTCCCCTCTCCGCTGGCATGCTGCTCGTAACGCTCGGCGTCGTCTACGGTGACATCGGCACGAGCCCCATGTACACCATGAAATCAATCGTCGCCAACAACGGCGGCATCGGTACCGTCAGCGAGGACATGATCTTGGGCGCGCTTTCGCTCGTCATCTGGACCATGACACTCGTGACCACGGTCAAGTACGTTGTAATCGCCATGAAGGCCGATAACCATAACGAAGGCGGCATCTTCGCCCTGTTTAGCCTGGTGCGCAAGGTGGCGCCGTGGCTGATTCTCCCCGCCATGATCGGCGGCGCGGCGCTGCTCGCCGACGGCATCCTCACCCCAGCGGTCACGGTCACCACAGCCATCGAGGGTCTGCGCACCATCGAGTGGGGCCACGCGCTGTTGGGTGACGGGCAAACTAACGTCATCATTATTACCATCATCATTATCTGTGGCCTGTTTGCCATGCAGCGCGCTGGCACCTCGTCAATCGGCAAGCTGTTCGGTCCGCTCATGACGCTGTGGTTCCTGTTCCTGGCAGGCGCCGGTCTATTCAACATGCTCGGCAACCTGTCCATCTTGCGCGCGCTTAACCCCATCCGCGGCGTCATGTTCCTGTTCTCGCCCATCAACCACTCGGGCATCATGGTGCTCGGCTTCGTCTTCCTGTCGACGACCGGCGCCGAGGCGCTCTATTCAGACATGGGCCACGTGGGCAAGGCCAACATCTACGCATCCTGGCCGTTTGTTAAGGCGGCGCTTATCCTTAACTACCTGGGTCAGGGCGCTTGGCTGCTCGCCAACAATTCCAATCCCCAGTTGCTCGCGATGGATATCGTCAACCCGTTCTATATGATGCTCCCCGAGCCCCTGCGCCCCTTTGCCATCGTGCTTTCGGCCGTGGCGGCCATCATCGCCTCACAGGCGCTCATCACCGGCTCGTTCTCGCTGGTATCCGAGGCAACGCGTCTCAACCTTATGCCGCATCTGCGCATCCACTACCCCAGCGACACCAAGGGCCAGCTCTATATTCCGCTCGTCAATAACATCATGTGGGTCGGCTGCATCTTCATCGTGCTGCTGTTCCAAAACTCCGAGCGCATGGAGAGCGCCTACGGCCTCGCCATTACCGTGACCATGCTCATGACCACGACGCTTTTGACGAGCTACATCGCCGGCATCCTCAAGCACAGGCTGGGTGCCTGCGTCTTCGCCCTGCTCTTTGGTGCCATTGAGCTGTGCTTCTTCGCCTCGTGCCTCACCATGTTCTTTGACGGCGGCTACGTCATGATCTTCCTGGCCGCACTGCTGTTTGGCCTTATGTACGTGTGGCGCCGCGGCACCGCCATCGAGCGCACGCAGACGATTTTGCTGCCCGTCTCCAAGTACATCGACCAGCTCAACCGCCTGCGCAACGACGAGACCTATCCCGTGCTCGCCGACAATCTGGTATTTCTCACCAACAGCCCCGACCCGCTCACACTCGACCGCGACGTGCTCTATTCCATCCTGGATAAGCATCCCAAGCGCGCCAAGGCATATTGGTTCATTAACGTGCACGTTACCGACGAACCCTATACGCACGAGTATTCCGTCGAGACCTTTGGCACGGACTTCCTCTTCCGCGTTCGCCTGGACCTGGGCTTTAAAGTCAACCAGCGCGTCAACGCTTATCTGCGTCAGATCGTCGGCGACTTGATGGCATCGGGCGAGCTGCCGCCGCAACATCACACCTACTCCATCTACGAGACACGCGGCAACGTGGGTGACTTTCGCTTTTGTATGCTGCGCAAGATGCTTGCCCCCGAAACGGACATCAACCGCAATGACCACCGCGTGATGGCCATCAAGTACGCCGTCCGCCGCGCCTGCGGAAGCCCGGCACGCTGGTACGGTCTTGAGAACTCGGCCATCATCATCGAGTACGTGCCGCTGTTTGCCCGCATGCGCCCGGCCGTTAAGCTCGTGCGCACCCAGGTGCCGCTCGAGGTTCAGATCGAAGAGGCCGAGGAAATGGAAGTCGACATCTTCTCGGACGACTTGGTCAACGGCAACGAAGCCGGTAAGGACATGAACGTCGATCCCACCGAGTTGCTCGAGAGCGTCGCCGATACGCCCGAACAGCAACAGCTCGACGGCCTCGAGAACGAACAACTCAACGGCGCCAACTTCTAGCGACGTCACAAATCAACGACAGCGGCCCTGCACCTCACGGGAGATGCAGGGCCGCTTTGCATTGCGGTAAAGCTATCGGCTACGAACGACGCGGCTCGGGAACCACGAGCCTATCGGGGCTCGCGCCCTCGGCATCCATCAGGCTCACGTAGCGAATCGACGGATCCCCATACATCGCGTAGTAATAATTGCCCGTGCGCGCGCTAAAGCATCCGGTGTAGATAGTCTTCTCGAACTTGCCATCGCCCATCCTGGACGCTCCCTCGATCATCACCACGCCCTCGAGCGAGCGGAACATGCGAACGACGTTTTCGGTCTCGCTCTCCTTTTGCGGGTAATTGGCATTGAGGTACGCCGCCTTTACAAAACGGCTCGGCGAATAGCAATCGCCCGGAATGCCGCGCATGCCGGCACCGGCTCCATAGGGCTTGAGCTCGGCGCCACGCCATGTCGCCGTCTGCGGAAAATCGCTTGTGGCGGTGATATAGGTGCGTAGGTTTTCCATATGCCACGGGAAGGTCGGCTGATTGGCAAGGGTGTCGACCGGATCGTCGTATACATGCAGGCCGTCAGCCATCATCTCGACCACGATGCTGCGCTGGCTGTCGCCGATAATCCAATGGAGCAGTGACACGCCCAGCCCCTCTCCGGCAGATTTGGCGACAATCACCGTGTCGCGCAGCGCGGCCTCGACCTCATCGACCGTCGAGAACGTCGCTGCCACCCACAGGGGAAACTCATAGGCCGCGATATTGGTCTTTCCATCAACCGGCCCCTCGGCATACTCGGCATAACCCGGGAAATTGAGGCCCGCTACGGCGAGACCCGCATCGTTACCGCAATCGAAAAACATGGGATAGTTCTTGTAATCGATGCACATACCGATCACCGCGTGTGCCGCTGTCGCGTCGTCGATAAACGAATACGGAATGTGAAACCCGCGCGGCATCACGCGAACCTGTTGGCCGTAGTCAAAGCTCCAGTCGAGATTGCGGCCCAGATACATGTGGCCAGAATTATCGGTAAATCGAATACTCGTACACATAGCGCCTCCTAGCTTTACGTTCTTGCTAATTTCATTGTCTCCAAACAAAAAGGCGCTAAACACAAAAGCCCGGACATGACAACAATGTCACGCCCGGACTATTCAAGCTGGATAAACTCAACCAAGTTAACCCCGCAGGTCGTCTAAGGGGTCAAAGTGCCGCAGATTGCCACGAAAGAGGAGCGCCGCGTACTAACGGTACGCAAGCGACGATTGAGCGGCAAGGTGCGGTGCTTTGATCCCCTTAGACCAACTTTCCTAGACAGTGGTCGATCATATGCTGGACCATTTGTGCCTCAAAGCCCGCATAGTCGCGGCGGCACTCCTTCATCTTGCCGTCGACGATCTGGTCAAAGGCAACCTTGCACTTGATGTAGCGCGTGGACTTGGTGACCTCCTCGTGCGTCAGGCAGCTCTCCTCCATCTTGCTGGCGCCCAGGCCAAACACCAGACGGGGGTTGTAGAGCACGTGGGGCTCGCCGGCATCGTCCAGGTAGACGCAAACCTTCTTGGTGACGCCAATCTGGTTGGCGGCAAGGCAGCCGGCATCGTCGAGCGACTTGATGGTATCGATCAGGTCCTGTGCCACCGACTCGTCCTCGACGGTCGCGACCTCGCAACGCTGGGACAGAATAGCCTCGTCGTGGCAGAGCTCTTTAATCATACGTTCCTCCATAGGGGTCATTGTAACTGCTTAAGTATACGGTACCCACACATTTTCATGCGAAAAATACCGTCCGTCTGCTACAAAGCGCCGAACATCAACATGCGAGGAACAACAGCGTCGTAAAGGGGCTATAGTGGGAGCGTTCGTGTCAATCGGCCTAAACTCGGGGCCGAACAAGGAAAGGGTATGCATGGACGAACTATTTCACGTCAGTGAGCGCAAGTCCACAATCGGGACCGAACTTCGCGCTGGACTGACAACATTCCTGGCGATGGCCTACATCATCGCCGTCAACCCCGCGGTGCTCTCGGGCGCTGGCATCGATGCGGGAGCGCTCGCCTGCGCCACCTGCCTGGGCGCCGGCATCATGACCATCTGCATGGGCATCTTCGCCAACCGCCCGCTCGCCTGCGCGTCGGGCTTAGGCGTCAACGCGATGATCGCTGGAATCACCACCACCGTCTGCGGCGGTGACTGGCACGTGGCCATGAGCGTCATCTTCCTTGAGGGCGTCGTCATCTTGCTGCTCGTGCTTTGTGGCCTGCGCGAGGCCATCATGGACGCCATCCCGGTTGTCCTGCGTCACGCCATCTCGGTGGGTCTGGGCCTGTTCATCGCCATGATTGGCCTGTGCGATGCCGGCATTATCACCGCTGGCGCCGGTACACTCGTCGGTCTGGGCGACATCACCTCCCCCACCTTCATCGTCGGCATCATCTCCATCCTGGTGACGGTCGCCCTCGCCTGCCGCAACGTCCCCGGCTCGCTGCTCATCGGCATCGTCGTCGCCGTCATCGCCGGTATCCCCCTAGGTGTGACCCAGGCTCCGACCGGTATCATCGCCCCGCTCGATTTCTCGAGCATTGGTGGCCCCATCGCCGACGCCGGCGGCGTGCCCGCCATAGTCAAGGTCCTTACCGACCCCGCGCTCCTCGTCATCTCGTTCTCGCTGCTCATGAGTGACTTCTTCGACACCATGGGCACCGCGATGGCCGTGGCCAAGCAGGGCGAGTTCCTCACCGACGACGGCAACGTCGAGAATATCAAGGAGATCCTGATCGTCGACTCCGCCGCCGCTGCTGTGGGCGGTTTCATGGGCGTCTCCTCCATCACCACCTTCGTCGAGTCCACCTCTGGCGCTGCCGACGGTGGCCGCACGGGTCTCACCTCCGTCACCACCGGCGTGCTGTTCATTCTCGCCGCGTTCTTCTCCCCCATCGTCACCATCGTTTCCAGCGCCGCCACCTGCGGTGCTCTGGTCTACGTCGGCTACCTCATGATGAGCGAGGCCTCCGAGATCGACTGGTCCGACGTGTCGCAGGGTTTCCCGGCGTTCATGATTGTCGCCGGCGTGCCCTTCACCTACTCCATCTCTGCCGGCATTGGCCTGGGCTTTATCGCCTACGTGATCGTCGCGCTCTTTAAGGGCGAGGCCTCCAAGATCAAGCCGCTCATGTGGATCGCAGCCCT
>DBFRXD010000046.1:0-8160 GCA_048502435.1 Collinsella aerofaciens
GCAAGTTAAACGGCAGGTGCGAGTAATCCCAAAAGCGAGCGCCCGTTGTTTTTTCCAACAGCACGCCTACGCTGTACTCAATCACGCTGCATACGAGCGCTGCAGCGACAAACTGGCTCGAGGCATCCGGAATCCCACGCAACAGCAGCCAGCAGGCAATGCCGCCCGCGCCATAGATGGGGCAGCACGGCCCAAGCAAAAAGCCACTGTTGGCAAATCGTCCGTGATTGAGCATGGCGCATACTGTCGACTCCCATGCCCAACCGCAAAACCCGTAAAAGGCAAACGAGAGCACCAGTGCCGAGAGTGGGCAGGCGGCAAGCGTCGCGCCGCCAAACGCCATATCAATCGCGGTCCCCACCGTCTACCCTCTCCTCTTTTCGCTCGAATCTTTGCTCGAGCCGTCGCTCGAGCCCTCGCTCAAATCGTTCGCGTCGTCTTTGCGCGGCAGGCGGCCGGCGACCGTCTCGCGCAGAGCACACCATTTATCCGCCAGGCACACAATCCAAGCCTCACGACACGTCGGCGGCACCGGCACCAGCGGAAACATATGCCGCACGATAATATTCCGTTCGCGCGACGTCAGCTCAAAATCTTCCTCCGCGCGCGCTAGGGCAAAAAACGGGTGGCGAAAGCCATGCAGCCGATGGCTTGGGTCGGGATCGTGCCAATCGTAGAGAAAGTAATCGTGTAACAAGGCTCCGCGCAGCAGCGAGGCACGGTCGATCGAAACACCGACGCGGCCCAGGCGCTCGGCAAAGGACAGGCTCGTCCGCGCTACCGAAGTCACATGTGCATAGACCGTCACGTCGCCATGCTGGATAAACTCGCGCGTCAGGTCCAAGCGGCCCGCCTGGGCGAGCTGGCGGGCGGCATCGTCGACCTCGTGCGCGATTTTCTCGGCACGAACGGCATCGGACATGCTGCCTCCTTCCAGCGGCTCACGGCGGCAAGCCACGGCCTGCACGTATTGAAAAAATCATCATCGAATCTATCAGTATGGCATCGGACAAAACGTTTTGCCCCACCAGTTGGCGAATTACCGCGCCGCCGTCACATATCAAACGCCAAAATGTGCGAGACTGTCTTGTGCAATTGTGTCGGCCGAGGGAGCGCCGGCGCTCGATTCGCATGGAGTAACCCACAACGATGCTGCTTACGCAAACGACAACGCCCGAGGACGTCAAGGCTCTCGACCGCGCCGAGCTTCCGCTGCTCTGCGGCGAGATTCGCCACGCCATCCTCGAAAGCTCCGCCGCTGTCGGCGGACACGTTGCCCCCAACCTGGGCGTCGTTGAGCTTACGGTTGCGCTTCATCGCGTGTTTAACT
Organism: Collinsella aerofaciens; assembly: GCA_048502435.1. Lineage (GTDB taxonomy): Bacteria > Actinomycetota > Coriobacteriia > Coriobacteriales > Coriobacteriaceae > Collinsella > Collinsella aerofaciens_CL. The sequence goes on from DBFRXD010000046.1 coordinate 1,331, forward strand.
CCCCTATCGACAAGATTGTCTTTGACGTTTCGCACCAGACCTACGCCCACAAGGCGCTGACCGGGCGCGCGTATACCTATATCGATCCGGAACGTTTTGGCGAGGCTTCTGGCTTTGCCAATCCCGACGAGTCCGAGCACGACCTGTTCGCCATGGGCCACACCTCCACGTCGGTGAGCCTGGGCTGCGGCTTGGCACACGCCCGCGATCTGGCGGGCGACAGCTACAACGTCATCACCATCATTGGCGACGGCTCGCTTTCGGGCGGCTTGGCGTTTGAGGGCTTCAACAATGCCGCCGAACTCGACAGCAACCTGATCATCATCGTCAACGATAACGACCAGTCCATCGCCGAGAACCACGGTGGCCTCTATCGCAATCTGGCCGAGCTGCGCACCAGCAACGGCACCTGCGAGCGCAACGTTTTCCGCGCGATGGGACTCGACTACCGTTATTTGGACGCCGGTAACGACGTGTTAGCCCTCGTCGACGCGCTGCAGGAACTGCGCAATATCGATCATCCCATCGTGCTGCACGTCTCCACCGCCAAGGGCAAGGGCTTTGAGCCGGCCCAGAGCGACCCCGAACGCTGGCACCACGTGGGTCCGTTTGACATGGCGACTGGGCGCAAGCTTTGCCCGGGCCATCCGAGCGAGCCCGCGCCGCGCACCTATGCTGACATTACGGGCGAGGCGCTCAGCGCCGCCATCGAGCGCGATCCACAGGTCGTTGGCATCACGGCCGCCACGCCCTACATTATGGGCTTTACACCCGAGCTTCGCGCTGCCGCCGGCAAACAGTTCGTCGATGTGGGCATTGCCGAGGAGCACGCCGTGACCTTTGCCACCGCGCTTGCGCGCTCGGGCGCCAAGCCAGTCTTTGGTGTGTACGGCACGTTTTTGCAGCGCGCCTACGACGAGCTGTGGCACGACCTGTGCCTCAACGACGCTCCCGCAACCATCTTGGTGTTTGGCGCGTCGATCTTTGGCACCACGTCCGAGACGCACCTCTCGTTCTTTGATATTTCCATGCTGGGCGGACTTCCCAACATGCGCTACCTTGCACCGGCTTGCATGGAGGAATATCTGTCCATGCTGAGCTGGTCGCTCGACCACCGTGAGCATCCCGTGGCGATTCGTGTACCGGGCATCGGCCTGGTTAGCCGCCCCGATTTGGCACCCGTCGAGGACACCGACTACAGCGCCGTTCGCTACAACGTGGTGCGCCGGGGTCGCGACGTTGCCGTGCTCGCACTTGGCGATTTCTTTGAGCTGGGCGAGCGCGTGACAAACCGCTTGGCTGCCGAGTACGGCATCGAGGCCACGCTCGTCAACCCGCGCTTTACAACCGAGCTTGACCGTGAGTTCCTCGACAGCCTTGCCGCCGAGCATCGCGTTGTCGTCACCCTCGAGGACGGCATCTTGGACGGCGGCTGGGGCGAGCGCGTGGCATGTTATCTGGCCTGCACACCTGTGCGCACGCGCACCTTCGGCATCGCCAAGGGCTTCCCCGACCGCTACGACCCCAACGAATTGCTCGCACAGAACGGCATGACGGTCGAGAACATGGCCGCCGAAGCCGTACGTCTGCTGAACGAGTAGAAAAAACCTCCGCAAGGGAAGCATCCCTGCGGAGGTTTTTATTTCCCCAACTGAATTATCTCAATCTGTAACATCTAGAGCCCGAATTCCCGTCTAACTGTTACAGATCTAGATAAGACGTCTTAGTCCCTGACCTTTGTCTCAATCTGTAACAGATAGAGACCTTTTAGCCATCCAGATGTTACAGATCGAGACATTCGAATTCCCCTGAAGTGAAAATCTCGATCTGTAACAGGTAGAACCCATTTCCTCGTCTAACTGTTACAGATTGAGACAAAGCAGCGAGACAGGCCACCACATCTGCAAGAACCACCACAAAGGTGCCTGTCCCTTTTTGGTAGGTAGAATTACCCATAAGGTAAGTATGTTTCTGAGTTATTTCGTGTTGACCCATTTGAGCGCGATAGGGTATAACTCTACTCAACCGCTAGGGATTTTATTGAGAAAGGTGTTCTACTATGAGCAAGAACCTCTCCCAGCAGGTCGTTCTCGACCGCCGCGGCTTTGTCGCCGCTACCTTCGCAACCGTCGCCGGCCTTGGTCTTGCCGGCTGCTCTGACACCAGCGCCGAGGCCGACAAGGGCTCCGCCGTTAGCTCCTCCAAGGGCTCCGAGGATACCGAGGTTTCCGCCACGCTCGATGCCAAGGCATTCGACAAGCTCGTCAACGACGGCCCCAAGGCCGATGACGACGCCATCACCGCCAGCACCTGGGCCACGGCCGTCAAGGACGCCGGCGTCTTTACGATCGGTGGCGTTCAGACCTCCACGCTCTTCTCCCTCCTCAACGAGAAAGACGGTCAGACCCGCGGCTTCGATGCCGGTATCGCACAGCTCCTGTCCAACTACATTCTGGGCGAGAACAAGGTCGAGATCACCCAGGTGACCTCGGACACGCGCGAGTCCGTCCTGCAGAACGGCCAGGTCGACGCTGTCTTTGCCACCTACACCATCACTGACGAGCGCAAGAAGCTCGTCTCCTTTGCCGGTCCCTATTACTACACGCAGCAGGCTATCCTGGTGCTCGCCGATAACGACGACATCAAGAGCGTCGACGACCTGGCCGACAAGAACGTCGCCGTCCAGTCCGGCTCCAACGGCCCCGCCATCCTGGAGGAGCTCGCTCCCAAGGCCAGCCAGCAGGAGTTCAAGACCGACGAGGAGGCCCGCCAGGCACTCCAGCAGGGCCGCGTTGACGCCTACGTCATCGATAACAACATGCAGCAGAGCGCCCTGGTCCGCGAGCCTGGTAAGTACAAGATCGCCGGCAAGCCCTTCGGCAGCAAGGAGCCCTACGGCATCGGCCTGCCGCTCGATTCCGACGGCGTCGCCTTTGTCAACGACTTCCTTAAGAAGATCGAGGACGACGGCACCTGGACCGAGCTGTGGCAGATCTGCATCGGCGACCGTACGGGCGACACCAATGTTCCCGAGCTGCCCGAGATCGGCGCCTAGGCAGCGGGCCTGGTAACGGCCGCAACGAAACCATACGGAAACGCATGATGCGCTTTATTGCGGTAAACTGTTTCCTCACTGAGTTGTCGGGGCTTCCGTACACACGGGAGCCCCTTTCCTTATCGGCGGGAGGTCCGCATGAGTCTCTCCGAACTCTGGTCGCTCTATGGCCAGAACTATATCGACGCGCTGCTAGCAACCTGGGGCATGACGCTTGAGTCGTTTGCCATCGCCATGGTACTGGCCGTCGCCGTCACCGTGATGCGCGTGTCGCCGCTCAAGCCACTGCGCGTCTTTGGCGACCTGTATGTCCAGGTCTTCCGTAACATCCCCGGCATCGCGCTGCTCATCATCGTCGTCTATGCGCTGCCGCCGCTCAAGGTCGTTCTGCCCTACCGCACCTGCGTTATCGTCGCTACGGTGCTCTTGGGTTCTGCCTTTGGTTCCGAGAACTTTATGAGCGGCATCAACACCGTCGGCGTCGGCCAGGTCGAAGCCGCCCGCTCGCTCGGCATGAGCTTCAGCCGTATCCTCGCCAAGATCGTGATTCCGCAGGCACTGCGCTCAAGCGTATTGCCCATGACGAACCTCTTTATCGCCGTCATGCTCACTACCGCCTTGGGCAGCCAGGTGCCGCTTAAGCCGCAAGAGCTTACCGGCGTGGTGAGCTACATCAACACGCGCTCGCTCGGCGGCGTCGCCGCGTTCTTTATCTCGGCGCTCGGCTACCTGGGCACGGCCTTTGTGGTGAGCCACATTGGCAACTACATCGATAAGAAGGTGAGGATCCTCCGATGAGCAAGCACTCCTCCCCTGCGCTTACCATGCGCGATGCGCTCTACGAGGCTCCCGGCCCCAAGATGCGCGCCAAGATTCGCATCGGCACCGCCATCTCACTCGTCGCCGTCGCCGCGCTCGTCGCCCTGGTACTGCAGCGCTTTTATGTGACCGGCCAGCTTTCGGTCCACTATTGGTATTTCTTTACGCACCTCACCACCTGGAAGTTCTTGCTTGCCGGCTTTGAGGGCACCGTTAAAGTCGCACTCACCGCTGGCGCCATCGCGCTGGTGCTGGGCTTAGCCCTTATGCTCGGCCGCACCAGCGACATTAAGCCGCTGCAGCTGGTCTGCCGCGTGCTTACCGACTTCTTCCGCGGCGTGCCGAGCCTGCTGTTTATCTACTTCTTCTTTTTGGTGCTGCCCCAGTACAAGATCTCGCTGCCGTCGTTTTGGATGCTCACACTGCCTGTCGCGCTCGCTGCGGCCGGCGTGCTGGCCGAGATTTTCCGCGCCGGCGTCAACGCCGTGCCGCGCGGCCAGGTCGAGGCCGCCCAGGCACTCGGTCTTTCCAAGGCTAAAATCACCTTTAAAATCGTGTTGCCGCAGGCGATTCGGTTTATCATTCCGTCGTTGATTTCGCAGCTCGTGGTCGTAGTCAAAGACACCACCGTCGCCTATGTGGTGAGCTACCCCGACCTCATGCAAAACGCCCGCGTGCTCATTACCAACTACGACGCCCTCGTGTCGGTCTACCTGGTTATCGCGCTCATCTACATCCTCATCAACGTCGCGATCAACAAGGCCGCTGTCTATGTTTCGCACAAGACCGGCGCGACCATCATCCGCTAACGCTTTACCATTTCGAGTCATAAGGAGCCGAGCACCATGGCACAGAGCACCTCTTCCACCGGCAATCAGCCGCTGATCGAGCTCAGACACGTCGATAAGCACTATGGCGATCTACACGTCCTCAACGACATCAATCTCTCGGTCGACCGCGGCGAGGTCGTCGTTGTGATCGGTCCCTCGGGCTCGGGCAAGTCGACCATGTGCCGCACCATCAACCGCCTGGAAACCATCGACTCGGGCGAGATCCTCATCGAGGGCAAGCCCCTGCCGCAGGAAGGCAAGGATCTTGCCCGCATGCGTGCCGAGCTAGGCATGGTGTTCCAACAGTTCAACCTGTTCGCACATATGACGGTGCTGCAGAACGTCATGCTGGGGCCGGTCGACGTGCTGGGCGTGTCCAAGGACGAGGCTCGTGAGCGCGCCATGGACCTGATGGGCCGCGTGGGCGTGGCCGAGCAGGCCGACAAGGTGCCCGCACAGCTCTCGGGCGGCCAGCAACAGCGTGTAGCCATCGCACGTTCGCTTGCCATGCAACCCAAGGCCATGCTTTTTGACGAGCCCACGAGCGCCCTTGACCCCGAAATGATCAACGAGGTGCTCGAGGTCATGGTCCGTCTGGCGCAGCAGGGCATGACGATGATCGTCATTACGCATGAGATGAACTTCGCCCGCCGCGTGGCCGACCGCGTCGTGTTTATGGCCGACGGCCAGATCGTGGAAACCGGTACGCCCGACGAGTTCTTCGACCACCCCCAGACCAAGCGCGCCCAGGACTTCCTCAACTCCATTAAGGGCCACTAACCCAATTGCCACGCGGGCGAATTCATCAGTAACGTTTGTCCCGCGCCACCCCCGTGCCATGTCCATCCGGATTCGAAAGCCGCACCCATGATCGGAACCCGCACCTCATCATCCTACACTCCGCACGTCGACGTCGATCCCGCCGACCGCCCGCTTATCCTGGTAGCACCACGCTGGGAAGAAGCGAAGCCCTATTTGAGCGAAACGCTCTCCCCCAACGAGGAGATTGCGAGCGTCTTTGTCGACGCCATTCTTGCCGCCGGCGGTCTGCCGCTGCAGATGTCCATTACCGAAGACGTAGACGTTATCCGTCGTTACGTGGAAATCGCTGACGGTATCGCCATTCCCGGCGGCCCCGATGTCAATCCCAAACGTTGGGGCGATGATCGACCCTACGACCCCACCCTCTGCTGCGAGATCCGCGATAGTTTTGAGTTTAAGCTGGTCGACGAGGTACTCCGCGCCAAAAAGCCGCTCTTTACCACCTGCCGCGGCACGCAGCTGCTCAACGTCGCCACCGGCGGCACCCTGTGCATGGACGTGCCGAGCCTGGGCGCGCGCGAGGGCCGCACGCAGTGGCGCCATACCCACGTGCTCAACGACCCTGTGCATCCTGTCGAGGTCGTGCCGGGCTCGCTGCTGGAGCGCGCGGTTGGCGGGCACAGGCTGATCCAGACCAACTCGGCACACCACTGCTGCGTCGATCGTCTGGGTAAAAGCACGCGCTTGGTCGCCAAGGCAACCGACGGCGTGCCCGAGTGCATCGAAGTCGAAGGCCAGCCTTTCTGCCTGGGCGTGCAATGGCACCCTGAGTATACGTGGAAGACGCTCGAGACCGACTTTAACCTGTGGAAGTCGTTTGTCGAGGCAGCGGCCAAGGTTAAGCAGGCCCGTTAGCTCGCGAACCACAAAACAGACAAGGGCGCCCCGCCGGCCACATGGTCCGGCGGGGCGCCCTTTTGCCTATACGCGGCAGGTACACACCAAGGCTCGCAAGCTCTTATTCAGCCGCCTCGCGCAGGGCCGACATCGTGGCCGCATATTGCTGCTGCAGCGCGTGCATTCCCTCGCGAGCGCCGTCAACGGCATCGGCGCCGCGCAGCGCTTCGGTCACCACGACCGCCGGCTCGTACAGATTATCGAATCCCAGGTTCTGGCTCACGCCTTTGAGCGTGTGCGCTGCCATAAACGCACCTTCGGCGTCTCCTGCCGCCATGGCGGCCTCCAGCTTGTCCATGCTCTCGTCATCCAAAAACTTGAGGGCAAAGCGGGCAAGCATTTCCTCGCCCATCAGCCGAGCGCACGCGTCATCATAATTAGCGCCGATCTTCTCATACGCCTCACGC
>DBFRXD010000047.1:0-2311 GCA_048502435.1 Collinsella aerofaciens
GCGATGGGGTCCTCGCCGATAACGGCAATCTGGAAGCGCTCGAGCACGTTGGCGGCGCGAGCAAAACCGATGCGGGACTCGGCTTCGGTGACCGAGGGCTTGCCCTCCCACACATGGTGCAGGCGGTTGATGTAGGCGTAGGTGTCCTGGAAGGCCATGCCGTCGGCAAACAGGCCGACATTTTCCTGGAACTGCTGCAGGGCGGCCTCGGTATGCGGACCAAAGTAGCCGTCGTCTTCGCCACAGGCAAAGCCCAAAACGTTGAGAGCGCGCTGCAGGGCCTGCACATCGGCGCCATGGAAATTGGGCATGCGCAGATAGAGAGTGCGGTCGCCCAGCTTATACGAAGCGTCTACAAGGGCGCTCCAGCAGGGAATATCGACGGCATGACCGGCAGCAAGGCCGCTGTCGAGCCTGAAGGTGCTGACGGCCTGCTCAGTGGTGGCTCCAAAGTACTTGTCGGTGACTTCGGCGGCATCAATCGTGTAACCGAGCTGCAGGAGACGAGACTGCACGTCCTCGACGGCTGCTCCCTGCATGCCCGTTGTAATAGGTTCCATGAACGAACCCCTTTCGGCGTACCATTCGTACTATTTGAGCGTGTGTCGGATAGACAACGCAAAGGGATGCATAAACATGCACTCAACAGTGTAGCAAGTTGTACCCAAATACGCTGCTGACAGGTTTTATTACCCCCGCTAGTTAAGGCGCTCCACAAAGAAATCTGCCATGGAGTCGAACAGCTCGCGTGCATGCGGATCAAGCTCAACGTTCTCGATGGCCGCTTTCGCCTTGGCGGTCAGGTCGAGCGCGTAAGTGTGGGCGTAATCGATGGAGCCGGTCTCCTGGAAGATCTCCACGGCGCGTGCAAGTTGCGCGGGGTCCTCGGTGCCCGAGGAAAGGATTGCCTCGACCTCGTCGTGATAACGCTCGTCTGACAGGGCGTGCACGGCGACGAGGGTGCGCTTGCCCTCGGTGATATCGGTGCGGAAGTCCTTGTTGGCGGCCTCTTTGGTGCCGATCAAGTTGAGCAGATCGTCCTGAATCTGGAAGGCAAGGCCCGTGTGCAGGCCAAAGGCGCGCAGTGCCTCGACCTGCTGTTCGCTGCCTCCGCCAATGATGGCTCCGGCGGCAAGTGGCGTAGCTCCGCTGTAGTACGCGGTCTTGTGCGTCGCCATGTTCAGATAATCGTCGACCGAGATGTCAAAGCGCTCGTCGCGGACCCAGCCCAAGTCGAGCGCCTGGCCCTCGATGGTGCGAACGATCATCTCGGTGAGCTCGTGGAGCACGCGGAGTTTCACGTCTGCCTCGAGCGTGGGGTCGTCGAGAACCGTCTTGGTGACCATGGTGAGCGCCAGATCGCCGCAGTTGATGGCAAGGCCAGTGCCCTCGGTAAGGTGCATGCAAGGCTTGTCGCGACGCAGCTGGCCGTTGTCGGCTATGTCGTCGTGGATCAGCGCGCCCGACTGGAAATGCTCGATGGCTGCCGCGGCGCTGCGGGCGCTCTCAAAGCTGCCACCTACCGCGGTGGCGGCGAGCATGCAGATGAGCGGGCGGTGGCGCTTGCCGGCATTGGCCGTAAATGTCGAGAGCGGGGTGTACAGGTAGCGCTCGATATCGGCAGAGGTCGCCTGTCCGTCAAAGAACGTGGCCAGATAGTCGTTGATCTGGTCAAAGTGCTGGGCTAAAAAGCTGGTAAACGGACTGGACACGGGTTCTCGCATTCTTTCTTAGGTTGCATCGTTGCGGTGTGCAGATACCATATTGCCACATTGGAGTTGCCGGCGCGTCTGTTTTGGCGATTTGGGGAAACGGGACGCGTGCGCGTGCCGGCTGCTTATATAAGCCTAAAGTGCTCGAGCGCCTTGACGACGCCATCTTTGTCGACCGAGTCGGTGATGTAGTCGGCGCGCTTTTTGAGATAGTCCGGCGCATTGCCCATGGCGATACCGACATCGACGGTGTTCATCAGCGAGACGTCATTGCTGGCGTCGCCGATGCCGTATACGGTTCCGTGGTGGGGATCGAGGGCGTCGAGTACAGACTGGATGCCCCCGCGCTTCGTGCATTCGCGGGGCGAGATTTCGGTTACCTCGAGTTCGAGCTCGTTAAAGCACAGCAGCGGCTCAAGTGCCTTATCTTGAGCGATGCGGCTGGCGAGCGATGTAGACATCAAGATCTTGTAGGCACTGTAATGTTGCAGCTGCGTGACTGCGTCGCCCAGGGTGCGCGCGTATCCGGGGGCATCGGGGGCATCGGCACTCATGCGCACGACGCCGTTGAGGCCCTCAAAGCGGATGACCTCGCCCGA
>DBFRXD010000048.1:0-12370 GCA_048502435.1 Collinsella aerofaciens
CGTTGAATCTGGGCAGCCTGGGCATGGAAGATGCCTCGTTTGACTTTGGCGGTTCCTACATCATGGCGCTCGACTGCGGCACCACCTCGGTACTTGCGACCATCGTCGACGAGTACGGCTGCATCGTCGCGCAGGCACGTCGTAGCGTCAAAACCAGCTTCCCGCGTCCCGGTTGGATAGAGCAAGACCCCATGGAGGTGCTTGCCAGCCAGATCGGCGTGATGATGGAGGTCCAGTTTAAGAGCGGCATCCATTCTGACCGCATTGCCGCCATCGGTATCTCCAACCAGCGCGAGACCACGGTGGTGTGGGACCGCATAAGCGGCCAACCCATCTATAACGCCATCGTGTGGCAATGCCGTCGCACCGCACCTCTGATCGACGAGCTGGTCGAGCAGGGCGCAGAAGAGCTGGTGCGCTCCCGCACGGGACTTACGCTTGACCCGTATTTCTCGGCCTCCAAGGTGCAGTGGATTCTCGACAACGTCGACGGCGCACGCGAGAGCGCGGCGGCGGGCGACCTCATGTTTGGCACCATCGACACCTGGCTCATCTACAACCTCACCGGCGGCCAGGTCTTTGCCACCGACTACACCAATGCCAGCCGCACGGCACTCTTTAATATCCATACGCTCGATTGGGACGACGACCTGCTGGCGCTCTTTGACGTTCCACGTTCCATGATGCCCGAGGTTCGCTGGAGCTCGGGCGACTACGGCCGCGTCGCGAGCGACATCATGACCAACATGCCGCCCATCATGGGCGTGGCGGGCGATCAGCAGGCGTCGCTGTTCGGCCACTGCTGCTTCCATCCTGGCCAGACCAAAAACACCTATGGCACGGGTTGCTTTATGCTCATGAACACCGGCGACGAGGTCGTCGAATCCAAGAACGGTCTGGTCTCCACGATCGGTATCGCCGCGGACGGCAAGATCAGCTATGCGCTCGAGGGTTCTATCTTTGCCGCCGGCTCAACCATGAACTGGCTGCGCAACAACATGGGCATCATCTCGAGTGTGAGCGAGTCCGCGCAACTCGCCGCTTCGATCAACGACAACGAGGGCTGCTACTTCGTCCCCGCCTTCGCTGGCCTGGGCGCTCCCTGGTGGGACCCGCGTGCCCGCGGTATCGTGTGCGGCCTGACCGGTGCCTCGAGTCGCGCGACCATTGTGCGTGCGGCCTGCGAGTCCATGGCCTACCAGAGTTATGACGTGCTGCGCGCCATGGAGCAGGACGTGGGACTTTCGATTGAGCGCCTGTCCGTCGATGGCGGCGCCTCACGCAACGAGTTCATCATGCAATTCCAGGCCGACCTGCTGGATATCCCCGTGCTGCAATGCGAGACGGTGGAGACCACGGCAATCGGTGCCGCGTACTTGGCGGGGCTTGCCGTCGGCTATTGGGAAGACCTTGAAGAGCTGGAGCAAAATGCCCAGATCGTTAGGACCTTTCTTCCCCATATGTCCGCCGAGCGTCGCGAGCAAAACCTTGCGGGCTGGCGTGATGCAGTCAGGCGCTCGCTCAGTACCGCACAGTAGGGCTGCGATGGGCTGCTCGATACAACAAACCGCTAAATTAATGTATGGCGTGCGGCGGCAACATTGCTGCGCGCCTTGTCAGCAAGGCCGTTTTGCGGCCGCAACGAAAGGGGCAATCAACCCATGACCGTCACCTACGATACGTCCCGTGTGACGCTTGTCGATCACCCGCTCGTCCAGCATAAGCTGTCGATTCTGCGCGACAAAAACACCGGCACCAACCAGTTCCGCCAGCTCGTGCGCGAACTCGCGCTTTTTGACGGCTACGAGGCCATGCGCGACCTGCCCATGGAAGACGTCGAAGTCGAGACCCCCATCACCACCGCAACGTTTAAGCAGCTCGCCGGCAAAAAGCTCGCCATCGTTCCCATTCTGCGTGCGGGCCTTGGCATGGTCGATGGCATCCTCGACTTGGTACCCTCCGCTCGCGTGGGCCACATCGGTATGGAGCGCGACGAGGTTACCCACGAGCCGCATGAGTATTACTGCAAGATGCCCAAGGATATCGACCAGCGCATCTGCCTGGTCGTCGACCCCATGCTCGCCACGGGCGGTTCGGCCGAGATGGCCATCAGCTACCTGCGCGAGCGCGGTGTCAAGGACATCCGCATGCTGTGCATCGTCGCGGCCCCCGAGGGCCTCAAGTCGCTGACTGAGAAGGACCCCGATGTGCATATCTATACCTGCGCCATCGACGACCATCTCAACGAAGCTGCCTACATCGTTCCCGGCCTGGGCGACGCCGGCGACCGCATCTACGGCACGCTGTAATCTCTGGGCCATACCGGCTAACGTCGAAAATACGAAGAAATGGTGCGCGCGGACGAGCAAAAGACGACCGCGCGCACTCCTGTTAACGGACGTTTTGCCCTGCAGGGTTCGAGAAAAACGTATTACCGTACCTGCGGCATAAAGAAGGTCTTAAGAAAACGAACAGGTGCGTATTAACCGATGCTTTTTCGGTTGTACTTTAGCGATTGGCTCGTACAATAGTCACCAATGTTTGGCGGGAACTGTCCTGTGAGGCGATAAAAAAGGAAAGTGAGGACGCCAGTGTTTCAGATAGCCGATCTGCTCGCTATCGTTGCAGGTGCCATCGCGGGCGCGATTGCCTTCCTTCCCTTTGTCTTTACGCTCAAGCCGGTTCTTGACGATAAGCAGAATGCGGACATGCTCAAGGGTATGGTGAGTCTCGCGGTCTCGGCAATCGCGTTGCTTGTCTTTACCTTGGTTGTGTTTGTGTTGTTCGGAGAGGCATTTCGCATGTTCCTCCTGGGCGAGGCGATCGGCTTCGTGGCCTTTATGGCCGCCTGCGCGGTTCGCGTCGCCAAGGCGCTGCGAGATCCTCATGAGGTCGAAAGGTAAGTCGTGGAAATTTTTGAAAAGCTGCCTGATGAGATTAATCATCTGGTCAGCGAGTTCAGCTCCACCCCTGTCGTGGGCGATCTGAGCTGCGGCATCACGCAGTACTCGTTTTGGCTGATCGTCTCCACGATCGTGCTCCTGATCGTCCTGGCCGTGTTCAAGAAGAAGCAGACCCTGGTTCCCAAGGGCTTCTTCGTCAACGGTTTCGAGTACATCATCGAGTACGTCGAGAACGATATCGGCAAGGGTGTCGTGGGTGAGAACTGGAAGAAGCACTTCCCGTTCCTGTGCTCGCTTTTCCTGTTCATCCTGATCAATAACATGATCGGCCTGATCCCGGGAATGAAGCCCGGCACCGGCGCAATCGGCTCCACCGCCGCACTCGCCATTTTCGCCTTCGTGTACTTCATCTACTACGGATGCAAGGCTCACGGCGTGATCGGCTACATCAAGAGCCTCGCCCCGCAGGGCGTGAGCTTCCCGATGAACGTGCTCGTGTGGGTCGTCGAGCTTTTCTCGACCTTCCTGCGCCTCATCACGCTTGCCGTCCGTCTGTTCTGCAACATGTTCGCAGGACACGTGGTCATGGGCTCGTTCGCCATCATGGCGAGCATGTTCATGCAGCCGCTGCTTCAGCAGGTTTCCGCGGCCCACGCCGTCGGCGCCCTGCCTTCGCTGGCCTGGCTTGCCATCCTCATCCTGATCTATGCGATCGAGCTTGTGGTCGGCGCCATCCAGGCTTACGTCTTCACGGTCCTTACCGCCGTGTATGTCTCCGAGGCAGAGGAGGTCGCGGAGGAGGAGTAGTCTTCCGTTCGCGCCTTAAAGGTAAGGCAATTCGTTAAACCGCCGGTGCCCGTACCCATGGAGCCCGGCAGTTATAAAAAGGTTATCCTGCGTGAAATAAGACACGCACGACAAAGGAGGAATCGTGGGAGTTATCGGTTACGGTCTCGGTGTTATCGGCGCTGGTCTTGCTATCGGCCTGTCTGCTCTGGGTGCTACGGGTGCTATGGCCCGTCAGCCTGAGGTCCAGGGCCGCGTGTTCACCGTCTTCATCATGGGCTCCGCTTTCGGCGAGGCTCTGGCTCTGATCGGCTTCGTTGTCGCGCTGATCGTTAAATAGCACGGAGCGTCAAGTATGAATCTTTCATCCCAGAAGAGCGCGATCGCACTCTCCGCGTCCGCGGCCGCGCTGCTCATGCCGGTTTCCGCGTTCGCCGAGGACGGCGCTGCCGGTGCGGACATCCTCATCCCTAAGATGGCGGAGTTCATCCCGGCGCTTATCGCCTTCCTGATCATCTGGATCGTGCTGGCAAAGGTCGCCCTGCCGGGCATCATGAAAACCATGGAGGAGCGCGGCAAGAAGATCGAGGAGAGCCTCGACGAGGCCGAGAAGACCAAGCAGGAGGCCATCGCCAAGCGCGCTGAGTCCGACTCGATCGTCACCGACGCCCGTCGTCAGGCTGCCGACATCGTTCTCGAGGCCCGTAAGGACGCCGAGTCCGAGCGCGCCCGTATCATCGAGGCTGCTCACAAGGAGGCCGAGGAGATCATCGCCAAGGCCCATACGACCGTCGAGGACGAGCGCAAGTCCATTTACGCCGGTGCCGCGAGCTCCATCGCCGACCTGTCCGTTGCCGTCGCCACCAAGATCGTGGGCGAGGCACTCGAGGACGATGCCGAGCAGAAGAAGCTCATCGAGCGCTACATCCAGGAAGCAGGTAGCCTGAATGCCGACTAGCCGCTATCAGGACAAGGTGCTCGAGACCTACGCGCGCTCCCTTCTGGAAGCCGCTAAGGCCGAGAACCATGTGTTTGAGGACCTCGAGATGATCGAGCGCCTGGCTTCTGCCAGCCCCGAGATCATCGCCGTGCTCGACACCATGTCCAAGCGCGACCAGCTCGACCTTCTTCCCAAGGTGGCAGCTGCCTTTAAGTATGTTGCCGAGGAAGACGAGGATGTAGTGGGCGTGACCGTCACCACGGCGATCCCGCTCGACGACGAGCTGCGTCAAACCATCACTAAGAAATGCGAGCAGGACTTCGGCCGCAAGGTGTTCCTTATCGAGCAGGTCGACCCGTCTATCGTGGGCGGCCTGGTGCTCGAAGCCCGCGGCGAGCGTCGTGACATTACCGTCAAGACACAGCTGCGCATCGCGCAGGAGACCCTCGCAAACTCTGCTAATTCGTACGGAGGTGAAGCCTAATGTCCGAAACCCTCAATGCCCAGGATATCGCCAAGAAACTGCAGGAGCAGCTCACGAGCCTCTCCGCGACGGTCGATACGCATGAGGTTTCAACGGTCGACGAGGTAGGCGACGGCATCGCGCGCGTCTCCGGCCTCAAGAGCGCCATGGCAGGCGAGCTTCTGGAGTTCAAGAGCTCCGATACCGGTGAGACCGTCTTCGGCCTTGCCCAGAACCTTGACCGTGACGAGGTCGGCGCCGTTCTGTTTGGTGCCGTCGACTCCATCAAGGAAGGCGACGAGTGCCGCACCACTGGCCGCATTATGGATATCCCCGTGAGCCGTGCCATGCTCGGCCGCGTCGTCAATCCGCTCGGCCAGCCCATCGACGGCCTGGGCGACATCGTCGCCACGCACCGTCGTCCCATCGAGTTCAAGGCCCCCGGCGTCATCGATCGTACCCCGGTGTGCGAGCCGGTTCAGACCGGTCTGCTCGCTATCGACTCCATGGTGCCTATTGGCCGCGGTCAGCGTGAGCTCATCATCGGCGACCGTAAGACCGGTAAGACCGCCATCGCCATCGACGCTATCCTCAACCAGCGCGGCAAGGGCATGGTCTGCATCTATGTCGCCATCGGCCAGAAGGCCTCCACGGTTGCCAACATCCGCGAGACCCTCGCTCAGCACGGTGCGCTCGACTACACCATCATTGTTTCGGCCACCGCTGCCGATTCCGCCCCTATGCAGTACATCGCGCCTATGGCCGGTGCCGCTATCGGCGAGTTCTTCATGTACAACGGCGAGGACGGCAAGCCCGCCAGCGAGACCAACCCCGGTGGCCACGTGCTCGTCATCTACGATGACCTGTCCAAGCAGGCTGTGGCCTACCGTCAGATGTCGCTGACGCTGCATCGTCCGCCCGGACGCGAGGCCTATCCTGGCGACATCTTCTACCTGCACTCTCGTCTGCTCGAGCGTGCCGTCAAGATGTCCAAGAAGAACGGCTACGGCTCCATGACGGCTCTTCCGATCATCGAGACCCAGGACGGCGACGTCTCGGCCTACATTCCGACCAACGTCATTTCCATTACCGATGGTCAGATCTACCTGCAGTCCGAGCTCTTCTTCCAGGGCCAGCGCCCGGCAGTCGACGTGGGCATCTCCGTGTCCCGCGTCGGTGGCGACGCGCAGACCAAGGCCATGAAGCAGGTCGCCGGCAACCTCCGTCTGGACCTCGCTTCGTACCAGGAGCTCGCCGGCTTTACGCAGTTCGGCTCCGACCTCGACGAGGCTACTCAGAAGCAGCTTACCCACGGCGCTCGCATGACCGAGCTCCTGAAGCAGCCGCGCTACAAGCCGTTTGAGGTTGGCGAGCAGATCGTTACGCTGTTCGCTGGCAACGAGGGCTTCCTGGATGACCTGGAAATCTCCGACGTGCTGCCCTTCCGTGCCGAGCTCATCGAGTACATGGACAATGGCTTTGGCTCGCTGCTCGACAAGGTTCGCGCCAAGAAGATTGACGATGACACCAAGGCTGAGCTCCTGCGCGTCATCGGCGACTTTAAGCAGCAGTTCATGGCTAAGCACCATGCCGATACGACTGGATCAGAGGAGAACTAAGCCCTATGGCCAACCTTCGCGACATTAAGAAGCGAATCTCCTCGGTTACCACGACCAAGCAGATCACGCGCACGATGGAGATGGTCTCTACGGCCAAGATCCGTCGTGCCCTCGATCGCTCCAAGCAGGCCGAGCCCTATAAGGAGGCGCTGACCGACGTCATGTTGACGGTCGCCGGCGACGCCTCCTGTTCGGGCACCGATCCCATGCTGCAGAAGCATGAGAGTGTCAAGCATGGCCTGATTGTCGTTATTGCCTCGGACCGCGGCCTTGCCGGCGGTTTCAATACGACGGTGGAGCGCACGGCCGAAAAGCTCGCCGCTTCTTGGGCGAACGACGGCATCGAGTGCGAGATCATCGCGTGCGGGCGTAAGCCGGCCACGTATTTCCGTGACCGCGCAAACGTTGTCATGCACTTTGAGGGCAACTCCTCCGAGCCCGATTTCAATCAGGCCCGCATGATCTCCTCTCATATCTGCGATGCGTATCGTGCCGGTGAGCTTGACCGTGTCGAGCTTGTCTACCACCACGCCAAGAACCGCGTGGATCAGGAGCTTCGCGTCGAGCATCTGTTGCCGCTCGACCCCGAGATGATCGCCATGGCCCACGGTCCGCGTAAGAACGAGACCGACGCCCCTAAGCGCATCTCGTCCACGTTCGAGTTCGTGCCCTCTCCCGAGCATGTTCTCGGCAAGCTTGTGCCGTCTTATATCCTGACGGTCATCTACCAGGCCTTGATCGATTCGGCGGCTGCCGAGCAGGGTGCACGCCGCAAGGCCATGCACTCCGCGACGGAAAACGCCACCGCGATCATCTCGACCCTTACCCGCACGTATAGTCGCGTGCGCCAGGCTTCGATCACGACCGAGATTAACGAGATCGTCGGCGGAGCCTCAGCATTGGAGGAACAGTAATGGCTAATAACACCGTAAAGCTTGCGGTCGAGGAAGCCACCAAGAAGACGACTGCCGGTGATGGTCGCATCGTGCGAATCATCGGTCCTGTCGTCGACGTCAAGTTTGACGGTGCGGTGCCCCCGATCTACAACGCGCTCACGGTCGAGGCCGAGACCCCGATCGGTCACCTGAGCACGATCCTCGAGGTCGAGAGCCAGCTTCCGGGCGGCGTCGTCCGCACGGTCGCCATGTCCTCGACCGACGGCCTGCAGCGCGGCCTCATCGCCACCGATACCGGTGAGCCCATGAAGATGCCCGTTGGTCCCAAGACGCTCGGCCGCATTTGGAATGTCATGGGCAGGCCCGTCGACGGCAAGCCCATGCCCGAGGTGGAGGAGTTCTACCCCATCCACCATGCAGCGCCCCGTTTCGACGAGCTCACCACCAAGACCGAGATCTTCGAGACCGGTATCAAGGCCGTCGACCTGCTCGAGCCCTACATCCGCGGCGGCAAGACAGGTCTGTTCGGCGGCGCCGGCGTCGGCAAGACCGTTCTGATCCAGGAGCTCATCAACAACCTCGCTCAGGAGCACGGCGGCACCTCGGTGTTCACCGGCGTCGGCGAGCGTACCCGCGAGGGCACCGACCTGTTCCTCGAGATGAGCGAGTCTGGCGTTATCGACAAGACCTGCTTGGTCTATGGTCAGATGAACGAGCCGCCCGGAGCGCGTCTGCGCATCGGTCTGGCCGGCCTTACCACCGCTGAGTATTTCCGTGATCGTGGCCAGGACGTTCTGCTGTTCATCGACAACATCTTCCGCTTCTCCCAGGCAGGTTCCGAGGTTTCCGCACTGCTGGGCCGTATGCCGTCCGCCGTCGGTTACCAGCCCACGCTGGCAACCGAGATGGGCGACCTCCAGGAGCGCATTACTTCGACCAAGACGGGCTCCATTACCTCCGTCCAGGCTGTCTACGTCCCCGCAGACGACCTGACCGACCCGGCGCCTGCCACGACGTTTACGCACCTCGACGCCACCACGGTTCTTTCGCGTAGCATTTCGTCGCTCGGCCTGTTCCCGGCTATCGACCCGCTTGCGTCTTCCTCCGACGCTCTCGATCCCTCGATCGTCGGCGAGGAGCACTACCGTGTCGCCGTCAAGGTCCAGGAGCTCCTGCAGGAGTACTCCGACCTTCAGGACATCATCGCCATTCTGGGTATGGACGAGCTGTCCGAGGAGCAGCGCCTTACGGTCAACCGTGCCCGTAAGATTCAGCAGTTCCTCTCGCAGTCCTTCCACGTCGCCGAGAAGTTCACCGGCAACCCCGGTGTCTACGTCCGCGTCGAGGATACCGTCCGCTCTTTCGCCGAGATTGTCGACGGCAAGGCCGATGACCTGCCCGAGCAGGCTTTCCGCTATGCTTCCACGATTGAGGACGTGCGCGAGCGCGCCCGCAAGATGGGGGAGAAGTAGGTTATGCGTATCCGCATCGTGTGCCCCGTGAGCTGCGCCTATGAGGGCGACGCTGCGTTTGTGTCGATTCCGTCCACGGATGGCGAGTTTGGCGTTCTGCCTGCTCACTCCAGCGAGATCTGCACGATCGACCGCGGTTACGTTCGCGTTTCCGATAAGGCCATGGGCACTGTCGACCACACGTTTGCCGTGGCCGGCGGCTATGCCCAGGTTGCGGACGATGTCGTGACCGTTCTCGCCGAGCGCGCTTGCGATTTGGCGACCGTCGATGCCGACAAGCTTAAAGCTGATATTCAAGGTTTTGAAGAGAAGCTGGGTAATTTGTCGGAGGATGATGCACGCCGCGCCTACCTCTATAATGAAATCGCATGGTGTAAGCTCAAGCTTGCCCAATAGTCAAACGATTTAGCGTTCGACCATTTGCGAACACATCATGCCCGGGATGGCCCAGCCACCCCGGGCATGCTTTTTGAAAGGGTAGACCTTGGATATTATCCGCGTTGAGGGTGGCCACGCCATCGGAGGCTCCGTGCCCGTCTCGGGCGCCAAGAACTCCGCGCTCAAACTCATGGCGGCAACGCTTCTGGCGCCGGGCAAGACGACGCTGCAGAACGTGCCCGATATTTCCGATGTCCACGTGATGGGCAAGGTGCTCAAGGGCATGGGCGCTACGATCGATGTTCTCGACGAGCACACGCTCGAGATTGATACCTCTCAGGTCGATTCTTGGGAGGCCCCCTACGAGCTCGTCGCTAAGATGCGTGCTTCCACCGCCGTCATGGGACCCCTGCTGGGCCGCTTCCATCGCGCCAAGATTGCCATGCCGGGCGGCTGCAACCTGGGTGCTCGCAAGATCGATATGCACATTCTTGGTCTTGAGGCCCTGGGCGTTGAGTTCGATACCGCCCACGGTTACATCAACGCTAATGCGCCCCAAGGTCTGCGCGGTACCACCGTCACGCTCGAGTTCGCCAGCGTCGGTGCGACCGAGAACCTCATCATGGCATCCGTGCGCGCACAGGGCACCACGGTTATCGACAATGCCGCCCGCGAGCCCGAGATCGTCGATCTCGCTAACATGCTCAACGAGATGGGCGCCAAGATTGTTGGCGCCGGTACGCCCGTCGTGACTATCGAAGGCGTGGAAGAGCTCCATCCCGTTGCCCATCGCGTAGTGGGCGACCGCATCGAGGCCGGTACCTTTATCGTCGCCGGTGCGCTGATGGCCGACGATCGCGGTGTCGACGTCACGGGTTTTTGCCCCATTCACTTGGGCATGGTGCTCAAGAAGATGGAGCTCATGGGTATCGACTGCGAGCGCGTCGAAGATGGCGTCCATGTGAACCGTGCCGAGCGTATCAAGCCGGTCGACATCCAGACGCTTCCGTTTCCCGGTTTCCCGACCGACATGCAGGCGCAGATTATGGTGCTCTCCGCCCTTGCCGACGGCAGTTCCGTTATTACCGAAAACATCTTCGAGAATCGCTTTATGTTTGCCTCTGAGCTGGTGCGCATGGGTGCCGACATTCGTATCGAGAGCCATCATGCCATGATTCATGGCGTCAAGGGCTTCTCGGGTGCACAGGTTACCTCGCCCGATCTGCGTGGCGGAGCGGCCCTCGTCGTAGCGGGCTTGATCGCCGACGGGACGACCGAGGTTTCGGCCATCCATCACATCAAGCGCGGCTACGAGCAGTTTGTCGAAAAGCTGCAGGCGCTCGGCGCGCATGTCGAGCATGCTACCGTCCCCGATCCCGTCATCTACTAATACAGGTTGCCTATGTTTAATAAAAAGCCCCTCGCGGATACCACCGCCCGAAGACCCTCAACTGGTGCGCAGGCCAAGATCTACAGTCGCGATAACGTGGCTCGCTATTCCGAGCGCGCTCGTCAACGTCGTCGTAGCCACACGATTCGTCACGTCGCGCTCATTGTCGTGCTTGGCGTGCTGCTGAGTGCCACTACCGCTGCCGGCCTGTGGTTTGCCACCATTATGGGCAAGCTCGGCGATTCTAATGTCATTACCGATAATCTGCGTCGGGTTCTGGTTGACACCGATGAGGCAAAGGATCCGTTCTACGTGCTGCTTCTTGGCACCGACGGCCGTCCGGGCGAGGATACGTATCGTGCCGACTCGATTATCCTGGCACGCATCGACCCCACGCAAAAGCAGGCGACGCTCATTTCCGTTCCGCGCGACACCAAGGTCGAGTACAAGGGTGAGACCATGAAGATCAACGCCTGCCATACCGTTGGCGGCGCCGAGGCCATGGTCGAGGCGGTCAACGAGCTGTGCGGTGTTCAGATTTCCCACTATGCCGAGGTCAGCTTCGACGGTATGCAGGCGCTGATTGATTCGGTTGGCGGTATCGACATTAACGCAACCGATGATGTTGACGACCCCGAGCACCTGGATATTAAGATTACCGCTGGCCAGCAGCATATGGACGGTGCCACCGCCCTTACCTATGCCCGCTGCCGCTACACCTATGCCGACGGCGATTACACGCGCATGCGCCACCAGCGTCAGGTGCTTGGCGCCCTTGCCAACCAGATTCTCAATAACTTCGATGCCACGAAGATTTTTGGCCTGGTTAATTCGCTGTCCGATATGCTCGTAACCGATATGAGCGTTCAAGATATCGTGGCTACGGTCAACGCCATGCGCGGTATGGATGTCGACGGTATCTACTCGGCCAACCTGCCCTCGTACGGCGACGACAGCACCATGATCGACGGTGTGAGCTACGTCTTTGTCTACGAGGACGAGCTCAAGGAAATGATGGAGCGCGTCGATGCCGGCAAGGATCCCAAGGGTCCCAACACCATGGGTCTTTCCGACGGTTCCAGTTCTACGATCGGCGACCTGAACAACAACACGTCTGACGACTACGCAAACGGTACCGCAACCTCATCGGTCAGCTCTGACGATTCCGATGACTCAGGCGATTCGAGCGATTCGGACTACTACGAAGAGCCCACCGGCGACGGCAACGGCTACGAAGCCAACTACTAGAGTTACGCGGTTTTACCAAACCGCGTAACCGCTCGACGCTGCAAGCCCGCCAGAGCGGCAATCTGCCTTTCAGCTTCGGCGGCATGACCAGAAGGTCAATGCCGCCTTGTTTCAAGGCACCTTGCTCGCTCTGGCGGGCTTTCGCTCATATGACCCAATCCGCTGTCAAGAGCCACAATGGCCCCGCCGACCGCTTGCAATCGGTCGGCGGGGCCTGCCGTTGAACCCGTCCCGGTCCGCCCCCGGCATGTCGTCGACGCCTTCGGCTCAGTCTC
>DBFRXD010000049.1:0-4657 GCA_048502435.1 Collinsella aerofaciens
GCGGACATGGCTCAGTTGGTAGAGCACAACCTTGCCAAGGTTGGGGTCGCGGGTTCGAGCCCCGTTGTCCGCTCCAACTATCTTACGCGGTTCTAACGAACCGCGTTTTTTGTTGACGCTGCGCGGGCCCCGGGCACCCCATCTTGCCCCTCAATCGTCGGTCGCGTACATAAAGTACGCTTCCCTCCTCTTTCGCGGCAACCTGGGGCACCCGGAGCCCGCTCGCTGTCGTGGCCGGGAAAGTGGGTCTTCCGTTCTTTTCACTAATCGGTCGATTCGTCCCAGGAGGCTTGAACCCGAGAGGGGGCGAGCGTTTTGGGTCGTGGCTGTGGCGTTGTTTGCCGCGAATGTCCGCTTTGGGCGTATCATCGTGGGCATCTCGCATAACCTCGTTGCAAGGGAGATACGCCCCATGGCTACAGAAAAGTCTTCTTCGCGCTCATGGATGTCCGATGCCGCGATCTATCAGATCTACCCGCGCTCGTTTAAGGATTCGACTGGTTCGGGTCTGGGCGATATCGCGGGCATTACCCAGCAGATGGACTATCTTGAGCGACTGGGTATCGAGGCCATCTGGCTGAGCCCGTTTTACCCTTCGCCTCTTGTCGATGGCGGCTATGATGTGGCGGACTACTGCGATGTCGACCCACGTCTCGGCTCGCTTGACGACTTCGATGACATGATCGCTGCGGCTCACGCGCGCGGCATCAAGGTCATCGTCGACATCGTGCCCAACCATTCATCCAACCAGCACCCCTGGTTCAAAGCCGCTCTTGCCGCCGGCCCCGGATCGCCCGAACGCGCCCGTTATATCTTCCGCGATGGTCGCGGCGAGCATGGCGAGCTGCCTCCCACCAATTGGAATGCCAACTTTGGCGGCCCCGCATGGACGCGTGTTGCGGACGGTCAGTGGTATCTGCACATGTTTACGCCCGAGCAGCCGGACTTTGACTGGTCATGCCCTGAGGTTCACGCGCTCTTTTGCGACGTCCTGGCGTTTTGGAGCGATCGAGGCGTCGACGGCTTTCGCATTGATGTGGCGCAGGGTCTCGCCAAGGATCTCGACCGCGATGACCTCGACCGGTGGCATCTCGCCGAGGGCGATGACATGGTTGACGACGGCACCCATCCGCTGTGGGACCGCAATGAGGTCCACGAGATCTATCGCGAGTGGCGCCGCGTGTTCGACCGCTATAATCCGCCGCGCAGTGCCGTTGCCGAGGCGTGGGTGCTGCCCGAGCGCCAGTATCTCTACGCGCGTCCCAGCGAGCTTGGCCAGACATTCAACTTTGAGTTTGCCAAGGCCACTTGGACCTATGATGACATGCACACTGCAATCGAGAAGGGCTTGAAGGCAGC
Source organism: Collinsella aerofaciens (assembly GCA_048502435.1). Classification (GTDB taxonomy): domain Bacteria; phylum Actinomycetota; class Coriobacteriia; order Coriobacteriales; family Coriobacteriaceae; genus Collinsella; species Collinsella aerofaciens_CL. The sequence goes on from DBFRXD010000049.1 coordinate 1,360, forward strand.
CGTCGAATCCGATTCCGCCTCGACCTGGGTTCTCTCCAACCACGACGTGCCGCGCGTGGCGACACGCTATGCCCTGCCGCAAATCAAGGCGACGCGCTACCACCAGATTGCGCTCGACTGGCTCTTGCGCGACGGGTCGTCTTATGACGAGGACCGTGAACTCGGCGAGCGCCGCGCGCGGGCGGCCCTTTTGCTTGAGCTGGCGCTTCCGGGCTCGGCATACGTGTATCAGGGTGAGGAGCTCGGCCTTTTTGAGGTGGCTGATATCCCGTGGGCTGCACTCGAAGACCCTACTGCGACCAATACGCACGGACCGAAGCGTGAGAAGGGGCGCGACGGCTGTCGTGTGCCCCTGCCGTGGGTGGCGGCGGACGATCCCGCGCATGGCGGATCGTTTGGGTTTTCGCCGGCAGACGCCGATGCGGCGCCCCATCTGCCGCAGCCTGCATGGTTTTCCGATTATGCTGCCGATAGGGAAGAAGTGGACCCGACATCGATGCTTGCGCTCTATCGTGACGCCCTCTGGCTGCGGCGCAAGCTGCGCGGGTGCGCCAACGATCTTGCGTGGCTCGATCTTGACGGGCGCACCGGTCTTGCGGATGGTGCCGAGGGCGCTGAGGGCGGCGTCATCGCCTATCGCCGCGATAACGGCTGGGCGTGTGTGACGAACTTCGGTGCAGCACCCGTGGAGCTGCCGGCGGGCAGGGTCCTGCTCACCTCATCACCGCTTGCAGACGGCAGGCTCGCGCAGGACAGCTCTGCCTGGATCATGCTCGGTGAGATGTAGGGGCATCTCGCTGCGAGCCTGCGTTTGTTCGCGCCTTTCGTGACGACTGATGCCCTCGCGAGAGCGTCGCAAAACTTTTCAAAAAAAGTTCTTGCATAGGATGCGGGCATCACGTAAAATTAATCCTCGTAAGCGGACATGGCTCAGTTGGTAGAGCACAACCTTGCCAAGGTTGGGGTCGCGGGTTCGAGCCCCGTTGTCCGCTCCATTTGGGCGTTTAGCTCAGGGGGAGAGCGCTTCCCTGACACGGAAGAGGTCAGAAGTTCAAATCTTCTAACGCCCACCAAATGTTCGCAGCTCAGAGGCTATGTCCTCTGGGCTGTTTTGTTTTTCCACCAAGCACGCCGCCAAATAAGCCACCAAATATTGATCCAAGGTCTGTACGCGATGGTCTTCGCATCCCGTAGAGGTGCCGGCAGATTGCATACGTCCTGGCCGATCGTGACCGCAACATGTTGGTCAAGCATAATCTTTTGGATTCTTTTGGCGTGAGCGGCTTGGTTTTGGTAGGATTTGTCAGCGGCTTGACTAAGGGGGTTTTATAACTGCCATGCAGGTAGCCGTGTTGGTAACGTTTTACCGACTTGCCAAGAACCCCTCATAATTAATGCGTCTGGAAAATGACCAATTGCTTTGACCTGCTGAAACACTATATGTTGTGTTTGAACTAAAAAAAGAATACAGGATATAGATGTGTCTTTGTCGTATGATAGATGGCGGACAGAGAACGAAGACCTTAACTGTCTCTTTCGAACGTGTCCTTGAGCCGCTTGATTGGCTCTAGGGAATGTCCGCATGGAGGCTTATGGTTTATCGAGAACACAGATTGCGCGACGGCGCCGCAAGACAGGGTAAGCCCTGCCGGGCATCGTTTGGCTCTGAAGCGCAATGAGGCTACGATGCGAAAGAGGCAAGAGGATGAAGATCATCAAGCGCAGCGGCACTGAGGTTACCTTTGACATCGATAAGATCGTCAATGCGATCCGCGCCGCAAACTTGGAGGTCGAGGAAGGCTCTCGCCTTACCGACCGCCAGGTGATCTATGCGGCACAAAACGTCGCCGAGGCATGTGAGAAGGCCGGCCACACCGTATCGGTCGAGGAGATCCAGGATCTGGTCGAGGACGAGATTATGCGTCTCGACTGCTACGAGGTTGCCCGCCACTACATCATCTACCGCTATGTTCAGAGCCTGAAGCGCCAAAAGAACACGACCGATGACAAGATTCTGTCGCTGATTGAGTGCAATAACGAAGAGGTCAAGCAGGAGAACTCCAACAAGAACCCGACCGTCAACTCCGTTCAGCGCGACTACATGGCCGGCGAGATTTCCAAGGACCTGACGCAGCGCGTGCTGCTGCCCCAGGAGATCGTGGATGCCCACAACGAGGGCCTGATTCACTTCCACGATTCGGACTACTTTGCCCAGCACATGCATAACTGTGACCTGGTGAACCTGGAGGATATGCTCCAGAACGGCACCGTTATCTCGGGCACGCTGATCGAGAAGCCGCACAGCTTCTCGACTGCTTGCAATATCGCGACGCAGATTATCGCCCAGGTCGCCTCTTCCCAGTATGGCGGCCAGTCGATTTCGCTGACCCACCTGGCTCCGTTTGTCGAGGTGAGCCGTCAGAAGATTCGCGGCGAGGTTGCCCGCGAGCTCGAGGAGCTTGGCGTCTCTGCGTCTGCCGAGAAGGTCCGTGAGGTCGTTGAGGACCGTCTGCGTGACGAGATCCGTCGCGGCGTCCAGACGATTCAGTATCAGGTCGTGACCCTTATGACCACGAATGGCCAGGCGCCGTTCGTGACGGTCTTTATGTATCTTAACGAGGCCCGTACGCCTCAGGAGAAGCACGACCTTGCCATGATCGTGGAGGAGACGCTTCGCCAGCGCTACGAGGGCGTTAAGAACGAGGCTGGCGTGTGGATTACCCCGGCATTCCCCAAGCTTATCTACGTGCTCGAGGACGATAACGTTCACGAGAATTCCCCGTACTTCTACCTGACCCAGCTGGCTGCCAAGTGCACCGCCAAGCGCATGGTGCCCGACTACATCTCCGAGAAGAAGATGCGCGAGCTCAAGCTGTCGAAGGGCGAGACCGCCGGCAACGGCGATTGCTACACCTGCATGGGTTGCCGCAGTTTCCTGACGCCCGACCGTTCGGGCAACGGCTTTAACAATGTCGCCAACGCGCTGAACTATGACCCGACCAAGCCTAAGTACTATGGTCGCTTTAACCAGGGTGTTGTGACCATCAACCTGCCTGATGTCGCGCTGAGCTCGCATCAGGACATGGACAAGTTCTGGAAAATCTTCGATGAACGCCTTGAGCTGTGCCACCGTGCCCTGCTGTGCCGTCATGAGCGCCTGATGGGTACGCTTTCTGATGCCGCCCCGATTCTGTGGCAGTACGGCGCCCTCGCTCGTCTGAAGAAGGGTGAGACGATCGACAAGCTGCTCGTGGGCGGATACTCCACCATTAGTCTGGGCTATGCCGGCCTGTATGAG
>DBFRXD010000005.1:0-7525 GCA_048502435.1 Collinsella aerofaciens
TCAGCGGCCAGAGCATGGGGGGCACGCCCGGTCCCGTTCCGAACCCGGAAGCTAAGCCCCATCGCGCCGAGAGTACTGCGGGGTCAGCCCGTGGGAGGCCAGGGCGCCGCTGACCGGTGGACGGCACCGAGCCGTCATCGAGATTGAAGAAGGGGGAGGCCTCGCGGCCTCCCCCTTTTTTTGCGTTTACGGGTTTTGTCTCACATAGTAGCTGTGTTTTATAACCCTCGTTTGTCGCATCTTCTGTGAACGGGCTACAATAACTTAGTCTGTGCGATATGGAGGTGAACATGGCTGAAGCTGGTATCGGCGTTGATATCGTCGAGATTTCCCGTATGAAATCAATACTTGAAAAGACGCCGTCGTTTGCTCGGCGTGTGTTTACCGAAGAAGAGCGTGCGTATTGTGATGCATCATCGCGCCCCGCTGCTCACTATGCCAGCCGCTTTGCTTCGCGCGAGGCGGTACTTAAAGCTCTCGGCACGGGTTTTAGTCAAGGCGTTGGTCGCAAGGATGTTTCGGTTACGCGTGATAAACTCGGCAAACCGAAAGCGCTGCTTTCGGGCCGTGCTCTCGAGATCGCTCAAGAGCTGGGTGTTGTTGAGGTCGCTCTTTCCATTACGCTTACAGGAGACTTAGCCGTTGCGAATGCCATCGCGATTACCGAAGATGCTCGGCCTAAGCCAAAAGAGGAAAAGGTGAGTACCAAGAAACGCGTAGCGCAGACATTTAAAGAGGCTCGCTCTGTTTTAGATGAGCTTGAGCAGCTGCAGAATTCAGCATTGACGGAGCACCTGGGCGATGCTTCGCAAGATACGCTAGGAGCATAGATGAAACCGGTTTTGAGTACCGAAGAAGTCGTTCGTCTCGAGGATATCATCGAACGCGAAGGGACTTCGAAGGCCGAGCTTATGGAGCTAGCGGGTGAGTTTGCCGCCAACGAGGTCTTGAAGCTCAATCCCGATCGGGTTCTCGTTCTGGTCGGTTTTGGTAATAATGGCGGCGACGGTTGGGTTGCCGCCGATATTCTGAGCCATAAGGGTGTGGACGTCGATATCGTTTCTCCGGTTGAGCCGGATGAGATTCCTGCTGCTCTGGCACGTCATGTTGCTCGTCGTACTGCCGGCCGCGATGTGCACGTTTGCGTCGGCCCCTCGCGTGACGAACTCGAGGTTTTGATCGATAAGGCCGATGTTGTTGTCGATGCCATTTTTGGTACCGGTTTCCACGGGAATCTGCGTGCGCCGTTCTCCATCTGGATTCCTACGGTCAATGAATGCGCCGATTGTGTCGTATCCATTGATGTCCCCTCGGGCCTGAATGCCGAGACGGGCGTTGTTGATGACGACTGCATTCGTGCCGAGCATACGGTGACGATGATTGCGCCCAAGATTGGTCTGTATAGCGCTGATGGCCCTGAGTATGCTGGCGATTTGATCTGCGGCAATCTTTACGACCGTCTTGACGAGGTTATCGATGATGTCGACCACGCCGCTGAGATTGTCGAGCCCGGTGACTTAGTTGATTACTTTGCCCCACTGCCTACGAATATCGATAAGTATTCCCGTGGCTCTGTGCTTATTGTCGCCGGATCTGCACAATATCCTGGTGCTGCCATTATGGCGGCCAAGTCTGCAGCTCGCGCGGGTGCTGGTTACGTGGCGGTCGCGGCTCCTGACGCCTGCGCCAATCTTATTCGCATGGCGCTTCCTTCGATTCCCGTCTTTGCTATCCCGTCTGATTCCCGCGGCTCCTTTGGCGCCGCTGCGCGCATGACGGTGTGCGAGATTGCAAAGAAGTACAGCTGCGTACTGTGCGGTCCTGGTATGACGACCTCTGCCGGCGCTATGCAGGTGGTTTCGGGCTTGCTCGAGCTTGATGTACCGCTTATTTTGGACGCCGATGCACTCAACTGCCTTGCTAAGATTGCCATTGACGGTATTGATAGTAACCCCGAGATGTATCGTCGCGAGCAGCCGTTGGTTATGACGCCGCACTATCGTGAGCTTTCGCGTCTGGTTGCCGGTGACGAGGTGAACGACCTTGGTACCGCGATTGCGGCCGCGCAGAAGGTTGTCTGGGCTGCAGGCTCCGACAATCTGGTGGTCATTGCCAAGGGGCCGACGACGGCTATCTGTGGCGTTGAGCGCGTTCTGTTGCCGCTCTCGGGTCCGGCTTCTCTGGCAACTGCCGGTTCGGGTGATGTTCTCGCGGGTATTTTGGCCGGCACGCTTGCCACCATGCGCGACGAGATGGATCGTTGGGAGTTGCTGTATTCGTACGCCGTCGCACTTCACAGCTACGCCGGTTTTGCCGCGGCGACGGAGTATGGTGAGAAGAGCGTTATCGCGACCGATCTTATCGACTTGATTGGTCCTGCCATGGAGCTGGCGGCAAAGGATGCGCTCGAAGATCTGGGAATCATGGACGAAGGGTCGGATGACTAATCATGAATAAAGCCGATTTGACGCGCTGGTCCTGGGTCGAGATCGACCGCGGGGCGCTCCGTCGCAACACGAGGGCCTATAAGAACTTGTTGAATCCACGTCAGCGCCTGTGCTGCGTGGTCAAGGCCGATGCTTATGGTCATGGAGCTGTTGAGTGCGCCAAGATCATGTATTCGGCCGGTGCCGACATGTTTGCCGTGGCGACGGTTAACGAGGGCGTTGAGCTCCGACAGGGCGGGATTACGAAACCCATCCTCATCCTAAGCGAGCCGCCTATCGAGGCCATTCCGACGTTGCTCGAGTTTGATATCATGCCTTCGGTCTATACGTCTGACTTTGCTCTTGCGTATGGCGAATGTGCCGTCGCGGCGGGCAAAGTGGGCAAGTATCATCTCGCCATCGAGACGGGCATGAATCGTATCGGCGTTCACTACACGCAGGTGCTCGACTTTGTCCGCGGTATAAATTTCCATCGCGGTATTCAGTGCGACGGCGTATTTACGCACTTCGCCACGGCCGATGAACCTTCGGGCTGGGACTACAAACTGCAGTGCCAGCGCTTTACCGAGGCCGTTCAGGCCATTAAGGATGCGGGTTTTGAGTGCGGTATCGTGCACTGCGCCAACACGCCGTCCTCGATGCTCGACCCCTCGATGCATTTTGATATGATCCGCGCCGGCGTTGGCTTGTATGGCATGCAGCCGTGCGAGCTGAGTGGCCGCGTGATGCAGCTTGATCCCGTTATGAGCGTCCATGCGCGTGTGACGCGCGTGGCACACCCTGCGATGGGTGAGGGCGTGGGCTACGGTTTTACCTACCGCGTACCGCGTACGCGCGTTCAGATCTGCACGCTGCCGATCGGTTATGCCGATGGCCTATCGCGTACGCTTTCCAATCGTATGGATGTGCTGTATCGCGGCGAGCGTGTGCATCAGGTTGGCAATATCTGCATGGACCAGTTTATGGTCGCCATTCAGTCCAACCCGGCACACGAGATTCCCGAGGCCGAGTATGGTGACGAGATGATCATTGTCGGCCGCGATGGCGATGCCGAGATCACTATGGACGAGATGGCCCGACTGCGCGGAACGATTAACTACGAGGTCGCCTGCGGCTTTGGCATGCGTCTCGACAAGGTCTACGTGTAGGAGCCGCTATGGGCGTCATGCACATCCCCGGCCATACCCATCAGGCACCACGTGAGGTCGCACTCGAGGAAATTGAGGCCGTTCTGGGCGATTGTCACCTCTGCCAGCTCTACCAGTCGCGTCACAATATCGTGTTTGGCGTGGGAAACCCCCGCGCTCGCGTGATGTTTATTGGTGAGGCGCCGGGTCGCAATGAGGATTTGCAGGGCGAGCCCTTTGTGGGGGCGGCAGGCGAGGACCTCAACGGCATTTTGTCGCTGGCGGGCCTCAAACGCGAAGACGTCTACATTGCCAACGTGCTTAAGTGCCGCCCGCCGGGAAACCGCAATCCGCGTCCCGAGGAAGTGCTGGCTTGCTCGCCGTTTTTGCGTGAGCAGATTCGAAGCATCTGGCCCGATATTATCGTGACGCTCGGCAACCCCGCGACGCACTTTGTGCTTAAGACCGAGATTGGCATTACTAAGCTGCGCGGCAGGTTCCACCAGATGGGGCATTTTGTAGTAATGCCCACGTTCCATCCGGCAGCAGCGCTGCGCAATCCGGCATGGCAGGAGCTGCTGGAGGAAGACTTTAAGATGCTGGGCGACTATCTGGAGCGACATCCCGCACCAGAGGACGCCTCGGAATAATAAGGAGCATATATGTCCCTGGAGCGCCTGGGGGTAGGTACTTACAAAACGACTTGCGCTGCCGATACGGAGTACTTTGGCGAGCTAATTGCACCGTGCCTTGAGGACGGCGATGTGCTCATCCTGACCGGTGGCCTGGGAGTGGGCAAAACTCACTTTACCAAGGGCGTCTCGCGCGGGCTGGGCGATGGGCATATGGTTACGAGCCCTACGTTTGCGCTCATGGCCGTTCACGATCAAGGTCGTATTCCGCTGTTTCACTTTGATCTATACCGCCTGGAGCATGCCTACGAGCTCGAGGATACGGGCATTTTCGATGTGCTGGGCTATGAGGGTGCTTGCCTGCTGGAATGGGGCGAACAATTCCAGGACGAGCTGACGGATGAGTATCTTTCGGTGACGCTCAAGCGTGATGAGGGCGACAGCGATGTGCGAACGATAACGCTCGAGGCGCACGGTGACCGCGCAATGGAGCTTTCCCATTTGATTGATAAGGCTGTACAAGATGAGCTTGCATAACGACAACGCGCTGGTGGTGGCGCTCGATACCTCGACCGACATGCTTGCCTGCGCGGCAAGTTGGATTGATAGACAGACGGGCGAGACGAAGCTCGTGAGTGGCGACCACATGTGTCGCCGTCACGCCAACGTTGAGCTCGTGAATACCGTTGATGGTGTGCTGGCTCAAGCCGGTCTGGATCGCAGCGATGTTGGTTGCTACGTGGTCGGCCGCGGCCCGGGGTCGTTTACGGGTGTGCGCATCGGCATCTCCACTGCCAAGGGCATCGCACGTGGTGCCAATGTTCCGCTGCTGGGCGTGTCAACGCTTGACGCTTGCGCTTGGACGGCGTGGAAGGCTGGCGTGCGCGGCAAGCTTGGTATCTTGGCCGATGCTATGCGCGGTGAGGTATATCCGGCGCTGTATATGCTGGTCGATGAGGGCCCCGAGCGTCTGTTTGAGCGCGAGCGCGTGGTCAAGGTCGCCGTGGCGCTTGATGAGTGGCGCCAGACCGCGGACTGGGATCAGGTTCAGTTAACTGGTGACGGTCTCGTGCGTTATGGCAAACTGCTGGGCGCGGATGAGACGGCGCGCTGCGTGGAGCGAGACCTGTGGTGGCCCTCGGGCGAGGGCCTGCTGATGGCGCACGCCGCAGGCGATGGCGATCCGGCTCGCGTCTTGCCGATCTATACGCGCCTTTCGGACGCCGAGGAAAACGAGCGCAAGCGCCTGGGCCTTGCCGAGAGCGCGCAGGGCGAAATTACGGGCGTCGCCGATGAGCTCGCCGGTCGCCATCTGCAATTCCGCCCCATGGGTGCGGCGGATGCCGAGGGCGCGAGCGCGCTGGAGGCTGCCTGCTTTGAAGGCGCTGGGCACAAGGCGTGGACGCCGGGCATGTTCCTGTCCGAACTGGGCGAGGACGTCGCTGCGCCGCGTAGTTGGTGGGTGGCACACGATGACGGCAAGCTGCTGGGCCTTGGCGGCGGTATGGTCGTGGACGGTGATGTGCAGATTCTGGATGTCGCCGTCGACCCGGCACATCGCCGTGAGGGCATTGCCCGCAAGCTGCTGTCGCACGTGAGCTATGATGCCCAGATGCTCGGCTGCACCACGGCTTCGCTTGAGGTTGAGGACGGCAACGAGGCCGCAATTGCGCTCTATGCCGCTCTGGGCTTTACCGAGGCGGGTCGTCGCCGTGGCTATTACGGTGCCGGCAAGGATGCCATCGTCATGACGGCGCCGCTGCCCCTGGTGCTTCCTCTCGACAATGCCTCGCCCGAGCCGACGGCTGCCGAACAGCGTGTATGGCCGCTGCCCGCGCCCGAACGCACCGCTGAGGAGCGTGCCGAAATCGAGCGCCGCCGCCTGGTGCTTGCCATCGAGAGCTCCTGCGACGAGACAGCCGTGGCAATTATCGATGCGGACGGCAAGATGCTGGCCAACCAGGTGTCGACGCAGATTGATTTTCATGCCCGCTTTGGCGGCGTGGTACCCGAGATTGCCTCGCGCAAGCACGTTGAGGTCATCGTGAGCGTCGTGGACGCGGCACTCGAGGACGCCGCAGCGTCGCTGGGCCTTACGGGCGGAGCCATTGCACCAAGTGAGCTTGCCGCCGTGGGCGTGACGCAAGGTCCGGGTCTGGTGGGTGCCTTGGTGGTGGGTGTCGCCTTTGCCAAGGGCTTTGCGTATGCTGCCGGCAAACCGCTGGTGTGCGTCAATCATCTGGAGGGTCACCTGTTTGCCAACCTGTTGGCGCAGCCCGACCTCAAGCCGCCGTTTATCTTTACGCTTGTTTCGGGCGGGCACACCATGCTCGTGCACGTAAGGGCATGGGGCGACTACGAGGTGCTTGGCGAGACGCTGGACGACGCCGTGGGCGAAGCCTTTGACAAGGTGGCAAAGGCACTGGGCCTTGGCTATCCCGGAGGCCCCATCATCTCCAAGCTTGCCGAGACGGGCAACCCTAAGGCGATCGATTTTCCCCGCGCGCTTAACAGCAGGGGAGACTACCGCTTCTCGCTTTCGGGCCTCAAGACGGCGGTGACGCTCTACATCGAGCAGGAGACCAAGGCCGGGCGCACGATTCACCTGCCCGATTTGGCGGCTTCGTTTGAGGCAGCGGTCTTTGACGTGCAGTACAAGAAGGCCAAAAACGCCCTGCATGCTACCGGGTGCAAGGAGTATTGCATCGGCGGCGGCGTCTCGGCCAACCCGCATCTGCGCGAGATGATGATCAGGAAACTCGGGCGTCAGGGGATCCGCGTAACGGTGCCGCCCTTGTCTGCCTGCACCGATAACGCCGCCATGATCGCGGAGGTCGCTCGCCGTAAATTCGACCGAGGTGAAATCTCGCCGTTCGATGTCGACGCCGATCCAAACATGACGCTGTAGTCGTACGGGTGCGGTCCCCGACCGGAGGGGCCGGATATAAGGTTTCCTGCTCTACAGTCCTGCGCAAGACGAAGGCCACATTAAGTGGCCTTCTTTGCGTGCGGAACTCGCGATAAACCTTATATCCGGCCCCTCCGGTCGGGGGCCTTTCTGTATCGATATAGCTTCTGGGCTGGATCGGCGTCGACAACGTCCAGCAAGGTTAACAAGCCAGCGTCGAATTTCCGGCGTTCTTTAGCTGAAAGAAAAAGATGGCATGCGGAGCTTTGCTCCGCATTTGGGATGGGAGCCCCTGAGAGCCGCGGGAGCCGGGCGGCGCATGAGAACTTTATCGCGAGTTCCGCACGCAAAGGAAAGCACTTAATGTGCTTTCCGTCTTGCGCAGGACTGTAGAGCAGGAAAGTTCACATG
>DBFRXD010000050.1:0-70689 GCA_048502435.1 Collinsella aerofaciens
ATGAGACTGAGCCGAAGGCGTCGACGACATGCCGGGGGCGGACCGGGACGGGTTCAACGGCAGGCCCCGCCGACCGATTGCAAGCGGTCGGCGGGGCCATTGTGGCTCTTGACAGCGGATTGGGTCATATGAGCGAAAACCCGCCAGAGCGAGCAAGGTGCCTTGAAGCAAGGCGGCATTGATCTTCTGGTCATGCCGCCGAAGTTGAAAGGCAGATTGCCGCTCTGGCGGGTTTGCAGCGTCAACTGGTTACGCGGTTCGTAGAACCGCGTAACTGCTAGGGCCGCTGGCCCATGCCACCCTCGAGGGTGACGGTCTCGCCGTTCATGTACTTAAAGTCGGGACCGCAGAGCTGAACGACCACGCGGCCGATCTCCTTCTCGACGTCGCCGTAGTGACCAGCCGGCGGCATGTGGACGTTGGCCTTAAACGCCTCGGGATAGGCATCCTGGAAGTTCTCGAGCGCAGCGGTCCAAGCAAGCGGGCAAACGATATTGACGTTGATGCCGTCCTTGCCCCACTCGTTGGCGGCAACGCGGGTCAGGCCGCGGATGCCCTCCTTGGCGGCAGCATAGCTGCACTGGCCATAGTTGCCAAACAGGCCGGCACCCGAGGCAAAGTTGACCACGGAGCCCTTGGTCTCCTTCAGGTGCGGATAGGCCTTCTGCATGTACAGATAGGTAGCATACAGACCGGAGTAAATGGCCAGATTAAACTGATCCATGGTGTGATCGGCGATGGTCACGCCCGAGGCGCTGGCCTGAGCATTGTTGACGACGGCGTCGATGCGGCCAAACTCCTCAATGGCCTTGTCGATGACGTTCTGGACGACGGCTTCGTTGTCCTGACCGGCTGAAACATCGGCCTGAACAGGCAGAACCTTGACACCGTGCTCGGCCTCGAGAGACTCCTTGGCGGCCTCGAGCTTAGCGACGTTGCGGCCGGTGATGACGAGGTTCGCGCCCTCCTTGGCAAAAGCGATATCGATGCCGTAGCCGATGGAGCCAGCGGAACCGTCCTTAAGCGTGGCCTTGCCGCCGCCGGTGACGATCACGGTCTTACCAGTGAAAAGTCCCATACAAAGTCCTTTCAAATCGCGACGGGCCCACCCGCCGACTGCGCGCATCCAACTTCACGCGCCAAAAGCTGAAATGCAACTTTAGCGGGTTCAAGTGAAAAATAAAGACCGCAGCAGGCGAACGGCACAACGTCATTCGGCGAAGGGAATGTCAAGCACGAACTGGATAAAGAGGCCGAATTTTTGTCAGCCAAACGAGCCATCGAACACGTTTTGAAACTTTGCTGCGGCGCGCGGGATGTCGGCGCGAGACTTTATCATAGGGTGACAAACAACGATGAGGAGCACATGCCTATGACAGACGAGCTGGACCCCCAGACTCAACAGCATATTGATGATCCCGCAGACGTCACCGCAGATACTGACGCTGTGACCTGCGATGGTACCGACGTCGACGGCCGCATCTTGGACGAAAGCGCTGCGGCGGAAACCCCCGAAACAGAAAACGCCGATGAGCAAAACGACGATGCGCCCGCTCAGGACGACGCCCCTGTACAGGACGACGCCCCGCAAGCAGCGGGCCCCATCGAGGTGTCTTCGGAAGAAGAGCTCGATGCCGTCATGGACTCCATGATGGATGCTGTCAAAGCGATGAAAGACGCCGTCGCCGATGCCGATATTGATGCCGAGGAAGAGGAGGCCGCCGAGGCGGCCTCGACCTTTGTGCCCGGCGAGACTCCGGTTGCCGACCAGGGCAGCACCATGCCCTCGTTTCTGCAGCTCGAGCACCCCACGATTGGCGCCGATGCGGTCGATCCGCACGCAGCAGGCTTTTCTGTGGTCGAGGGCGGTACCGGCAATATCGCCGTGCCGCAAACTGCCGATGCGGACGCTGCCGACACCACTCGCCCGACCGCCCCGCACTCCCCCGCCGCGAGCCGCGATCTGGGGACCGCTGTCTCGAACACTGCGAACGCCGTGGGCACCTTTATCGCCCAGGGCGCCTCGGCCATGCGTGAGATGAATGCCGCGAAAAAGGCACTTGCCGATGCCCGCACCCACCTGGCCGAACTTGAGCAGCGCATTGCCAATCAGGCCGAGGAACTCGAGACGCGCCAGGATATCGCAGGCCGCTACGAGCAGATCGTCGCCGACCAGCGTCAGGCGATCGCCACAGCGCAAAAGACCGCTGCGGCAGCCGAGATTGACCGTGATGCCCACGGCGCCAAAGCGACAGAGCTCAATGGTCAGCTCGAACAAATGAAGACAGAGGATGACGCGACTGAGCTCCGCCTGAAGGCCGCGCTCGACGCCGTGGAGGCCCGCGAGGCGAGCTCTCGCGAGACCGGCAACCGCCTCGTTCGACGCCTTGAGGATTCCAAGCGCATCCGCGACAAGGTGAAGGCCGAGCGAGACGCCGGCATTGCGGCCGCACAACAAACCGTCGACGCCACGCGCGCCCAGCTCGAGACGCTGCGTCATGAGTATGCCGAGCTGCAACGCAATCCCTCGGCAAATCCCGCCAACTATACGGTGCGCACCAGCGAGCTCTCGATGCAGATCTCCGACACGGCGGATGCCCTGCGTAAAGCCGAAGAAGATGTCCCGCGCATCACCGCCGACCTTGAGCACTCGCTTGCCGCAGCCGAGCAGGCCGTCGAGCAGGCACAAGCCCCCATCAACGACGCCAAGCGAGCCCATCAGACCGTGACGGCAGAGGCCGATGCCGCGCGCGACGAGCTGCAGACCGCAAAAACCGCCGCCGCGACGCGCCAGCGCGAACTGCGCGAGAAGATCGCCGCCGAGGACAAGGCACGCCGCGACCAAGAGCAGAGCATAGCCAACGCCCAAGCAGATGCCGCGCATGCGCAGTCGATTATCGAACAGGCGACCGAGGTGCACGACCACCCAGAGATCACTGAGTCGCTTGCAGGATCCTTGGCCCGAGACAAAGCCGAACACGCCGAGACCGAGCGAGAAGTCGCCCAGCTCGAGGCCACCGAGGACGCGGTGCGCGAGCGTACCCGCGACTCACGCATCAAATTCACCGGCGCCATCGTCTGCATCGTCGCCGCAATCCTGGTGATCATCCTGATCTGGTTGTTCGCAAGTAAGTAAACCAGCCGCCAAAAAGCGCTCAACGCAGTTGCGGTGAGATAGTTCCTGTTTAGCCCCAAAAAGGCCAATTCAAGAACTATCTCACCGCAACTTATTTAGATCGACGCAAGGCAATCTATCCCTCTTGCACCAATCTCTTGACATAAGGAGTGTCCCCAGGTGCCGGCACAAAAGGAACGTCCCCAAGTGCCAAGTGCCCAATGACTACTCAACAACCACGGCAACACCGATGTAATGGCAGAGTCAGCGAGCGGGTCGCATTTGTGACAAGGTGACGTGAAACGAAAGGGCGCTGACCTTTTGGTCGCGCCCTTGAAGTTGAACGTCAGATTGTCCAAATGCGGCCCGCGCAGCGTCGACTGGTTACGGCGTTTGTAAAACGCCGTAACCTACTGAATGAGCATGGCGTCGCCAAAGCTGAAGAAGCGGTAGCGCTCCTCGATGGCGGCGGCGTAGGCATCCATGATCTGGTCGCGGGTGGCAAGCGCGCTTACGAGCATCATGAGCGTGGAGCGAGGCACATGGAAGTTCGTGATCAGCGCGTCGACCACATGATAGGTCGAGCCGGGCATGAGGTAGAGCTGCGTTGTCGCGTTCTCGCGCACCACGATGTCACCGCGGCCAAGTGTATCGGCCCCGTCCTCGCGGCCCTCAAAATAGCGCGCCGTCACGGCCGGATCGGACACCGGCGCGTCCGCGTCAAAGGCGCTCTCGAGCGAGCGCACTGCGGTGGTACCGACAGCAATCACGCGATGCCCCTCGGCCTTAGCCTTATGCACGGCGTCGACAACCTCCTGCGACACGTGGTAGCGCTCGGTGTGCATCACGTGCTGCGTGGGGTCGTCCTCCTCCACCAGACGGAAGGTATCGATACCCACCTCGAGCTCGACGGCGGCAAACTTGGCACCCTTGGCCTCGATGGCAGCCATGAGCTCGGGAGTAAAATGCAGACCCGCCGTGGGAGCAGCGGCCGAATGCTCCTCCTTCATGGCGTAGACGGTCTGGTACTTCTCGGGATCGCCCTCGTAATCGGTAATGTAGGGCGGCAGCGGCACGTGGCCGGCAGCATGGATGGCCTCGTCGAGCGTGCGCGGCTCGCCGGCGGCATTGCAACCGGCCGGCTCAAAGCGTACCAGGCGGCCGCCGCGGCTATCGGTGACAAAGTCGACAACCTCGGCCGTCAGCACCATGGGAGCCCCCTCGGGCGCATGGGCGCCACCGGCGCGATACTCAATATGAGCACCGGGCTTCAGGCGCTTGCCCGGCTTGACCAAGCACTCCCAAACATGGCCCAGCGGATCCACGTCCTCGCGGCGCTTGAGCAGCAGAGTCTCGACCACGCCGCCCGAGCCGGCTTTGCGACCGATCAGGCGAGCCGGCATCACGCGCGTCTGATTGATGACGAGCACGTCGCCCGGCTCGATATAGTCGATGATGTCGCGGAAGATGCGGTGCTCAACGGTACCGCCGTGCTCCAGCGGCGTTCCCGCCTGGGAGCCCTTGCGATCCACCACCAGCAGGCGGCAGGAGTCGCGCGGCTCGGCAGGAGCCTGGGCAATGAGCTCTTCGGGCAGGTTATAGTCAAAATCATCGGTACGCATCTTTGCCTCTTTCACAAAGCGCGTCAGTCGAAAAAATCGACTGACGCGCACATCATTCTCCCCTGTATCCTATCAGCTTGTTGAGAGAAATATAGTATGGAAACAGATTTGCGACTGTTTTCTCAACGCCCTGCTACTTAAGCGTTGCGTACATCACCGCCTTAATCGTATGCATGCGATTCTCCGCTTCTTGGAAAACACGAGACTTATCGGACTCAAAAACCTCGTCCGTGACTTCCATTTCGGTAACTCCAAACTTCTCAGCAATTTCGGCACCAACAGTAGTATTAGTATCGTGGAAGCTCGGAAGGCAGTGGAGGAAAATCGCCTCGGGCTTTGCCATAGACATCACCTCAGCGGTCACACGATACGGCGACATGAGCTTAATGCGGCTTTCCCACAGCTCTGCGGGCTGACCCATGCCAACCCAAACATCCGTGTAAATTACATCGGCATCACGAGCGCCTTCCTCAATATCCTCTGTAATGGTAATCGTCGATCCATGCTCGGCCGCAATACGACTACATTCTGCAAGGAGTTCAGGATCATAGGATGTAGCCCCCTCCGAATTTCCCCCGATTGGGCCGCAAGAACAGTAGTTAATGCCGAGCTTAGCGCAAATGACCATGAGCGAATCAGCGACGTTTCCGGCCGCCTTACCAAAAAATGTAAGTTTCCTGCCCTTAATCTCTCCAAACTCTTCACGCATGGTCAGAATATCGGCAAGCACCTGAGTCGGGTGAAATTCAGTAGTCAGCCCATTCCAAACGGGAACCCCAGCTTTTGCAGCAAGCTCCTCAACCTTCGCCTGTTCAAAGCCGCGGTATTCAATTCCGTCATACATGCGGCCAAGGACGCGAGCCGTGTCCTCAATCGACTCCTTTTTACCCATCTGAGACGAGCCCGGATCCAAATAAGTTACACCCATGCCAAGGTCAAGTGCACCAACTTCGAAGGCGCAGCGAGTACGCGTGGAAGTCTTCTCAAATAGCAAAACAATATTCTTGCCTTCAAGGTATTTATGCGGAACACCGGCACGCTTCATGCTTTTGAAGTTAGCAGAAAGCTCAAGCAGATACTCAATCTCTTCCGTCGTGTAATCAAGCAGCTTCAGAAAACTGCGCCCAGCGATATTAACACCCATATTCGCCATCTCCCATCACAGTGGATTTGCAACTAAATATCTTCGCGCCAGAAGGGCATGCTCATGCAGCGCGGGCCACCACGACCGCGGGACAGTTCCTCGGAGGGAACGACCAAAAGTTCCAAACCGTTCTTGTAGAGCTCATCATTTGTGACAACATTGCGCTCGTAAACACAGACTTTACCAGGAGCAACGGCAAGAGTGTTCGACCCGTCGTTCCACTGCTCGCGAGATGCCTCAACCATATCGCCGGCACCGCACTCAATAAGCTGCACCTTCTCCACGCCAGTAGCCATTTCAAGAATATGTTCAAGCGTGTCATCAATCTCTTGAACAGCGACCATTCCCTCAGAGTCACCACGAGTCAGACGATAAACACGAAGGGTCTCAAAAATACCGGGATAAACTGTGAACTTATCGAAATCCACCATGGTGCAAACGGTGTCAAGATGCATGTAAGCATAGCCGTTGGGGATTTTAATAGCGTAAACGGTATCGATCTCAGAATTCCCAGATCCCCAGAACAAATTCTTTGCAAGCTCCTCAATCGCAGCCGCCTCAGTTCGCTGGCTAATTCCAATAGCCAAGGTATGAGCGTTAATGTTAAGCACATCACCGCCCTCGATATGCCAGGGATTCTTATGGTCGTACCAAATCGGAGTCCCTGCATAATCGGGATGGTATTTGAAAATCGCTTCGTAGAAGGGCACTTCACGATCTCGCTGTTTCCAATACATATGGTGAAGCAGAACGCCTTTGCCCACGGAAGCAAGAGGATCGCGAGAGAAATATGAACTCGGAAGAGGCTTCAACACCAAATCATCGGGCTTCGCATCCTCATTATCCATCATACTAAGCGTAGTCGAAACGCGAGGCAGCTCAAGGTCACGATAACGATACCCCCCCATAGCCTCAAGTACAAACTGATACGAATCTGAAATAGCGTCGAGCTTTTCACGAACAGCCTGCTCAAGCATAGGATTGACAATCCCGCTCTCAGCCATAAATGTATCGGTAAACTCAGCGCGAGCCGAGGGGCATGCATCCAGCGCTTCAGCAACGAGTTTCTCCATATAGAGAACCTCAACACCTTCGCTCCTCAGAAGATCCGCAAAGGCATCATGCTCCTTTTGAGCCACATCAAGATAGAAACAGTCGTGAATCCAGACATCCTCGAACTCTTCCGCCTTTACGTTCACAAGGTCACGACCGGGGCGGTGAAGCACAACTTTCTTGAGCTTACCAATCTCGCTGTGTACATTCAGTCCTTTAGACATTCCTGTTACTCCATTTCAGCCATGAAACCTACAGGGCAATAAGTCCCGAGATTGCTACGAATACGATATTGATGAGCGACACGACCAAGAAGAATTTCCAAACGGTCTTCCACCACTGGCCAAGCTTGATCTTGCACACGCCCAAACCCGCTACAAGAATGGCGCTAGTAGGACAGATCAAAGACATCGTCGCGCTACCCATGGAGAGAGCCCACACGGCGGCCTCGGGATTTAGGCCCATGAGTTCGGTCAAAGGTCCAAAAATGGGAGCGGTCAGTGCTGCAAGGCCAGATGAGCTGGGAACCAGAATCGCCAGGAGGTTCTCAACCGCATAAAGAAGCGTAGTAAAGAGAACCGCCGGGATGCCGCCCAGACCAGTGGCGAGCGCATTGAGGATGGTATCGATGATCATGCCGTCAGAGGCAATGACAAGGATGCCACGCGCAAGTCCAACGACAATTGCCGAGAAAGCAAAGTCAGCGATACCCGCAACAAATTCCTGAGCGATGACGTCCTGACTAAAGCCCGCAATAACACCAGCCAACAGGCCCATGGCCAAAAAGACCGCAGAAATCTCGTTCATATACCAGCCCTGGGTCACAAGTCCCCAGATGATAAGGCACATTCCAGCGATAAATACCGCAAGCACGCCTTTTTGACGACCCGTAAATTCCGCGTCAAGGGCAGATTCATCGGCAGCGAACTCGACTTTCTTGGCGATATCATCCTCAAATGTGATCGATGACTCAGGGTTCTTCTTTACCCTTCGTGCATAGAGGACAACCCAAGTAATTGCAACGGCGGTCAAAACAACCCAGGCAATCATACGCAGCCACAGCTGGGGGCTGTCCTGAATACCAAGAATACCCTGCGCAATGAGAACATTAAACGGATTAATCGTTGAGGCGATGTAACCCGTGCGCGCTCCAACGAACACGACCATGAACGCCGTCATCGAGTCGAAGCCCATAGCCATCATAATTGGCATGAAGATCGCAAAGAACGGGAGAGTTTCTTCCGCCATGCCAAAGCTCGTTCCGCCCAATGCAAAGAGAACCATCGCAATAGGAATAATTAGAATGTCTTTGTTCTTAAAGCGGCGAACGACACGACCCATTCCGCTCGTGATAGCGCCCGTTTTAGTAATAACCTGAAACGAACCACCCACAATCAAGATGAATGCAACGACCTCAATTGCCTCTTGTATACCGCGCGTTGGAGCCTGAAGAACATCGAAGACGCCTTGTCTGAGATCTACTTCATCCCCGGTTTCCTCGTCAATATATGTCTTTTCACTCTGCTCATACGTACCTGCGACAGTGACTTCACGACCGTTCACCTCCTGACGCTGATAGGACCCAGAGGGAACAATCCACGTGAGAACAGCGAAGATGACCATAAGTGCAAAGATGATCGCATATACGTGCGGGACCTTGAACTGCTTGATGCCTTTCGAACTTTCCGCTGCCATATCTCCTCCTTCATTCCTTTTCCCATCTATCCAGCTGGCACCATAAATGTATGAGGTTGCTCAGCGGTGGTCGGCCAACCATCGCCATCGTGTCGCTTTTCACCTATGAACGGCAGCTAAAGTGACGTTATTAATCAATCTGATATTTAAAATTGATGTTATTTATCAATTACATACGTCTTTTAACTTTTCCGCAACACAACAAGGAACCTGCTTTAGCCTTATATAAAAACCAGCAGGACAGGAGACAGACATGCAAGGCGTACACATAACAAATGAAATCGGTCATTTAAAAGCCGTACTTGTCCATCGACCAGGAGCTGAAACACAAAACTACCCTGATGCCGACTTCAGCCAAGTTTTCTCCCTGCGAAAATGGAGCGGTCGTTTTGACCTCGACAAAGCAATATATGAGCACGATTCCATGGTTCAATTGCTTGAGAAACATGGCGTAGAAACCATTGAAATTAGGGACCTTCTCGAAGACTCACTTGAAACTGAGCCCCAGTCACTTAAATATTTTATTGATGACTACCTCCGTTGCAGTGGGGCAACAGGCAGAGAGTTCCTCGAGACAATAACCCAGCTGTTTGAGAACGCTAAGAACACCCAGGAATTGGTGAATATAGTACTTAACGGCATTCGCTTTGGAGACACTGAGCTATGTTCAAACCAGTCGGAAACACTACGGGCGCTCGTGCACGAGCAATTTGACCCCGCCTCGCTCTTGGTCAATCCCCTCAGCACGCTTTTTTTCACTCGTGATCCTGCTGTGGTAGTCGGAGACGGCATCATCCTAAATCATATGTATTGGCCTGAGCGTGATCGTGAGGTCGCCTTATACCGGCAGATATTCACCCACCACAAGATCATGGGAGAAACCCCAGTATGTGATTTGAACAGGAGTAGTTACCATATCGAAGGCGGAGACATTCTTGTTATCAGTGCTAAGACAATATTAGTTGGAATCTCTGACCGAACTGAACCCGCCGCCGTCGAGTCACTTGCCAAAGAGCTCCTGACCTCAAATAAATTCCAGACCACCGAGCTAATTGCGATTCGAGTCCCCTCTGACGGGCTGCGTATCCACCTCGATACGTTCATAAGTAGAATTGATCACGACGCGTTCCTCATCGATCGTGAGATATGCAATGCCGTTGATGCATACAGCATTCAACTAAAACGATCCGGAAAGGGCCTTACGTTCACTCCTATCGATCGCACGATTCCGGAAATACTCTCTGCAGCCTGTTGCGAACCAATAAAAGTCATTGACTGCGGAGGCGGGAATCAAACCGCCTACGAAAGAGAGCGCCGGAACAACGCAACGTCTATCCTTGCGCTCTCGCCAGGAAAACTATGCGTATATGAAGAAAACGTTTGGACCAACGAAGCGCTTGAGAAAGCAGGAATGGAATTATTCCCGTTATCCATTGACGAGCTCACCAAAGGCTATGGTGGCACAAACTGTCTATGCCTCCCTCTGTGGCGAGAGGATCTATAGCCATGGGCTTCGGGGCAAATATTCGTAAACTCCGCACCATGGAGCATCTTGGTCAGGCGCAACTTGCAGAGATGTTGGGGGTATCTAAAGAGACCGTTTGTCGTTGGGAAAAAAGTCGGTATGCCCCCCGTGAGCGCCATATTGAAAAGTTACAAACGCTCTTCGGTTGCACCCGCGATGAACTTGTTGGCGAGGAAAACGGTTTGGCCGTAAAACTCGCAAATAAAAGAATCGTCACCGACGAAGACCCTGCTATCCACGAAATGGAGGGCGCATTTCCCGTCATCGATATCGAATCGCAAAAGCGCCGCATCACGCACAGCCAACAAAATGTTTGCGCGCCCGTAGACGTAGCCAAGCGTCACCCACATAGCGTTTTCGTTAAAATCAAAGGTGACGAAATGTCCCGCATTTACCCTCCCGGCAGCTTACTACTTGTCGATACCACCGCAAAGCCTTGGAACGGCTGTGCTGTATTGGCGCTCGCAGACGGTAAAACACCGGTAATTAGGCGATTTGCAGAAGGAAACGACATGATTGTGCTGTCGTCCCATTCTTATGCAACAGCAAGTCCGGATCTGATGTTTAACAAACGGAGAATTAGGATCATAGGAGTCGTCGTTTGGTATCAAGCAAGCCATGATCACACGCTTAATTAAATCGACTTTCCCAAAAACGACCGTACCGCACAGACAGCTCAAAGCCCCAGCCCAAATGAACTACTTTTTGGCGGCTTTGCGCTCGTCGCGGATACGGGCGCGGTCCATGGCCGCCTCGATAGCCGAGAAGCGGCAACCACAGTAGTTCTGCCGATACATGCCAAGCTCGCGCGAACGGCGTGTCGCCTCGGGGTAATACGGGCGAAAATCGCGAATCACCGGGGTGAGCCCATGTGCCGCCGCCAAGCGCTCAAGCACGTCATTGCAGGTATCGAACAGCTGGTACGGCGAGACGGCGAGCGTCGTGCCCACAAACTCAAACCCGCGCTCCTGGGCCACGCGGCACGCCTCGGCCAAGCGCAAGGCATAGCACGCGCGACAGCGACGAGGCCGATCGGCGCCCAGCGGTGCCACGCCGGCCTCCCAGCGCTCGCGGTCCTCCCCCGCCTCGATGAGCTCAATGCCGCCATCGGCACACCACCGGCACAGCTCGTCCAAGCGCCGCTGCCATTCATCGCGCGGTTGAATATTGGGGTTGGTCCAGCAAATCGTGGGCTCAAACCCTTCCTCGCGCAGCAGGCGGACCGGCTCAAGCGAGCACGGCGCACAGCACGCATGCAGCAACAACGGCTTCATCGACATCTCCTCACCCAAAAAAGCGCACGCCGAAGGACGTATCCTCACAGGCGACAATGCGGCGGTCGCGCAAAATGGTCCGCACGTAATACCAGTCGCCCACACAGCCCGACAAATGCAAGCCGGCCGCCAGGTAGCACAGCAGCGGATAGCCCGAGAACGCAAACCCCAGGGCAAACGCTGTCGTCACAACAACCGTCGGCGCCAGGCAAACTGCCACGTACCGCCGGCGCGAATACACCACGCCCTCGGCGCAGGCATAGATCATCGCCGTCTCGCGATTCGCCCCAAAGGTCACCTGCGCGCCCGCAGGCGCCAGCAGCTTAAAAAACGCACCGTGCACCAGCTCGTGCACGGCAAATGACGCCGCCGAAACCGCAGCCAAGCCGACTATCCAGCCCAAGACCGTGGTCCAGCCGCCCGCGTCAGCCGCATCCAGGTCCGCAGGCCCGCCCAGCAGCATAAACACCGGCACCAGGCACACGGCAAATGCGCCAAGCACCGCCATCCCCCACACAAAGCAGGCGTGCAGAAAATCCTCGTCCTCAAACGCATGTATGTTGGAAATCTCATTCATAGCATCTTAGGATAGCGCCCCTGCCACGTACCCGTCCGCATGTGCGATAATGTCGAACGATATGCACGAATTGACCACCGCGTCGCCAGGCCTTGCGCCCGGCCGCGCTCTCACCATATGCGAAGGAGTCCCATGGCATCCAAATACTCCATGAACGACCGTCCCAGCTGGCCTCGCCGCGCCATCGTTACCGCCGGCGAGCCCTACGGCAACAAGGGCCTTCACTTTGGCCACGTTGGTGGCGTCTTTGTCCCGGCCGACTTCTTCGCCCGCTTCCTGCGCGACCGTCTGGGCCGCGAGAACGTCATCTTCACCTCGGGCACCGACTGCTACGGCTCGCCCATCATGGAGAGCTACCGCAAGCTCAAGGAGAACGAAGGCTACGACAAGTCCATCGGCGAGTATGTCGAGTCCAATCACTCCCGCCAGGCCGCGACCCTCAACAACTACAACATCAGCTGCGACATCTACGGCGGCTCGGGCCTTGAGCCGGCTGCGCAGATTCACAACGAGGTGACCGCCGAGATTATCAAGCGCCTGCATGAGCAGGGCACCATCTCCAAGCGCTCCACGCTGCAGTTCTACGACGCCAAGGCCGGCACGTTCCTCAACGGCCGCCAGGTCATCGGCCGCTGCCCCATCCAGGGCTGCAAGTCCGAGAAGGCTTATGCCGACGAGTGCGACCTGGGTCACCAGTTTGAGCCCGAGGAGCTCATCGCACCCAAGAGCCAGCTCACCGGCGAGGTGCCCGAGCTGCGCCCGGTCGACAACCTCTACTTCGACCTGCCGGCCTACCTCGACTTTATGAAGACCTACACCGCCAAGCTCGCCCAGAACCCGCAGGTTCGTTCCGTGGTCTCCAAGACCATGGAGGAGTGGCTGCTGCCGGCACAGCTCTATATTCAGAACAAGTTCCGCGAGGCCTTCGACGCCGTCGAGGACCAGCTGCCCGAGCACACCGTGCTGGAGCCCGAGGGCAACAAGAGCAGCTTTACCGTCACCTTCCCCAGCTGGAAGGAGCGCGACGACGCCCACGCGGTGCTCGCCAACGGCGGCGTGCGCTTCCGCAGCGGCAAGGCGCTCGTGCCCTTCCGCATCACCGGCAACATCGACTGGGGCGTTCCGGTGCCCGAGGTCGATGGCGTCTCCGACGTCACCTGCTGGTGCTGGCCCGAGAGCCTGTGGGCACCCATCAGCTACACCCGCACCGTGCTCGCACGCGATGCCAAGGCCGCCGGCGTGACCGAGGGCGTCGCCGCCCAAGATGCCGCCCTCATGGGCGAGCCCGCCGCCGATTCCACGCAGGTCCCCGCGCCCGCCTACCAGCACAGCTCGCTCGACTGGCGCGACTGGTGGTGCTCTGACGACGCTCAGATTTACCAGTTCATCGGTCAGGACAACATCTATTTCTACTGCATCGCGCAGACCGCCATGTGGGAGGCCCTGGGCTGGGACCTCACGCAGAGCACCGTCAGCGCCTGCTACCACCTGCTCTACATGGGCAAAAAGGCCAGCTCGTCCTCGCAGACGCCTCCCCCGCCGGCAGACGACCTGCTCAACCACTACACCTGCGAGCAGATGCGTGCGCACTGGCTGTCGCTCGGCCTGTCCGAGAAGCCGGTGAGCTTTAGCCCCAAGGCATACGACACGCGTGTGACCGGCAAGGACAAGGACGGCAACGAGGTACGCGCCTGCGACGACAAACGCGTTATCGACCCGGCCCTTAAGGAGAGCGCGCTGCTGACTGGCGTGTTCAACCGTCTGGCCCGCAGCTGCTTCTACGGCGTCGCCGTCAAGGAAGGCGACGAGAGCCCCTACCGCAACGGCTGCATCCCCGCCGGTGCCGCCTCTGCCGCCGTGGTCGAGGCTGCCGAGCAGGCAGCTCTCGCCTTTGAGCAGGCCATGTACAAGTTCGAGACGCACCGCGCGCTTGCCGTGTGCGACGACTACCTGCGCGCCGCCAACAAGCGCTGGAGCGACGCCTCCAAGGCCGCCAACAAGCTCGAGGGCGAGCCGGCCAATGCCGCGATGACGCAGGCCCTCGTCGACGCCTTTACCGAGCTGCGCGTGGCGACCGTCCTGATGCACGGTATTGTGCCGGCCGGCTGCGAGCTCATCTGTGAGTACTTCGACGTCGACCCGGTCGCTTTCTTTAGCTGGGACAACATCTTTGCCTCCACGGACGAGTTCGTGGAGAGCCTGGACGAGAAGCCCGGCGAGCACCGTGTGAAGCCGCTGCCCCCGCGCTTCGACTTCTTTAGCAAGCACGAGAGCCAGTACTAAAGCACGCCAGCAGCGGCGTGCCCGGAAAGTAGTCAAATTGGGACGGGAAGGAAAGACGGATGTCCAAGCCGCGTCGTCGTAAGCAGAAAAAGCAGGTTAAGCCCGAGCTCAAGCTTAGGCAGTTTGCCGCCACCGAGCTTTCCGACCAGCTTGCCGCCCTTCCCTGCGCCGCCGACCTGCCGCGCTTTATGGTCGACACGGTCGCCGGCGACTATGCGCCCGCCGATGCTCACCTCATGATCGAGGGCTTCGGCGCCGCGGCCACACGCCCGGTCACGCTGCGCGCCAACACGCTCAAGGCGACCGCCGAGGACATCGCTGCGGCGCTCGATGCCGCCGGCATCGCCCACAACCCCGTCGCCTGGTACCCAGACGCCTTTATCCTGCCCGAGGCCCAGGTTTCCGATCTGTGGGATCTCGACATCTATCGCGACGGCAAGATCTATCTGCAGAGCCTGTCGTCCATGATGCCGCCTTTGGTGTTGGGCGCCCAGACAGGCGAGGACATCCTGGACATGTGCGCAGCCCCTGGCGGCAAGACGACGCAGATCGCCGCCCTCACCCAGGGCCAGGCACACCTCACCGCCTGTGAGATGAGCATCCCCCGCGCCGAAAAGCTCGAGTCGAACCTCCATCGCCAGGGCGCCAAAAACGTGCCCGTCATGCGCATCGACGCACGCGAGCTCGACGAGTTCTTCCGCTTTGACCGCATCCTGCTCGACGCTCCCTGCACCGGCACGGGCACCGTCATCAGCGGCAACGAGAAAAGCCTGCGCGGCCTCACCGAGCAGTTGCTGAGCAAGTGCGCCCGCTCGCAGCGAGCACTTCTGGACCGCGCCATGGGTGCCCTCAAACCGGGCGGCACGCTCGTCTATTCGACCTGTTCGATCTTGCCGCAGGAAAACGAGGACGCCCTGCAAGAGGCCCTCGACAAGCACATGGACTGCGAGCTTATCCCCCTCGACGGCACGCCGAGCGAAAGTGAAACGCGCCGTGCTCAGGAAGCTGGTGAGGAGCCACGCATCGAGTCCAACGCCCTGACCGAGGCCATTGCCGCGGGTCAGGTATCGGCCATCGCCAACGGCCTGCCCGGCACGCTAACCATTCCGCCCAGCCGCGACTTTGAGGGCTTCTACATTGCCCTGATCCGAAAACGCAGCTAGCGCACGGATCCAAAACTCAACAAGCTATCTCTGTGCGCGTTTGCCCTGCTGGTCGCGATGCTGTTTAAGCATCGCGCGCTCTTTGCGTTCGGCTCTTTTGCCCTTAATGGCCGTGACCACAAAGTAGATGACCGCGGCGGCAACGATTGCGGCCACACACAGGCCAATCGAGCCAAACATTGCTGTCAATTCCATACCGCGTCACCTCTCTTTTAAACGGGACTTTCAAGATAGCACCTCGATACCCGCCACCACAGCTCCTTCACGTTCGCCAGCTCTTCGGTCTAACGGATGGCGCGGCGGGGAAAAATCAACTCGTCAAACGATTTAGCATTCGCAATTCCGGCTGCATAGCGCCGGCCGTCATCACATAGAATCGAGCCTCCATGGATACCCTCAACGACCTAAACGAGCGCGTCGACGCCTTCGTCGGCACCAGCTCCTTCGACACGCCTGCCGCGGCAAACGACCAAGCTCCCATCGATGTGCCCGCCGAGGTTCACGAGGATATCGTCGCCTCGGTCGATTTCTCCGAGGTCGAGCTCGCAGACGAGTTCACCGAGCCCCAGGTAGCCGTGACCCCCAACGGACTGCTCCCCATGGAGCCGCTGCCCATCGACGGGCGTTTGCGCAAGGCGGCCCTCCGCATGCCCGACGAGATCGAGGAGGCCAGCGGCTTTACGCTCTTCGGCCGTCGTATCAAATCGCTCATCTACACCACCGATGTCGCGGTTATCCGCAACTCCAACGCCGATGCCGTCTTTGCGGTCTACCCCTTCACGCCGCAGCCCGCCATTACGCAAGCGCTGCTGACCGTCGCCGAGTGCCCGGTCTTTGTAGGCGTGGGCGGTGGCACCACCACCGGTAAGCGCTCCGTGCAGATGGCAGCCGTCTCCGAGATGCAGGGCGCGGCGGGCTGCGTGGTCAACTCCCCCGCCACCGCCGAGATGGTCGAGCACATCACCAACATCGCCGACATCCCCGTCATCGCCACGGTCGTTCGTTGCGACGACGATGCTCACGCAAAGGTGCGCGCCGGCGCCAAGATCCTCAACATCGCAGCCGGCAAGAACACGCCGCAGGTCCTGCGCGAGCTGCGCGAGCACTATCCCAACCTGCCGCTCATCGCGCCGGGCGGCAAGACGTCCGAGAGCATTCGCGAGACCATCGCCGCCGGCGCCAACGCCATCATCTGGACGCCGCCTTCGGCCCAGCAGCTACAGACCGACATGATGCAGCGTTATCGCAAGATGAAGGAAGACGCCACACCTGTCATCTCGCGCGACGATGTGCCCATTATCGACCAGGTCGCCGCCGCCGAGGTCAGCCAGGTCGAGAACATGAATCCCGACGTACCGATTCCCGACGAGGTTATCGAGCGCGTCGCTTCGATCCACGAGCGCGTCGAGGAGCATCGCGCCAACCGCGGCCTCAAGCCGTCACTGCACGGCTTCTTCTTCCGCGGAAAGAAACGTTAGCCGCAACAGCAAGGCCCGCCCCACAAACAACGGGACGGGCCTTGCTGTTATCGAATGTCAGGAGGGACAGGCGCAGCGGTTAAACTGTCAGCCAGCCCACGAACGTTAATCCACGCGCTTGTCGCCCATAAAGAAGAGCGCCACCGTACCAGGTCCGGTATGCGAGCCAATCAGAGTACCGATGTCATTGATCTCAATCTTGCCTTTAAGCTGCGGGACCTGTTCCTCAATCAGCGTCGCAACTGCCTCGGCATCCTCGCGGCACGCCGAGTGCGACATGATGCACTTACCCGAATAATCCACACCGTCCTGCACGTGTGCCATCATGGTCTTGGCCATCTCGGAAATCGCGCGCTTCTTAGTGCGAATCTTCTCACGTGGCGACAGCTTACCTTCGCAATCGACCGTCATAAGCGGGCAAATCTTAAGCGCCGTGCCGATGATCGCGCTCGCGGCCGAAATGCGACCGCCGCGCAGGTAGCTCGACAGATCGGTCGAGAAGAACCAGTGGTGCAGGTTGAGCTTGTGCTCCTCGATCCAGGCAGCCGTCTCGTCGAGTGAAGCCCCACTATCGCGCACATCGGCGGCATATTCCAACAACAGGCCAAAGCCCGAAGACGCCGCCAGCGAATCGATGACGCGCACCTTGCCGCCCTCGGGATAGCGATCCGCAAGCATCTGCGCCGCGACGCAGGCCGATCCATACGTGCCCGAAATACCCGACGACAACGTCAGGTGCAGCACGTCTTTACCCTCGGCAACAAACGGCTCCCAAAACTCCTCGTACTCACCCACGCTCACCTGAGACGTCTTGGGCATGGCGCCCGCGGCAATCTGGGCAAAAAACTCGTCCGGCGTAATCGACTGATACAGATCGTCCGTATAGACAACATCGTCGATCTCGTAATGAAAACACACGACAGGGATATTGCGCGACGCAAAGAACTCACGGGTTCGATCGGCGGCGGATTCACAGGTCAGGACAAAATCACTCATATGAGGCTCCTTACTCATTGCTGCGCAAATTATCGCACAGTGAGCCTACATGCGGTACATATGTCCACTATTTACCAAATCGAACCAAAAATAGTGAACATCTTTACCACCATCGTCTCCACCGACCCGACGCATAAATATCTGAGAAAACACCCTCTGTCGTCTCCACCCGACCAACACATCTACCTTCACTAAATCGATTTACCAAACCGTTCAGCCGACAATTCAGCCGCTGGCGCAAAATCGAAACAAAAGCGGCGCATACTGGTAAACGTTTGACGCTGTTTATCAGTTTTACCAGCCCCATCGGAAGGTGTTTCATGGTCGCATTCGATCGCAACCCGCAAGACTTCAAGTATCTGCGCCTGCTTTCGAGACAGTTCCCCACCGAACAATCCGCATTTACCGAAATTATCAACCTCTCGGCCATCCTCAACCTACCCAAGGGCACCGAGCATTTTATGAGCGACGTGCACGGCGAGTACGAAGCCTTTATGCACATCCTCAACAACTGCTCGGGCGTCGTGCGCGAGCATGTCGACGAGATTTTTGGCGACACGCTCTCCTTTGACGAAAAGGGCGAGCTGTGCACGCTCATCTACTACCCGCGCGAGAAGATTGAGCTGGTCCGCAGCCAGCGCGAGGACTCGCCAACTTGGTACAAGACGATGCTTGACCAGCTCATCATGGTCGCTCGCTCGCTTTCAAGCCGCTACACGCGCTCCAAGGTGCGTAAGGCCATCCCGCGCGACTACGCCTACATCATCGACGAGTTGTTGCACACGCACCCGGACGAGAACAACTATCGCGTGCGCTATCACGAGCGCATCGTGGAGTCCATCCTGGAGACCGCCAGCGCCGACGACTTTATCGAGTCGCTCGCTTCGCTCATCAAGCGCCTGGCCGTCGACCACCTGCACCTGGTGGGCGATATCTTCGACCGCGGCGGCGGCGCGGCCAAGATTATGGACCGCCTGCTCACCTACCATTCGCTCGACATCCAGTGGGGCAACCACGACCTGCTGTGGATGGGCGCTGCGGCCGGTGAGCCCGCCTGCATCGCCACGGTATTGCGCAACAACCTACGCTACGACAACTACGAGATCTTGGAGAATGACTACGGCATCTCGCTGCGTGAGCTTGTCGCCTTTGCCGATGCCACCTACACCGCCGGTGAGTCCATCGCCCCGCTGATCAAGGCTATCAACGTGCTGCTCTTTAAGCTCGAGGGCCAGATTATCCAGCGCCACCCCGAGTTCGATATGACCGACCGCCTGTTACTCGACAAGATCAATCACGACACCGGCACGGTCACGCTCGCCGACGGCAGCGTGTGGCCGCTCACGACCAACGACTTCCCCACCGTCGACCCGGTAGACCCCTATACGCTCACGCCCCAGGAGCAGCACATCATCGACAAGCTCGTGTCCGAGTTTGTCACCGCCGATCACCTGCATCGCCATATCGATTTCCTCTTTTCCCACGGCTCGATGTACAAGGTCGCCAACGGCAACCTGCTCTTCCACGGCTGCGTTCCGCTCAACGAAGACGGCACCTTTAGCAGCATGAACTGTCTGGGCACATGGCACGCTGGCCGCGATTATCTCGATTTTTGCGACCACATCGCCCGCCGCGCCTGGCGCGTGGGCGACCGCGATGCCCTCGACTGGATGTGGTGCCTGTGGATTGGCTTCAATTCACCCGCCAGCGGACGCCTGGTGCGTACCTTTGAGCGCGCCTATATCGCCGATAAGAGCACCTGGGTCGAGCCGATGGACCCGTACTTTACGCTTACCAAGTCGCCCTCGGTCTGCGATGACATCATGCGCGAGTTTGGCGTCGCGCCCATGGCATGCTCGCCGACCGGCCACATCATCAACGGCCACACGCCCGTTAAAACCACCAAGGGCGAGCAGCCCATTCGCGCCGAGGGCAAGCTGCTGGTCATCGATGGCGGCTTCTGCCGCGCTTACCATCCCAAGACGGGTATCGCCGGCTATACGCTCATCTCGAGCTCGCGCGGCTGCCGCCTCAAGTCGCACCGGGCCTTTACGACGGTTGCCGAGGCACTCACGCGCAACGTGGACATCGAAAGCGAGACCAACCGTTTTGACCAAGCAGACCGTCGCCGCATGGTGAGCGACACCGATACCGGAGCTGCAATTCGCAGCCAAATCCAGGATCTGCGTCAGCTGCTCGATGCATATAGAAACGGTGCTATCGAGGAGCGCGCCTAGCCCCGCCTACGGGGATTGGCTAAACTTGCTGAGTTTGTCATCCCCACGGCGCCCCGGCGCCACCCTAAGGCAGGTACCATGCAAAAGCTCCTTGCGCAGATCATGAAGTTTGGCGTCGTCGGCGTCATTGCCACCGTCATCGACTTTGGCATCATGAATCTGCTCCATTATGGCCTGGGCCTCAACATCCTAATCGCCAACACCAGCGGCTTTATCGTCTCACTCATCTTTAACTACCTCGCAAGCATGAAGTACGTGTTTGCGCACAAGGAAGGCATGAGCCGCCGCCGCGAGTTCATTATCTTTGTCGTACTGTCCGTGATCGGCCTGGTACTCAACGATGGCATCGTGCTGACACTCAACGCCGGTCTGGGGCTCGAGGCCAATATCGCCAAGATATGCGCCACCGCGCTTGTCATGGTCTACAACTTTGTGACCCGAAAGATCTTCCTGGAGGGCGACGAGACCAAATAGCTCGACACCCCTGCAGCATTACGGCGCCCACGTACGACGCGCACTCAGCGCAGTATCGTCCGTGGGTGCCGCTCGTTTACGGGCCATTTTTCAACGTCTGCGGATTAGCTCTTGAAAATTTGACGAGTTCGTATAGTTCTTGGCAAAGACCTTACGTTTCCCTTGCAAAAGCTCTAAAGTATCCTCTGCTCGATTCATCAACGCATTGGATGTGATTACGTGCGCAAGGCGCTGGCACAACCTCATACCAAGCAGTTCCTCAAGTTTGCCGTCGTGGGTCTTATCTCCTTTGGCATCGACTGGGGCATGCTCATTGCGCTCGTCGAGCTGTTCCACCTCGACTTTTTGATGAGCACCACGGTTTCGTTTATCACGTCCGTCGTGGTCAACTACTGGCTCAGCATGAAGTACGTGTTCGACCACCGCGAGGGCATGAGCCGCAAGCGCGAGTTCACGATCTTCACCATCCTGTCGGTGATCGGCCTGGGCCTCAACGACCTGTACATGTTTGTGGGTGTCACGTTTTTGAGCATCGGCTACCAGGCCATGAAGGCCATCGCAACGTTCCTCGTCACCTGGTACAACTACTTCAGCCGCCGCTTCTTCCTCGAGGGTGCACGGTCGTAGTCGATTCACTATTTGCTTGAATGTATAACCGGTTGGAATTCCCGTTCCAACCGGTTTTTTGTTTGCCGAGAGACCCAGCGGCCAGTCCCATTCGCATGAAAAACGGGCGGTCCGGATGTTGGTCCGAACCGCCCGTTTGATGCAATATGTCGAGGCCTCTAGCCTGTAACGTAATACCAGACTACGTTGTCGCCGTTTGAGAGAACGTAGTTGCTGCAGGCCGTCATGGGCGTCGTGCCGTTGACGGAGTACATCCAGCCGCTCGTGCCGCCGTGCTGTTTCTCGGCCAAACCACCAATCGCGGAAACATACGTGCCGTACGACGAGCCGTGCGCGTTGACAGAAAGGCCCAGCGCGCACAGGGCATCGTAAACGGTAGCGCCTTCGTTAAAGGTAAAGGTGCCACCAGAGGACACAGGATTGCCCACAGAGCTCGATGTGACCGAAACCGTCACCGTAACGTAGTTGGACTCCTGCGAGCCGCTCTGGCCGCCCGAGGAGGCGTTTCCACCATTAGAGGATGAGGCTCCATTAGACGACTGGCCACCGCCCGAAGAAGCACCACCAGACACCTTGGAAGTATCGCCGGCTCCCGTATTCTGGGCAGCGGATTTATCGCCAGACTTCTTACCGTCCTGGTCCTCGGACTTCTTGCTATCCGAGTTTTTGTCCGATTCCTTGTCCGAAGACTCGGAATCGTCCTTGCCGTCGTTCGAACCCTTGAACTCATCTTTTGCGTCATTCGATGACTTGGAATCCTTGGAACTGGCCTCGCCCGAAGTCGTAGTCGAGCCAGACGCCTTGGTGTCCTTGGTGACGACGCTCTCCCCCGTCACGGTCTGAATGATCCAGTCGATGGACCAGGCACCGCTTGTGGAAGGATGGACGAAACCCAGCGAGACGACGATCAGAATGGTGCATGCAGCAGTCAGAACGCCGAGGAGCGCCTTGCGACGAGAGGTGGACGCCGCCGAAGCGGCGCCCTTTTGCTTTGGATCATCGAGCTGGATAAACGAGGAGTCGGGCTGTTGCCCGCTGGTCTCCTTGGGCTTATCGGGCATTACCGTCACCCTTGCCGCGCTTGGTCAGCACGAAGACGGCGATGAGTGCGAGGCCAATCACGCCGGCGGCGATGCCAACGATGGCGAGCGGATTGGTGCCAGTCTCCTGCTCGGAAGCACTAGAGGACTTCTTAGCAGTGGTCGTGGAAACAGCACCCGTATCGGACTTGGAATCGGACTTCTTGTCGGACTTGCTGTCCTTCTTGTCAGACTTCTTGTCAGACTTCTTCTCGTCCTTCTTATCGGACTTATCGGAGTCCTTCTTGTCGGACTTGTTGTCCTTGGTCTCGGTCTTGGTCGACACCGTCGTCTTGGTCGTCGGCTTATGACCCGGGGCGACAGCGCCGCCAGCCTGCTGGCCCTTCGTGCCGGAGCCGGAACCCGTGCCAGTGCCAGCGCCAGCGCCGGAACCGTTGCCAGCGCCACCGTTGCCACCATTAGTGCCAGAACCGCCATTACCGCCAGGGTTAACGGCATTCTTGGTCCACTTGGCATACAGCGTCAGATCGGCCGTCACCGGCGTACTGAAGTCATACGCCTGCGTGCAAGCCTCATCGGTATACCAACCGCCGAAAGTGTAGCCATCGCGCGTCGGATCGGCCGGCTTGACCAGCTTGCCATCGGCCGTAGCAACAAACTTAGTGTCGCAAGCAGACCCGCCGTTGGAGTTAAAGGCAACCGTCCAAGACTCGACAGCTCCAAGTTTAAACAGCGTGCCCGAATCATTAATGTAGTAGAGATTGCCAGAAGCATCGGCAATGACCGGAGAGTCACAGTACTGGTAATGGCCAGCCGCATCATAAATCTGCGTCGCCTCTGCATCGCCGAGCGTATAGCGATACACGCCACCACCAGCAGAGTAGTTGACGTAATCCTTGCTATCCGCGCTGTTAACGGTGAAGTACACATAGGTCTTGCCGCCCTGAACACTCACCAGCGGAGTAGCAGCAATACCGTTGAGGCCAGCCGGCAGCGCCTTGCCGTCGGCAGCAGCGACCATCGTGGTCTTACCCGTCTTCAGGTTATAGAGAACCAGAGCAGAGCCAGTAGCCGTCTGTCCGCCGACAATCAGATTGTCACCAGACACCGCAGGGGCGCTCAGATTATTCGTAAGGCCCAGATCAACCGTCTTCTGTTCACTCAGCACGCCCTTCGCCGAAAGCGAAATCACATGGAGCTTTCCGTCGTGCGTCATCTGATAGAAGGTCGAACCATTGGACGGATCGGCAATGCAATCGGCATTTGCGACAGCGCCGAGCTTCATGGTCGAAACGACATCGCCCGTCGTCTTATCAATGCACTTAAGCGTACCCGCGCTCGTAGGAACGATGGCATACTTATCCGTCAAAGCCGCACCAGTCCAGTAATAGCCCTCGGCAGGGTCGATGTTCTGCCAAGAAACTTCGCCCGTGGCAATCTTAATGCGTGCAAAGGAGCCGTTGCCGTAGGTCGCGTTGTAATTCTCGTCATACGAAATATCGACCGAGCCTACATAGACGTACTCGCCGTCCGAAACGACGGTGCAGGAGCTCTGCGTCAAGTCCGTCAAACCAGGCGTCAGCCACTTGCAGATCAGCTTGTCTGCAGTAATCGCCTGGACCGCACCGCCGTTGAGCGGAACGACGATAAGGCCATTGGTATAGATCGGACGAGAGGTATAGCTCACCTTGGAGGCAAGCGGCGCAGAGGCAACCTTTTTGCCCGTGGACGAATCGATCTTAATGAGCTCGTTCTCGGTCGCGATGTACACAAAGCCGTTAGCAATGACAGGCTCGCTGCAGTTGGCATACTGCTGACCAGACTCGGCCTTCCAATCGAAGGCCCACTTAAGACCGGCGGCCTGCGCAGGCGTCTTGGCATCCGTTACGGTCGAACCGTTGCCGCTGTTGCCGTAGCCGGCCCACTCGGCATCCCAATCAGGAGTCGTCGCGCTCGGATCCACGACAATCTTGTCGGGATCGGGCATGGGCGAATTATCGGTGGTATAGGCAAGCGTGACCTTATCGCCGCTCTGGAGCGTAATCTGATTGGCGCAGAGTAAGGAGGGCTCTCCGTTGATATACAGATGCCAATATTTATTGGTCGCAGCATCCCAACCATACGGCTTGTGATCGAACGGCGAAGTAATGGAATTCAGGAACCAGTACTCACCACTCTGGGAGCCGTTGTACGCAACGCCCTTGGCCTTCAGAACTGCCTCAATAAGGTTCTGGGCCGTGGAGCCTTCGGGCAGAGAAACATTGCTTGCCGTGCCCCAACGCGTATTGTTCCCGTTGACATCGGGACCGATAACATCGACAGACCCAAGAACCTGGCCAGGAAGGGCATCGGCGTCAGCACCATACATAAAGGTGACGGCATCGCCCTCATGGAGCTCGTAGGCACCGGCGCCAACGTCGGCGAACTTGCCATTTACGTAGAAGCGCCAATAGCTATTGGTCGCAGCATCCCAGCCATAGGACTTGCCATCGAATGGCGAATAAATGCCGTTGAGGAACCAGCCCCAAGACGATTCGCTGGCATCGAGCTTAAGGCCGGTCTGCTCAAGGAGATCCTTGGCAGTGGAGCCTGCCTTGAGACTCGTCTGGCCCGTCGAAGCCCAAACCTGCTGCTTGCCGTCCTTGTCCTTACCGAGAACCTGAACAGAAGCATGGACAGAATCGGAGGGCAGCTGGTCGCCCCAGCCACCGTAGAACCACGTAACGGTATCGCCGGCATGGATGGTGACATTGTCCGCCGTATAGTCACTCGACTTGCCGTTGATGAACAGCTGCCAATAGGTCGAATAATCTTGGGGCGTACCCAGCTCAACACCGTTGTACTTAAGGCTCAGAATGAAGGAGCCCGCAGCAACGGCGTCAATGTCGTTCGCCTCGAGTGCGGCCTTCGTAAGGTCAAGCGCGCTCGAACCGGACGTCACCACATACTGCGCGTTATCGACCCAAGTCTGAGTCTTGCCCTGGGCATCGCGACCAATGACGGTCACATTTGCGGCAACCTGGTCCTTAACGACAGGGGACGCGCTACCAGCCGTATAGGCAAACTCAATCTTCTGCCCTTGGGTGAGCTTGACGCTGCTCGCGCCAACCGAGGAAGACGCGCCGTCGACGAACAGCTGCCAGTAGGCATAAGTCGCCGGATCGAAGGCAAGCGTACGGCCATCGCTCGGGGATGTGATGCTTTTGAGGTAGAAACCGTATGCCGTGTTCGGATCGTAATCCGCCTTGAAGCCCGTCTTCTGCTGCAGCTTAACGAAGGCATCCGCAGCCGTCGCGCCCTCGTCGAGCTTGAGTTGCGTAGGTGCCACCCAGGTCTGAGCCTTGCCGTCGGCATCGGTGCCGATAATCGAGAACGAGACCTCGACTTGCTTCTTGGCGACATCGCCGGTTTCTGTCGGGTTCTCTGTCTGGACGGCAGCCGCGGCGGCAGATCCTGCTTGGCCAGCGGATACCGTCGAAGACTGCTCGCTCGTGGCAGGGCTCTCCCCCGTCGCCGAGCCTTCGTCGCCAGTTGCTGCCTCTGTAGTGGCGGCACTAGCTGCAGGCGCGCTCCCGGAATCCGAAACCTCGGCGCCGCTCTGCTCAGCGGTACCGCCCGCAAGCGCTGCGTCCTCGCCTGGCGTCGTAGCCTGAGCCACAGCGTCGGTAATGCCCTCGGCACCCTCGGCCCACAGCTGAGCCGGCGTGGTGCCAAAGGCCATCGCGAAGGCCAGGAATGCCACCAGGCAGCGCTTTGCCACACCGCGCGCGATTACGCCACGGCGACGAAGCGAGGAACGCTGGCACTCGTCCTCAAACATATCCATTTGTCTCCTACTGTCTGTACTTGGAGCGTTGCCTTGAAGCTGCCCCACGTCATCGCGCATGTTGCGCTCGAGTTCCCCCATCGGGGTCCCCCTTCCCTCCAGAGCCCTATGCACACCGGCGGCATACGCCGCAGCCGCATGCAAGATGGGAGGCGATCCGACTTAACCTTAACGACTCGGGCGCGCCGTCCGATCTGCGACGCGAACATTCCGAGCCAAGAGGAATTACGGTTACTGGTACAGCCGGGGACTTGCACCCCGATTCTCCCAAACGCGCAGGAAAACCGCGCATTCGTGCGTCTCCGCACCACCATCTAGGCCATCGATTAAAACCGTCAATATGCTATCACGCAAAAGGGCCTCGCACGCAGGCGAAGCCCAAGGTAAAAGCTATTGTTTGCGATAGGAGAATGCGGTGACGGTCACAGCCTCTAGTGCTTGCCGCCGTGGCTGTTGAGCCAGATATTGCGACCCAGCATAAGCGCCAGCACCAGCGCGCTCACGTAGCCCATAAAGCCAATGACTGGGATACCAAACACAACCGGCTCGATGCGTGCATAGTACACCACCGACGAACCGATAAACAGACCGGCGATCACAATCGCCATCGACATGCGGTCGATGATTCCGCCCAGCTGTCGCAGCGCCTTATCGCTGCTCATAATCTGCGTGTTCACCTTAAGCTGGCCGCGCGTGAGCATACGCGAAGCCAAGCCCAGATACTCGGCCGCCTCGAGCGAGCCTTTTGCCGCGCGATAGCTGCTCGCGGCAAAGTCGCGGCTCATCTCGCGCATGCGGGCGTAGGTGCTCTTCTCGTTTTTGATGTGCGTCTGGATAATCTGGATCATGTTGACGTTGGGCATGTACTCGGTCAACAGGCCCTCGAGCGTCACCATGCCGCGGGCGAACATCGTCACCACGCTCGGCAGCTCAACGTCATTCTTACGCGCGAGGTTTAACAGCGAGGTCAAAAACTCGCCGATATCCAGATCCTTCAGGTCAAGGCCCGCAAAGTCAGCCACGATAAAGTCAAGGTCGGACAAAAACGCTGAATGATCGAGCTCGGCCGAATCGCCACGCGTCACGGCGAAGCGCATGAGCGAATCCTTGAGCTTGGGCACGTCACCCTCGGCCACGGCGAAAATCATGTCCTTGACGATACCGCGATCGTGACTCGACATGCGTCCGACCATGCCCAAGTCGATAAAGTAGACGATGCCGTCCTTGAGAATGATGTTTCCCGCATGCGGGTCGGCATGGAAAAAACCGTCATCGAGCACCTGCGTAGAGTAGTCCTCGACAATCGCGGCACCGATCTTTTCCAAGTCATAGCCCTCGGCCACCAAGCGTTCGGGATCGGCGATCGAAATGCCGTCGACGTAGTCCATAACCACCACGTGCTCGGTGCACAGGTCCAGATAGGATTTAGGGCACGTCACGCCATGAACGCTCTTATGGAACTCGTAGAAGTCGTTGAGGTTTTTGGCCTCGGCCAAAAAGTTGGTCTCCTCGCGAAACGAGGTCCACAACTCCTCGACTACGCCGTGCAGATCAACGAATTGATCGGTGTTGACGAACTTGGAAACGATACGCACCACCGAGCGGATGATATCGATGTCCTGTGCCATAACCTGCTGCGCACCGGGGCGCTGCACCTTAACGGCCACGTCCTCGCCGGTCACCAGGCGGGCGCGGTGCACCTGCGCGAGCGATGCGCTACCAAGCGGATTGGGGTCGATCGCGTCGAACATCTCCCCCAGGCGCAGGCCGTATTCCTCTTCCAAGCAGCGAAGCACTACCTCGTACGGCACCGGCTCCACGTCGGAGCGCAGACGACGCAGCTCGTCGCAAAAGCGTTGCGGCAGAATCTCGGACCGGTTGGCCAGAATCTGCCCCATCTTGACGAACATGGGGCCGAGCTCCTCGAGCAGGCGGCGCAAACGAACCGGCGTGAGGTTATCCCACACGCGGTACTTTTTGACCAGGCGAACAATCTGCCCGATGCGTTCGCGACGACCCGCCGGCGTGAGCTGGTATTCCTCGTCCGGCGCCATCGCGTCGGGCTCTTCGGGCACCATATCGACAGCGCGCGGCTTTTTGCGAGCGCCCGAGACGGCGGCATCGACCTCATCGACAACCGCCGCCTCGTCACCCAAAGGATCTAGATTGTTGTAATCGGTGGTGGAATCTGCCATCTGCGCTGCTACTCGGCCTCTTCGGTATCCTTCGCATCATCGGGCTCAACGGACTCGACGGGCACCGAGGTCACGTTGTCCTCGACCGAATCGACGATGTCGCGCACATGGGCCAGGAAGGCCGTGCGCTCGGGGGCGGTCATGACGCGGACCCGGGCAAGGATGAGCTCGTCAAGCACGCGCTGGGCCGCGGTCTCGCCCTGCATGCCCAAGCGCTCGGTCAGATCGGAGATGGTACCGCCGGCCTGCTCGAACATGTCGGACACACTGCGGGCGATATCGGGGGTGGCGGTGTCCTTGCGGACCTGCTCGCCCTTGGTGTTAAGGTCGTCGAGGACCTTCTTGCCGCCTTCGACAGCAACGGCGGCAGCGCCAAAGCCCACGTTAATGGCGCCGTTAACAAGCTGATCGAGTTTCATAACCATGGTTATCTCCAATCACAAACAACTGCATTGGCGTTCTTGTACCCAAGATTGAGCGAAAGCGACAAAGCGTTTTAGCGCTATTCGATCGACGGGAAATCCCTACCTCACGTTGTCATTCATCGCGAAAGAGTTCTTCATGGCGCAGCTCGTGGTGTAAAGCACCTTGCCCAGCAGGGCATCGGTCTCCACGCGAACACGCTCGGCAAAGGCCTCGTTGGCGCGTGCAAGCTCGGCAGGCACCTCGACCTCGGGCAGAGCGGCTACGGCAGCGTCGACGTCATGGATCTGCTTGTGGCCCATGCCACCGATCTTCTCCTGATAATCCTCGACCGCGCGGCCGCACTCATGGAAGCGGACGTCAGCCAGCGCGCCGATCAGGCGGTTGGCCCAGTAGAAGTTTTCGGACGTCACGCGAGCCTGCGTGTCGGCATAGTACTCGGGCATAGTCTCGACGTTGGCGTACAGCGGAACCAGCGCGTTAAACGAGTTGGAACCAAAGGCCATCCACTGCACGGCGCGGTAGGCCGGCTGCGCATAGGGGCGCAGCTGCAACACGGCAAGCTGGCTGTTGCGGTTGATGCCGATGGGGCGATAGGCACCACGCGTAGCGGGCGTGCCCTTGCTGCCGTAGCAGTCGTACTCCGTGCCCTGGTAGTGGCTCGAGAGCACGTACTTGATGTCCTCGATGGTCACCTTGCGCTCGGGCACGCGGCTCCAGGGGATATCGTCGCTCTCGGGCGTGTAGTCGGCGTCGGGGCCATCCCACACGTCGCTGGGGTTGAGGCAGCGCTGCATGTACCAGGCGCGCGGCGTGTTGTAGACATGGTCGCTGTCGCTGTGCGAGCCAAAGGCCTCGCGCGGGTTAAAGACGGCAGCCGGGCCGTCGCTCTCGACGCCCAGCGTCAGGTCCAGATGCCACTCGGCCATCCAGGCGCGCAGGTCGGCGGAGCACATATGGTCGGCCTGGGCGCCCTCGGCGTCATCCAGGTCAAAGCTGTCGATGCCCAGCTGGTTGGGCATGGTCACATAGGCGTCGTCAGGCACGCGCTTGGCGATCCAGTGGTGACCGCCGATGGTCTCGAGCCACCAGATCTCGTCCACGTCGCTAAAGGCGATGCCGTTGTTCTCGTAAGTGCCGTAGCGCTCG
This sequence comes from Collinsella aerofaciens, assembly GCA_048502435.1. Lineage (GTDB taxonomy): Bacteria > Actinomycetota > Coriobacteriia > Coriobacteriales > Coriobacteriaceae > Collinsella > Collinsella aerofaciens_CL. The sequence continues at coordinate 29,897 of DBFRXD010000050.1, forward strand.
AGCAGGTCGCCCAAGATACGCACGCCGTCGCGGGCGGACTTGGCATACGGCAGCACCAGGGTCACCATGTCCTCCTCGCCCAGACCGCCGGGCTGCGCCGGCACATAGCCGTCCTCGCCCTCGCTGCCCTTGGCGGGCACGTAGTCCACGAGCGGATCGGCGCCGCGGACGCGCTCGTTGGTGGTGAGCGTCTCGGTTGCGGACATGCCAACATTGAGCTCGTTGAAGCCCGCCTCGGCCCAAATGCCGTGACCGGGAATAACATCGGGGACGCTCGTGTAGCGCATGGGATTATCGGGCAGTTCAACGGTCAGGTGACTCAGGACGCTCGTGTAGACGCGCGGCTGCTCGTCGGGATGCACTACGCGCATGTGCTTGGGCTCAAACACCCCGTTGGACGAGTCCTCGTTACGCGCGACCAGGGTCGACCCGTCGTAGCTCGCGTTCTTACCAACCAAAATCGTTGTGCACGGCATGCGCATCCTCCTTGAGCGAAGAAATCAAACGATAACAGTGTATCGCTTCGGCGCAGAAAGGGCGAAACCACGGCCTCGGCAGCCCCGTGGTCAAAAAATGCCAAATATGAGTACTGTCACCAATTTAGTGGCAGCAAATTTCCCTGTAACGAGTGCCGAAAATCCCCATTTGCCCAAAAGCAAGACAACGTTATTCCCCATAAGTTCAATAAAATAGGCTTCCTAACGATAATGGATACCGTTAGGAAGCCAAAAAGACGTAAGACATATGTGACTATCTTGGCAACAGTACTCATATTTGGCATTGTTTGACCACGTGGTATATAGCTAACCCCCTCAAACAGCCCAAAACGCCTATTTCGATGCGCGCTCCGCCGCCTCAATCACGTGTTTGGCGAGAATCGCCGTTGTCACGGCGCCCACGCCGCCCGGCACGGGGGTGATGGCACCAACAACCGGCTCCGCGGCAACAAAATCGACGTCACCCACCAGCTTGCCAGCGTCCTCATCCCAGTTAATGCCCACATCAATGATCGTCTGGTCCTCGCGAACGGCATCCACGCCAATCGTGCGCGCGCGTCCAACGGCTGCGACCACAATATCAGCCGCACGACATTCGGCAGCCAAGTCGCGCGTATGCGTATGGCACGTCGTCACCGTGGCATTGCGAGCCGTAAGCATGGCGGCAACGGGACGGCCAATCACCAGCGATCGACCGACGACCGCGACCTTGGCCCCATCCAGCTCAACGCCGTAATGGCCCAGCAACGCCAGCACGGCCTCGGCCGTGCAGGGAGCAAAACCCTCGCCGCGCCCCGAAAGCGTGGTAAGCAGCGAAGACGGCGTCATGGAGTCAACGTCCTTGGCGGGATCGAGCGCTGCGGCGACGGCGTTCTCGTCAAGGCCGGCGGGCAGCGGGCGGAACATCAGACAGCCATGAACAGCCGAATCAGTATTGATGTCCTCGATGGCCGCCAGCAGCTCGTCCTGCGAAACATCGGCAGGAAGCAAAACGCGGCGCGCCTCAATGCCAACCTTCTCGCAGCGCTTGAGAGCGCCGCGCTCGTAGGATAGGTCGTCCTCGCGCTCACCCACACGCACGATAGCCAACGTCGGAACAACGCCCCGCTCGCGCAGGGCTGCGCAGCGAGCAGCAAGTTCCTCAGTCAAAGCGCGAGCAACGGGAGCACCCTTCAGCAGCTCGGCCATGGCTATCCCCTCTTCCTGGCGGCATCGGCGGCACGGCGCGCCAGCGCATCGGCGCGCGGCAGCCACGTATCCAGCAGCTCATCGCACGCCGCCTCAAGCTCCTCAGCGCGTGCCCGATCTTTCATAGACGTAGTGTTGGCAAAGAGCGTCAGGCTCGCGCCCTGCATGGCGGCGCGGCAGAATACGGCGCCGCACGCCACGTCGGACAGCAGCTGTCGGGAGCCCTTGTCCGCCATGTCCTCGAGCAGCGCCAGCGCGCGCCCGCAGGCATCCATAATGCGATACGGTGGCATGGCGGCCACATGCAGCGCATCCTGAATCGCGGTCGCTCGAGCCGGATCGTCACGCGGAATACCGTACGCCGCGGACACCTGCCCGTAGGCACGAACGTCCTCGGCAACCAGACCCACAAGTTCCTGCGCCAACTCATCCGCCTGGGCAAACGCGCGCGTCAGATCGTCTGCGCGATCGGCAAGCGCGGGGTTTGTCGCCCCATAGCGGGCAACCATTCCGCAAAGCGAGGCGCCCAGCGCACCTACAAAGGCGCTCGCGCTGCCACCACCGGGAACCGGCTCGCGCGCGGCCAGCGCCTCGGCAAAACCGCGACAGGTTTTATCCATCATCTCTTGGCTCATACGCACACGCACCTTCAAGTCATATATATCGGTCGGGCGGCCGACGCCGGCCGACCGCATCGATCACGTAATGGTGCTAAGTCTAGCCCATAAGTACGCGAGCGTCAGCGCATCTGGCCATCGCGGATTTCTATGGCACGCGATAGGCGTCGACAACGCAAGCATGGGACACATGGCCCATCTTTCGAGACTCCCGAGCAGCACAAGCTGGGGCATATCTATAAGTAAGGAACCCGTTGGGGAACGGCCGCGCAACGGCCACAAGCGATGAACGGAGGCATAAGTCGCACAGTACACAGAGACATCCGCCGCCAGCGCAATCAGTACCCCAACAGCATGCGGCGCCGTGATGTCATCAGCAGACAAGGAGGACGCCACCATGATGAAAAAGACCCTATCAATCCTTTCCCTTTGCATCGCCCTCTTTGCCGCGCTCGCCCTTGTGCGCTGCGGCGGGAGCGCATCGGGCGGCGGCAGCGCCCCCAAGAGCGAGAGCAAGGAAAAGGCCCCCGTCGCCAAGAAGACCGACTACATCTGGTTTAAGGTCGAGATGCCCGAGGGCGTCGGCGTAAGCGACTCTGCCGGCAAGAATGCCGACAGAGTCCAGCTCACCTTCCCCGAAGACGAGAACGCCTCGGCCGATCGCTTTATCCCCGTTTGGAAAAAAGCGCTGACGGCCGAGGAATCCCACGCCGACCAGGCGGAAAAGAAGGGGGATACGTTCCAGTGGAAGGATGGCGGGTCCGTCGAGTATAACGGCAGGACGTGGCTCGTCGGAACATACGAGGACAACAGCGGCATCTCAACCATGCTTTTTACCGATGTTGAGCCGGGAAGCGTCTACGTCCTCATCTCGAACTTCGACCAGCACAAGAAAGAAGCCGAGACACTCCTCAACTCCATCGAGTTCCCCGATGACATGGAAGAGGCAGTTTCCGAGGCACGCGAAGTCGAGATTTCGAGCATCGAGATCAAGTAACGGGACACCCGCACGCGCCTACGCGCACCCGCGCACATGCGCCCCATTAAAACAACGGGCGCCCAACCCGGGGAGGGCCGACAGCACCAGCCCTCCCCTCTTTTGCGCCCGAACATATTGCCACTTAACGGCGCAAATCCGGCCCTCAGAATGGGACACATGGCCCACCCTAGCGAGCCGTCCACGCGTACAGTAAAGACAGGTAATCCATGGGCGGTTACAGATCGAGGAGGACACGACCATGAAAAAGAAGGCCTTTGCGATTCTCACCCTCTGCATCAGTCTCTTTGCCGCAGTTGCCCTGGTGGGCTGCGGTGGCAGCGGCGACGCTACCGGAAGTGGCGGTGGCGGCGGGGCAGAAAAGCCAGCCGTGGATATGAGGACCGACTTCATTTGGTTTAAGGTCGAGGTTCCCGAGGGCGTCGAGATCACCGACGTTGCCGGCGACACGGCCGATAGGACCCAGTTTAAGTTCACCGAGAGCGAGCACGCCAGCGATCGCTTCATCCCCGTCTTCGACTCTGACAAGAACGCCGATGAGCTGTTCGACTACGAGGCAAAGTGGAAGGCCAGCTTTGAGTGGACCGAGAATGACCCCGTCAAGTACAACGGCAAGACTTGGCGCAACGCTTCCTATACACACTCGGGCGGCGTGACGACTGAGTACTTCACCGAAGCCGGCGGCGGCAGCGTCTACGTGAGCATCGACAACGTCGAAGAGCACAAGGACGCCGTCGAGACCATGATGAAGTCCCTGGAATTTGCCGATGATATCGCCAAGGCCAAGACCGAGGCTATGGATGTTAAGCTCGACGATATCGAGATTAAGCGCTAAGCGACTGGCGAGCGCAACGGGAAACACGAGCGCAGCGAAGCAAGCGACAGTAACCCAGCGCTTCGCACCAAGGGAGGGTCGGCTCACCGGCCCTCCCTTTCTTATGCCGGTAGCTGGCGAACGCGAGGATGCCGGACTCCAAAACTATCCCAAGCGCGCCAGTAGCACCAATAGACAAGCGCCTCAGCACGTCCGCCCGCCGATCAATAGCGCCATGCAGACAATTTAAGCCGACGCCTTTAAACATCTGGGCAGTATAGTATCCAAAACGAGCGCATAACCGCACCCTGCGAACGGAGGAGTTATGACCGAACACCACGCCATCAGCCGTCGAGCATTCACGTTGGGCCTAGGACTCGCAGCATTGTCGCCTTTTGTAAGCCTGCCCGAAACCGCGGGATTGGGCCTTCCCGTGCGCGCGGCATTTGCAGACGACGCTGCCACAGCGTCGGACAGCCTCCACAATTTCGTCATTCGCCTTCGCCCCGCGGGCTATTTTCGCACCGCGAGCGTCAACCAAGACGGCAACGTTCGCGGCAACGTCTGCCACCTGTTTAACGACGGCACGTCCAGCAAGCTCATCCTTGAGAACGTAACGACCAAGAATGACGATACAAACTGGTATGCTATCCGCACCTTGCTCAATTTCGAAGAGCATAAAAAGACGGGCTACAGCATTTGGTCGGTCGACGACGACTCTGACAAAGATGGAAAGGTCATCCACGTATGGAGCGGCGAGTATGACAACAAGCCCAGCCGCGCTTTTGCGTTCGAGCGTCAATCAAACGGAACCTATATCATCCGAGACCGCACGGTCGAGAAAGAAACCGAGAAAAAAGACATTAAGTACCTGGCAATAGAATCGAACGGCGAAGACCAGGACAACAATAAGATCTGCCATAAGAGTAAGAGCATTCCGTGGGAGCTCGAACTTATCGGTTACGACATGAAAAAGAACGATGCCACGGTTAGCAGCCTCGACTGGATCACGTACAGCAGCTACGTCGACGGACCATGTTGGATGAAATACGTCGACGACAACAAGTTCCTCGACGAGCTGAGCATCCCGGGTACGCACGATTCGGGCACCTGCAGCGTGGACAACGACACTGAGCCCCAATCCTCGCAAGTAAAATGCCAGCAGGATTACATTCCCACGCAGTTGCTCGAAGGCATTCGCTATTTTGATATCCGGCTCGGAAAGGGCGATGACCCCGGCATCGACCACGGGATTTTCTACCTACTCAAAAAAGACGGGAACTATCTGCATCTCTCCGATGTCATCGGGTACTTCAAAACGTTTTTGAACGAAAACCCGTCAGAAGCGCTCATCATGCTCGCATCGCGCGGCAACGATGAGGCTACCGACGAAAGCATAACGACGGCCTTCGCCAAGGTTATGGCCGATAACCCCAACCTGTTCTACACGTCGAGCCACGTCCCCACGCTGGGCGAGGTGCGCGGAAAGATCGTCCTGCTGCGTCGATTTGGGCTCGCCGGCAACAGCGTAAGCGGCCACACGTGGGGCCTCGACCTCACCCAATGGGATGACAAGATCAAGGCGCATTCCGGGCAGTCGATGTGTCTCGTCCAAGACGCGCGGGGATTTGAAGCCATAGGGGAAACGGGCAATGAAGAGCCCTATTGCACCAAGGTATATGCCCAGGACAAGTACAAACTCACGGGAACCGACAAGCTCAGCTGGGTCGATAATGCGCTGAAGGAAACGACCGGGCGCACGTGCAACAAGGTGGACGTCGTGGACGATGCCGGGGCCGAGGTGCAAGTCCAGGAGCGTTGCTGGTCTATCAACTACACCAGCTGCACGGGCTTGTCGCACGGAGGCAATCCTTTTACCTCGGCACGAGTAGTCAACGAGCATCTGTACAAGAGCCCGTACATCAATCCCAGCGGCACCGAGGATACAAAGTCAGATTACCTCAAGCACATTGGCATCATCGCATCCGACTTTGTTGATGCGGCGCTGGCCCGGAGCATCTACCAGCGCAATTACAATTACGATACGAAGCACACGCAGTCGGCTTCGTGCTGCCTCCCGACCCGCATGCGCATGACGTACGGCGACTCGCTGAGCGATGCCTCGCTCCAGGATGGCAAGACCGTTGGCGAGGGCCATTTCCGCCTTGTCGACAGCAGCAACGTACTCAACGTGGCGGCTTCGGGCCATGCGTTTACCATCGAATACGTGGATGTCGACGCCTTGGGCAACGAGACCGTTACGGGGCTGCAGGGATCCGTACCCATCGATATCGATCCGCGCGCACTGACACCCCACTTTGAGGGGCTCGAAGGCCTTAAGGCCGGCGAGGATGTGCGCACAAAGGTCGCGGCGCTGCTCGAGGGCAAACTCGAAAACGATGCTTGCACGGCTCAGCTCGAGTTTGTGCACGACGCGGACGGCGCTCCGGGCACGGCAATGGTCGAGGGCGAGGCATTTACCGCGGGAACGTACTGGGTGCGCGCGAACGGTCTTTTGGGCGACGCGGCGCAAAACTACAAGCTTGCTAATGACGGAGCCGCGAGCTTTACCGTAGCGGCCTCGAGCAGTGCAGGCGGCACCGGCACCGACGGTGGCACGGGTTCCAACGCAGGCAGCGCTGATAAGAACGGTAAGGGCAACAAGGGCAAGAACTCGGGCGGAAAACTCGCCGACACGGGCGACGGCTCCGGCATTGCCGCCGGGCTCGCTGCCGCCGCCGTAGCGACAACGGTCGCCGGCGCGGCAATGCTTGCCAACGACCGCGAAAACGCTGGGGACGGTAGCGAATAGGTAAGCCGGCCTTTTAGACACATCGACTCAATGGGGGGCGCAGGACACCGTTCTGTGCCCCCGATTTTTACCTTGGCCCAAACGCCGCCATAGGCTACATCACCATGTTCAGCGCGTTAACAAACTCCTGGGCCTTCGCACGGCTGCTCAGGCTAAAAACACAAGCAGTCAACAGCCTGTTACGCAGAAAAACATCGCGGCCCTTGATCCTGTTGACCCCCGTAATGTCCTTAAGATAGACAATCTCGGTGTGCTTGCCACCAAAAGTGCCCTTCTTGAGCACCTCGATACGATTGGGGTAGATCTTAACGTCTTTAAACCTACCCGAACCTTTGTCCTGGAATAGCAGCGTGTTGTTGTCCATACGCGTCACTCCCGTGGGGTTCGCTAAAACTGTCTCTATTGCCACATTTTAGTCACCGCAAGGCTCCCATGCGAAGGTGCCAGACAGCAAAGCAATTCGTGTCCGCGCGAGGCTTTAAACTAAATGCAATCAAGATGCATTCCACAAGAGGAAAGTGGGGCGACAGTGATGGGCGAACTGGTAAACCGTGGAGAATCGGCAATCGTGCCCGAAGGTTTTTACAAGCAGGTCTCCTCAATTCTCAACGCCGCTCGCGACAAGGCCTATACCGCCGTTAACTTTGCGATGGTTGAGGCGTATTGGGAGATCGGCAAGAGCATTGTTGACGAGCAGGGCGGAGAGGAGCGCGCAGCATATGGGGAGGCATTGATTGCAGGCCTCTCCAGAAGGCTTACCGCGGATTTCGGAAGAGGCTTTGGCATCGCAAACCTTCGCAATATGCGTCAGTTCTTTCTTGCGTTTCCAATTCGCGACGCACTGCGTAGCGAATTGAGCTGGACTCATTACCGCAGGTTGATGCGCATCCCCGACCCTGATGCTCGCGCCTGGTACATGAACGAATGCGCCGATTCTCGTTGGAGCACGCGTCAGCTCGAGCGCCAGATCAACACCATGTTCCGCGAGCGCCTACTTGCCAGCAAGGACAAAGAGGCCGTCACCCAGGAAATCCAAAAGAGCGCCCCGGCTCGTCGCCCCGAGGATATCATCCGCGACCCATATGTACTGGAGTTTTTAGGTTTCTCGGACGATGCTACGTTTCGTGAGAGCGATCTAGAGCAGGCGCTCATCACGCATCTTCAGAAGTTCCTGCTGGAGCTTGGCCGTGGCTTCGCTTTCGAGGCGCGCCAAAAGCGCATCACCTTTGATGGGCGCCATTTCTATATTGACCTTGTTTTTTACAACTATCTGATGCGCTGCTTCGTGCTCATCGACCTTAAGACCGATGACCTTACGCATCAGGACCTGAGCCAGATGCAAATGTATGTGAACTACTACACGCGCGAACTCATGAACGAAGGCGACAATCCGCCCATAGGCATCGTGCTCTGCGCGGACAAAAGCGATTCGATCGTCGAGTACACGCTGCCCGAAGACAACGACCAAGTGTTTGCCGCCAAATACCTGCCATATCTTCCAAGCAAGGAAGAGCTGGCGCGCGAGCTGAGTGCCGAGTACCGCGCCATCAACGAAGCGACCAATGGCGAAACGCAAGGGTAGCAGCACGTTGCGACCGAAACCACCGCAGCCGTCGCAGGCGCACTCGCGGTTGCGACGCACGCTACGAAACAATACCGGTCATGGACGCCGGCAACGACATTCTAGCCGTGGCTGGCGAGCGTGACCTGACAGGCAAAGACGCGGCCTTCGTCTGATGTTGGTCCATTGGCTGCCACAGAAAAGGGCCGGTTGCAGCCGGCCCTTTAGACGATAGCACCTGCGTTGCCCGCGCTTCCGAAGTGTGACTAACTGAGGAGCGGGTTCCGTGGCACAACCTGATCTTGCCCAGCGAGGCGGCCCTTTTGCAGCCGGTCCACCGTTTATTTACATCTACCCCCTGCCAAACTACCGGATGGCAGCCCCCATGCCTGCGAGCCGTCCCGTGCTGCGCTTCCCTACTTCCCAAAGATCGCAGCGAGCAAGCCCTTGCGTTTGGGCTTCTCCTCTCGGCAGGAACCCTCGGCAACCGCTGCAACCTGGCGCGGTTGCTCGCCGCCTCCACGGCGCACGATCTGGTATAGGAACGGAGATTTAACATATTTGACCTCGACGGGCGTGGCGTGTACGGTGCTCTCACCGGACAGATGCAGGCTCGGGCTGAGCGGCGCCACGATATGCGTTTCGCGCTTGTCGCTAAACACCACCGCGGCCGCACGACCCGTCTGGCCGTTTACGGCAATGCGCACCTGCTCGCCATCGCGGCCATCCGTCGCCGGACGATCGACAAAGTAGACCGGCACCATCACCAGGCCATCCTTATGCTTGCGGGCCTTGCGCGCCCAGGTTCGGATGCTCTTTTTATTGAGCCCCAGTACGGCCTCGGCATCGTTGCCCGCAACGTCGAGCGCCAACTTATCAATGACCACCTGGTCCTTGGTAGATGCATCGACGGAGACAACGCGGAAGTCGCCTTCCTGCATGGCGGGATCGAACGGACCGACCTTGGCAAAGTCCCACGGCTCCAAAATGCCCATGAGGCGAACGTCCAGGTAGTTTGCTCTGGGGTATGCCCAGTCGAGCACCTCGTAGTACACCAGGGTTTCCTTGCTCAGGCCCTTGCCCGGGAAGCTCGCCATCATGCGCAGGTCCGCCAGCGCCATGGGGAAATAGAAGAGCATCATGTCGTTTTGGATCGCATCTTCCACGTCGTGCCCGGCAAAGGCATCCGGATACTGGCGCACCAGCTGCAGCGCGTTGGCACGTGCCTGCTGCGGCGAGATTTCGCAGGGAATACCCTGATCCGGCACATACTCCGCACCCACGCCCATGGTCAGACGCTTGCTAAACGTCCCTGGCTTGAGCAGGTCCGCAATGCCGATCTTATTGCCGCAGGACGGGCACTCAAACACGCGCTGGGTCGACTCGCCCTCAAAGGACGCACCACAGAAGGGGCAAGGAATGCTCACATGCGTGGCCTCTTGGAACTCCTGCGCCGTGCCGCGATCCTCCCACAGCAGATGTTCCAGGACCGACTGATTGCGCCAGTGCGAATTGAAGAAATACCAGTCCGGGTCCTCCGGGCGCTCGAGTTGCGACACATGCGTGAGCTTGAGCAGTCCATTCACCACCGTCAGCGGCGTATGGCGAATGCCCAGGGCGCTCTTGGGCTCCCCCGCATCAGCCTGCCACGGAACGACCGTGCCGCAATAGGCGCACTCAAAGCTGCGCTTAGCCTGGTGCGAGTACATAGGGCCGCCGCAGTTTTGACATTTAATGGCAAACATCTCGTCCATGGAAACGTCCTCCTTTGCACAGGGGCTGTCGACATTAAGTATGTCGAGCAAGCAGGCACATGCCCATACCCATGTGGCCCAAAATGGACCACCCAGGCAGACGAGAAGGCTCGCTCGTTAGCACCGGCAGACTATTGCTGCATTTTCTGAGCATCGGTGCACGGCGCCCCCGCGCGAGCTACACTATCCCCTTAAACATGATTGTGAGGACGACCGCTATGCTATTTGTAAATCGGCTGGTACATACGCTTGTTCCCGGCAGTGAGAGCGAGCCGGTCGATGCATCTTGCCGCACCAACGCGGGCTTTTCCGCAAGCCTCGTCTGCATTGGCCTCAACATCACCCTGTGCCTAGCCAAGGGCATCGCGGGCCTGCTCGCCGGTTCCGTCTCCCTCATCGCCGACGCTTTCAACAACCTCTCCGATGCCTCGAGCAACATCGTGAGCCTGCTCGGGTTCCGCCTTGCCAGCCGCCCGGCAGACGAAGGCCACCCCTATGGCCACGGCCGCTATGAATACCTAGCCGGCCTATTCGTCGCCGTCCTGGTTTGCGCCGTCGGCATCAACCTGATCCTCGAGTCGGTCGCTAAGATCATCAAGCCTTCCCCCACTGCATATTCGGTGCTCTCCTTAGCCGCCCTCGTCTTGTCCATGCTCGTTAAGCTCTGGATGGCAGCGTTCAACCGCACGCTGGGCAACCGCATCGATTCCGAGACGCTCATCGCCACGGCGCAGGACTCCAAAAACGACGTCATCACCTCGGGCTCGGTCTTGGTGGCGGCGCTTATTTCGCAGACGACCGGCTTTGATCTCGATGGCTGGGCAGGCCTGGGTGTGGGCGTCTTCATCTGCATCAGCGGTCTGGGCCTGGTGCGCGACGCCATCAGCCCGTTGCTGGGGCAAGCGCCCGACCCCAAGCTCGTCCAGGCAATCCGCGACAAGATCATGTCCTATCCGCAGGTCTTGGGCACACACGACCTCATGGTGCACGACTACGGCCCCGGTCGTCAGTTTGCCAGCGCCCACGTGGAGATGCCCGGCGAGGGCGACGCGTTTGAGCACCACGAGATTCTGGACACCATCGAGCACGACATCAAGCGCCAGATGGGCATTGGTATCACGCTGCACTGCGACCCCATCGCGACAACCGGCGATGACTTGCGCGGCTGGGTCAAGCGCGGCGTCATGCAGATCGATCCCGCGCTCTCCATCCACGATCTGCACGAGCACGACGGGTTCGTTTCGTTTGACCTGGTGCGTCCCGACGGCTTTGACATATCCGACGAGGAGCTGCTGGAGCTCGTCACGCGCATCGTGCACGAGCGCCGGCCCGATGTCTCATGCGTCGTCACGTTTGATTCGGGCTTCAGCTCGCCCGAGCGTCCGGCCGAGCAGCTGTAGCCCCGCTCCGCTCGTCCGCTAGTTTCCCTGCGCGCCCGAGATGCCGTTTTGCAGGGCGTTCCAGGCATCCGTCGCCATGCCGCCCAAGTTCTGCGCGGTATCGCCCAGGTTCTGAGCGGTGTCGCCCAGCTCCTGCGCCTTGTTGCTCAAGTCCTCCAGCGTATTGGAGCTCGAGCCGTCGGTACCGCTTTGGCCGTCGGACGAGTTGCCCGAACTGTTCTTGTGCGTGAGTTGAATTTCGAGGTTGCCGTTGTCGTTATAGTAGGCAGAAGTAACGACCCAGTTGGCATCGACGACGGGCGTTGAGCCATCATCAGTCAGGACCACGGCATTCGAAAGATCGGCGCCGCGCGACTTGAGGATCTTCTTGGCGTTGGACCAGTACTGCCCCGGGATATCACTCAAATCGACGGTGCTAGACGAGGCGGACTCGGTTTGCTCGGCAGTGGTATCGGCCGTTGAACTCCCTCGCTTGTTGAGCATGCCCGACACGATGGCAAACACAACCGACAGCGCAAAGAAGATCGCCAGCACGATGAGGATCTTCTTAATCACGCTCGACGAACGCGACGGCGTCTCTTCCTCGTCCTCGCCATATTGCGGAATCGACTTGGGGTACTCGCGATACGGCTCGCGCGACTCGTAGCGAGGCTGCGCCGTGCGAGGCATATACGTCGTCTGCTGAGGCTGCGGAATGGGATTTTGCGGCAGGTCATCATAGGGATTCGGCGTCGAGGCAGCATAAGAATCCTGCGGCGCGTAATCAAACGGATCCGGAGCTGCGTTGCCATAGGGGCCTTGCGAAGATGCAGCGTAAGAATCCTGCGCCGTGTCGCCATAGCCCATAACCCGGGTGGGCTCGGCAGAAGGCTGCGTCGCGGCGGGGTCGGTATAACCGGGGTTGGGAACAACGCGGGTCGCATCGGCGCTATCGCCAGCCTGCGCGGAACCGCAGCCGCCCATCACGGTTGTCTTGTCCTGATCCATGCAACGATTCCTTTCCGTCGCCTGTAAGCATCAAGTTATCCATGCATTCTACCAGCGCAAAAGCCTATGATGGGCAGAGTCCGTCGGTATCTACAAGACATGCGCGGGCCTAAGGATCAAAAAGCCCCGCCGGGCCTTGGTAGGCGCGACGGGGCGGGCAAGCGGCTATGAGCAGCGAGCTTAGAACAGGCCGGTGATGTTGCCGTCGTTGTCGACGTCGATGTTCTCGGCCGCAGGGACCTTGGGCAGGCCCGGCATGGTCAGAACACTGCCAGTCAGTGCGACCACAAAGTGGGCGCCGGCGGAAACCTTGAGCTCACGCACCGTGATGCGGAAGTTCTCGGGAGCGCCCAGGGCCTTGGCGTTGTCGCTAAAGCTGTACTGCGTCTTGGCGACGCACACCGGCAGGTTGCCAAAGCCATTCTCGCGCAGCTCGGCGAGCTGGCGCTTGGCGGCCGGCGTAAAGTCAACGCCGTCGGCGCGGTAGACCTTGGTGGCAACGGCCTCGAGGGCATCAGCGACATCGGCGCCGTCCTCATAGGCAAACTTGAGCTCGCTCGGCTGCTCAATCAGACGCATGACCTCATCGGCAAGCTCGAGCGCGCCCTCGCCGCCCTTGGCCCAGACCTCGGAAAGCTTAACGTTGACGCCGAGCTTCTGGCACTCGGACTCAATGAGCGCGAGCTCGGCCTCGGTGTCCGTCGGGAAGCGGTTGATGGCGACCACGCAGGGCAGACCATATACGTTCTGGATGTTGTCGACGTGACGCAGCAGGTTGGGCATGCCAGCCTTGAGTGCCTCGAGGTTCTCCTCGTTGAGATCGGCCTTGGCGACGCCACCGTTGTACTTCAACGCGCGAGCGGTGGCGACGACCACGACGGCGTTGGGACGAACGCCCGTCATGCGGCACTTGATGTCCAGGAATTTCTCGGCACCCAGGTCGGCACCAAAGCCCGCCTCGGTAATGGCGACATCGCCAAAACGCATAGCCATACGCGTGGCCATGATGGAGTTGCAGCCGTGGGCGATATTGGCGAAGGGACCGCCGTGGACAAACGCAGGCGTGCCCTCGAGTGTTTGCACCAAGTTGGGCTTGAGCGCATCCTTAAGCAGCGCAGCCATGGCGCCCTGAGCCTTGAGGTCGCGGGCGCGGACGGGGTCGCCGGCATAGCTGTAGCCGACGACGATCTCGCCCAAGCGCTCCTTGAGGTCGTTGATGCTCGTGGACAGGCACAGGATTGCCATGACCTCGGAGGCAACGGTGATATCGAAGCCGTCCTCGCGCGGCACGCCCTGGGCCTTGCCGCCAATGCCGTCGATAACATGGCGCAGCTGGCGGTCGTTCATGTCGACAACGCGCTTCCAGGTGATGCGCTTAACGTCAATACCGAGCTGATTGCCCTGCTGGATGTGGTTATCGAGCATGGCGGCCAGCAGGTTGTTGGCAGCACCGATAGCGTGGAAGTCGCCGGTAAAGTGCAGGTTGATGTCCTCCATAGGGATGACCTGGGCCCAACCGCCGCCGGCGGCACCACCCTTTACGCCAAAGACGGGACCGAGCGAAGGCTCGCGCAGGGCCACGGCGCTCTTAACACCGCGACGGCGCAGACCATCGGCCAGACCGATGGTCGTGGTGGTCTTGCCCTCGCCGGCGGGCGTGGGGTTGATGGCGGTCACGAGGACGAGCTTGGCCTGGTGATCAGTCGACTCGTTGAGCAGTGAATAGTCGACCTTAGCCTTGTCGAAGCCGTACGGAATAAGGTGCTTAACGTCGACGCCGGCGTTCTTGGCCACCTCGGTAATAGGCAGCGGCGTGACAGAACGTGCGATTTCGATGTCAGTAGGCATGGGCGGTCCTTTCGTTACCGAATGAGAAAAAGACCAATTCAGCATAGCACGGGCGCGCAACAGTAAAACGCCCATACCCGATGAACGGCGATATGTTTACCCGATGCCCAGCGATAGCCCAACAGCCCGCCAAAACAAAGCGCCCTAAACGGTAGGTTCAATCCCCAGGTGCTCAAAGGTGCGAAGGGTTGCCTGACGGCCCTGCGGCGTACGAATCATCAACCCGCACTGCAGCAAATAGGGCTCATAGACATCCTCGAGCGTGCCCGGGTCCTCGCCCACCGCGCTGGCAAGGGTCGTAAGTCCCACGGCACGGCCGGAGAACGTCTTGGCGAGCGTCTCCAAAATGCGAATATCCATCCAGTCCAGACCGAGTTCGTCGATCTCGAAGAACTCGAGCGCCTGGCGACAGATATCGAGCTCGATGGGGCCGTTGCCGCGCACCTGTGCGTAATCGCGCACGCGCTTGAGCAGACGGTTGGCAAGACGTGGCGTGCCGCGCGAACGCGAGCCGATCTCGAGTGCACTGGGATGGTCGATCGTCACGCCCAGGATAGTCGCCGAGCGCGTCACAATCTGCGCGAGCTCCTCGACCGTGTAGTAATCCAGGCGATATGAAATGCCAAAGCGGTCGCGCAACGGGCCGGTCAACATGCCTGAGCGGGTCGTTGCCGCCACCAGCGTAAACTTGGGGATATCCAGGCGAATCGAGCGCGCCGCCGGGCCTTTACCGATCACAATATCGAGCGCAAAGTCCTCCATCGCGGGATACAGGACTTCCTCGACCGAACGGTTAAGACGGTGGATCTCGTCGATAAACAGCACGTCACCCGGCTGCAGGTTGGTAAGGATAGCCGCCAGGTCGCCGGTGCGCGCGATGGCAGGGCCACTCGTCGTCTTGATCTGAGCGCCCAGCTCGTTAGCGATAACGGTGGCCAGCGTGGTCTTGCCCAGGCCCGGAGGACCCGAGAAGATCACGTGGTCGAGCGTCTCGCCACGGCTCTGCGCCGCTTCGATCAACACGCGCAGGCTTTGCTTGATGTGCTCCTGGCCGCAGTAATCGTCCAGGCGCTGAGGGCGCAAAGTGCGGTCGACATCGAGATCCTCGGCCGTCAGCTCCGAGCCCACCATGCGCTCGCCGTGCGCCATGGATGCCGCCGGCGAGTTACCGGGCGTCGCCCACAGGTCCTGAGAGTCATCGGCTTCCCACATCACGCATCCATTCCGAGTCGCTTAAGCGCCGCGCCGAGCAGATCCTCGACACGCATATTCTGCCCATCATACCCGCTCAGGGCAACATCGGTCTCCTGCGGGCTAAAGCCCATGGAAAGGAGCGCCGCACGGGCATCATCGATCGCCGAGGGAGCGGCAGCGGGCACGGGCATCGCAACCTGTCCGGGAATCACGTCGACCGGCACAAAGCCCTTATCCTTGGCAAAGGTGCTCTTGAGTTCCAGGATCAGGCGCTGAGCTGTCTTTTTGCCCACACCGGGTACCTTGGCCATGCCCTTGTCGTCCTCGGCCATCACCAGCGAATACAGCTGCCCCACGGTATAGGTGGAAAGCACGGCAAGCGCCAGGCGCGGGCCAACGCCCGAAACGGACACGAGCCGGTCGAACATCGTGCGCTCATCCTTTGAGGAAAAACCGAAAAGTGTCATGGCGTCCTCGCGCACCTGCATACGCGTGTAGAGGCGGACCTCGCCACCGGGCGTCGGCAACGTGGCCGCAGTGCTGCCCGAAATGCCGAGCTCAAAGCCAACGCCCGACACATCGACGACAGCAGAGCTCATCGTGGACTCGACAAGCGTTCCGTGGAGCTGGGAAATCATCAGTATCCGGTTCCTCTCTGTTGATAGAACTCGCCACCAGTGAGGGCGCGGGTGCGGCTGAGGTTTACGTGGCAGATGGCGCAGGCCAGGGCATCGGCGGCATGGTCGGGATGCGGGTCGTGGTCGAGCTGTGTTAGCGTGCGTACCATGTAGGCGACCTGCCGCTTGTCCGCGGCGCCGGTGCCCACCACAGCCTGTTTGATCTGCATGGGCGTGTACTCGCCAATCTCGAGCGCGCACTCCGAAAGCGCCACAAGCGCAGCACCTCGGGCATGCGCCGTGGGAATGGCCGAACGAACGTTGGCACCAAAGTAGATGCTCTCGACAGCAGCCGTGTCGGGTCGATAACGCTCAACGACATCCTTAAGGTCATGGGCGATATGCGACAGGCGCACCGCGAGCGGACTTCCGGCACTGGTCTCGATGCAGCCATAGGCACGGCAGCGAACCTCGCCACGCCGCTCCTCGATAATCCCCCAACCCGTATGAGCCAAACCGGGGTCAATGCCCAAGATAACCAAGCCGACCTCCCCTCGCCACAAGCACAGCGCAAGGCAAGGCCCCGCGCATCATTCACGAACGTCTGTTCTAGAATAACACAACGCTAGCCCTATAAGTCAGCCGAGATCGAATTGTAGGTTGAGTATACGCAAGCGAGCGCCCGCCAGAGCGAGCAAGGTGCCTTGAAAGAGGAGGGCATTGACCTGGCGGTCATGTCCGACGATTGAAAGGCAGATTGCCGCTCTGGCGGGCGCGCAGCGACCTAGTTCTGAGAGAAGAACGGGAATTGTCGGGGATCAACCGGCGGATGCGGCATCGGGCCACCCTGGGGACTACCTTGCGAGCCGCCCTGACCGCCCATCATCTTATCGATGGCGTCCTGAACCTCGCCCTCGAACTTTTTCATTCCCTCGTGCAAACGACGCTGACCGTCCTCGGAGCGCAGCTCCTCCATTTGCTCGGGCGAAATACCCAGCAGCTCGCCCAGCACGCCCATCATCTCGTTTCGCACGCGCTCGCTCGTATCCTCGTCAGCAAAACGGCGCACCTCGGCGTGCGCCAGCGAATCGACCGACATGCGCTCCTTGCCGTTAAGCCCCAGGTCGGACCACGCGAGCATGTACGGCCAGGCACGCTCGGCAAACGAACGGGACGAGACGATCGGCGCCGTCGGCAACATGCGGCGGGCAGCCTCGCCCTGTCGAACGAGCATCAGCAGCAGCGAGCAGGCCTCGGGCTTGCCGGCGGCCATCGGGATGTCGTCGAAAGGACGGTTGCGGTCGACGTGTGACTCGAGCGTGCCATCGACCTCGCCCGGCTCAAGTCCGCCGAGCAGCTGCGCCGCACGATCGAGCATGTCGACCGGGCCGTCGAGCGTCGAGAGCGCCCGCGCCAGCACGCGCTCCATGCAATCCTCCACCGCGTTGAGCGTCACGAGCTCCTGCGGCACCACGGCAGACGTACGGTTGCGCACACGCGCCACAAACTCGAGCGTCGACAGGTATACGTCACCAAAGGGCGCGTAATCGCCCTGGTAGCCGCCGCAAAGCGCGGGCGCCGCCAGCGCGTACTCAGTTTTGGACAGCGGGCTCAACGCCATCGCACCCAGCTCGAGCGCCGTGTCCTCCAGCATGAGACCCAGCGTGCGAGAGCGCAGGCGCTCGGCGTCGCCCGCCGACACATTGCGGTCGAGCACACGCGCAGCATCCGGCGCATCGCGCTCGACGGTGCGAATGTGCAGGCGCTCGGCAATGGCGCGAACGGCGGCACAGCGAGCAGCCTCGGCCTCCTCCTGCGCCGGCGTAAAGATGCGGTTGCGCCCCAGCACCAGGCCGACCACATTGCGCGGACCCAGGGCGTCGACGGCAAGCGCCGCAAGCAAAGACGACGGCAAGTCGCCCTCGAGCGCCACCACGGCGCGCGACGTACCGCGGGCGCGGGCGTTATCGCGAACGGCGAGCACCAGCGCCTGCCACAGCCATTCCTCGGAGCGAAACTCGGGCAGCTCGTGGTCCTCCAAGGCATCGAGCATCACACCGCGCTGGATCTCCTGAACCAGCAGGCTCTCCTCAAAACACGGCGCTTGGGCCACCACGCGGCCGCAGTCGTCGAGCACAAACGAGCCGCCGGTATACACCGACTCATCGTACGCACCGACCGGCGCCATGCAGGCAAACCACACACTGCGCTTAGATGCGATCTTGCGGTAGGCTCCGCTGCGCACGGCGGCGATCGCAGCGCTCTCGCGGTCGGTCATATCAAACGCGTTGAACTGGAAATAGGCGATGAGGTCGACGCCGGTCGGCAGCATCTCGAGCTCGCGGTCCAAGTCGAAGATCACGGCGATACGCACGCCGTCCACATCGAAGACTGGCGGCGCCCAACGGGCATCGCCGGTCCCACCGCGCTGCAGGGCAATGCTCGAACGGGCCGGCACCACATGGCCGTCCTTGAGCATCATGTAGTCGAGCAGGGGCTGGCCCTCAAACGAAACTGCCGCGGGCACGATGCAGATCATATCGAGCTCTTGGATACGCTCGGCGACGCCGGTCAAGCCGGCAAGTATGTCGTGCTCAAAGTCGGCAGCGCCCACCAGGCCGCCGGGCAGGGCTCCCATAAAGAGCGGAGCCGGCACGCACAACACGCGCGCACCGCGCTCATGGGCCAGGCGCGCCTGGTCCTCGATGCGACCGCAGATACCCTCAATATCACCCAGGCGCATATCGATCTGTGCAAGTGCGAGCTTCATGGCTCAGCCCTTTCCGTCGTAAACCATCGTTGTCGTAGTAAAAGCGCCGGCCGCATGATGCAGTCGGCGCTCGCATGTGCATATGCTAGCTATGATACCCCGAGCGGGGGCGCGCTCCTAGAACGTCGCGGACCACAGCCCGTGCAGGTTGCAATAGGCATAGACGGTACCGGTCTTGGAGCCGCCGGCAAAAAACGTCGCGGGCTTCATGCCGGGCTGGAGGTAATGGACCTCCAGACGGCCCTCGGCCTCAAGGGCAATCCACTCGATGTAGTGCTCGGGCGCCATAGGATGCTCGACCGAGCCCACGCGCGCACGGATCACGTGACCGTCGCGCTCGCTCTCGACGACGGGCACGTGCTTCTCGTGCGCCGCGTCCTCGGTGTTCGCGGTCAGCTCCGTGCAGCCGGCAGGGGTTGCAACGTCGTTGCCCAGGGCGGCAATGAGCTTGCCATCGGGGTCCTTAAAGAATTTCGCCATGATGTTCTCCTTTGCTGATGTGCCGATGTTCTTGAGGTTCTTATGCCCAAAGGCAAGCGAACCATCCACGACATCGCAAATGAACACATAACGAGCGGGGACGATGGGGCAACGTGCGCTATCCGCCCTGGCGGCCCCACCCGAGCGGGTTAGCGCCCGTCGCCGCCGAGCAGCGCCAGAACGTCCTCGCGGGTAAACAGCGCCGAGGAGATGCCGTCGCCGCCGAGCACGCTGTTGACCAGGTCGCGCTTGGACTCCTGCATCTGCATGATGCGCTCCTCGATCGTGTCCTTGGCGATGAGCTTGTACACGGTCACGGTATGTTGCTGGCCAATACGGTGCGCGCGGTCGGTCGCCTGGTCCTGCGCGGCCACGTTCCACCACGGGTCGTAGTGGATGACCACGTCGGCCGCCGTCAGGTTGAGGCCCACGCCGCCCGCCTTGAGCGAGATCAGAAACACCGGCACCTCGCCCGCCTGGAACTGCGCGACCATCTTGGCGCGGCTCTCCTTGGACGAAGCGCCCGTGAGCTTAAGAAAGCCGATGTCCTCCTTGGCCAGGCGCTTGCCAATGATATCGAGCATGCCCGTGAACTGGCTGAACAGCAGAATGTGGTGCCCGCCGTCGAGCGCACCGTGCACGAGCTCCATGCAAGCGTCGAGCTTGGCGCTCCCTGCCTTGTAGTCCTCGTAGTGTAGATGCGGGTCGCAGCAGATCTGGCGCAGCTTGGTGAGCTCGGCGAGCACCTTGAGTTTGTCTTTCTTAAACTCGGATGCCTCGCGGTGCTGCACCTGCTGGGCGATGCGCTCTTGGTTGGCCAGGTAGAGCTTGCGCTGTTCGCCGGTGAGCTGCGCCATGACGGTGTCTTCGATCTTCTCGGGCAGGTCAGCAACCACGTCTTCCTTGACACGGCGCAGCACAAACGGCGACACGAGCGCTTGCAAGCGAGCGGCGCTGTCACCCTCGGCGTGCTCGACCGGGCTTTCGAAGCGCTTGGCAAACGACTCGCGCGTGCCAAGCAGGCCCGGCATCAAAAAGTCGAAGATGCTCCAGAGCTCGGACAGGCGGTTTTCGATGGGCGTTCCCGTCAAGGCAAAGCGCACGCCGGCCGGCAAACGCTTGGCAGCGCGGGCCACCTGCGTGAGCGGGTTTTTAATGTACTGGGCCTCGTCGAGCACAACGCGGGCAAAGTCCTGCTCGGCATACTCGTCGACATCGCGGCGCATGAGGTCATACGATGTCACGACCACGTTATGCTCGTCGGCGCCGGCTATCTGCACGCGGCGCTGCGCTTTGGCGCCCACAATGGCACACACATCGAGCGAAGGCGCAAAGCGCTCCAGCTCGGCGGTCCAGTTGTACACAAGCGACGCAGGACATACCACGAGCGTGGGCTTAGTGTCCCCCGCCTCCACGCGCGCCAGGATATGTGCGATCATCTGCAGCGTTTTGCCCAGGCCCATATCGTCGGCCAAGATACCGCCGAGGCCCAGGTGTTCGAGCGAGCCAAGCCACTGGTAGCCGTCGACCTGGTAGCCGCGCATCGTTGCCTTGAGCGATGCCGGCACCGTAAAGTCCATCTTGCCGAGCGTGTCCAGGCGCTCGACGGTACGGCGGAACGCCGCGTCGCGATCGGCCTCGAGCGCGGGTGTGCGCGCAAGCATGCTATCGACGAACAGGGTGCTCGACGCGGGAAGCGAAACGCCGTCGAGCAGGTCGACAGCATCGACCCCCAAATCCTCGGCAAGGCCAAACGCGGCGCGGGCACCCTCGTCCAGGCGAATGATGTCGCCCGACGTGAGACGCGCAAACGTCTGGTGGCGCTTATATGAATCGAGATAGATGGCAAGATCTGCCGCCGAAAGACCGCTCGCGCCCAGTTCGACATCGAGCAGGTTGCTCTTGACGGTCGCGCACACCGAGAGCTTGGGCGCAGGGCGAACCGAGACCTGGCGCAGGCGGTCGCTGAGCATGACCTCGCCCAGCTCGGACAGGGCGGACAGGCCCTCGGTCAGCAAGTGGAACAGGCTCTCGTCGTCGCGCTCCTCAAACGCCAGGCCGCCCTCGTAAAAGTCGAAATACAGGGCCGCCGTGTCCATAACGCGAAACTCTGCTATCTCGTCGCGCGGCGGCACGCCCGGTCGCTGCTCTTCGAAGAGGCTGCCCGGAGCGCCCAGGCTAAAGAGATCTGCCGACCAGTCGCCGTAGGCAACTGTAATCTTGCAGGTCACAAGCCCATCATCGACACCGATTGCCATGGCAAAGCTCGGCTCGGGCGCCACGGTGTCGAGCACGGCGGGAGCGGTGAGGTCGGTGTATTCGCGTAGCACGGGCAGCGCCATGCGGCAGAATTCGCCCACCTGTTCGGCGGCGATATGGACCGGCGCGCGACAGGGCAGCAGACGCGACAGAAACGGTGCGGCATGCTGGGCAAACGCCGCATCGGCGCGGCGCGCGCGGTGCGCGTCGACCAGATAGGCAACGTCGCCCGAGGCAAAGCAGTACATATCGGCGGGCAGGCGCAGGTCGTAGCTGCCACCGGCCGCCGGCGCGATCTTGGCGGCAAGGAGCGGCGGTTGTTTTGCCGAGGCCTCGTCCTCCCCCACCGGCGACAACTCAACCGCTAACTCGTAGGAACGATGCGTCGTCGTTCCCCGCGACCAGGCGGGCTCAAAGGAGATGGTCCGGCCACGCAGCAAGTCCAGCACATATACGATGTCATGCTCGGACAGCGGCAGCTGGCGCTCGGCGACAAAACCGCTGCGTGCAAAATCGTACGACGCCGAACGCGAGCTTGTGATGTCGCTCAGATACACAACCGTTGCCACAACAAGGTCGAGCAGACGCACCGAAACCTCGTCAAAGGCCTCGGGCGTATGGAGGAATGTGAGCTTCTTGCCGTACGAGAACGTGCCGCCGCGCACGTAGGCGGCGGCCATGCCGTCGATGTCCTTGACCACGTAGGACACCGAGCCGCAGCGGATGCGAAGCTCGAGCGCCCAGCTAAAGCGGTCGGCGAACAGCGGATTGTAGTACGGCACCAGCGAGGGCTCCAACACCGCCTTGGGGGCATCGGGGTCGACAGTACCGGCGAGCTTGCGGCGCATGCCCGCCAACTCATCCATGCGCGCGTCCGAAAGATCGGAGAGCGCCTTCATGAGGCTCGGGCTCGTGGGGACGGGCGCCGGGAAGGGAAAGTTAGGGTTGACCGCCGGTGCGGCAGACGCAGGACGCGCGGCTTGCTTAGGCGCCGCCGTAAACGTGCGAACCGGTGTGCGCAGGCCCTCGACGGGATCGGCGCCGCTTGCGTCCAGATACGCAAGCGCCGTGGCGATGGCGTGCTTGCACATGCCGGGGTAGCGATAGGCAGCGGGGCAATCGCAGTCGTAGTCGATCACCTCGTGCTCGTCCATATCGAGTTCCACATGCGTCTTGTACAGGTCGCCGCGCGAGCCGCGCACCGAGCCCTCAACCGTCACGTTTTTGGAGAAGCGCGAGCCGCTGTCCTCGATCGACAGCACGGCGCCGTTGAGCATGAGCGAACGCCCCTTCATAAAGGTGCCGCTCAACGCCGCCTCTTTGCGAAGCGCCTGCACAAACGTCCCCTGTGCCATCACTTCCTCCAATCTCGCGCGGACCAGCAAGGTCGCCCTTAGATCACCGTCACGCGACCCTGGTTACCCACGATGGCTTTTGCCTCTGCCAGCAGCGGAATCGAGCGCGCGTTGACCTTGGCAGGTACCTCGGCGCGCAGCACGCGTCCGTCCACCTGCTCGATAAAGATCTCCACGCGGTCGCCGCCCGGGTTAGTGGTGAGCACCGTGGCCAGGCGCGCCATATTGCCCTGGCTAAAGCGGCTGTTGGGCACCATGACCTCAAACACCTTGGGCTTGTTGTTCTCCTCGTTGAGCTCCAGCGGCACGATCTCCTGCGCGATGATCTGGTCGCCGCGGTCCGAGCGCTCGAGTTTGCCCTTGATGCGCACAAAGGCGTCGGACAGCTGCGCACCGGTCTCGGGATCGACCTCGCCGTACAGGTACCCCTCGGCCTCTTTATAGGTCTTGGGGAACACGACGACGGTGGCCTCGCCTTCCATGTCCTCGAGCTGCACGATGCCCATGGGGTCGCCGTTTTTGGTCACGCGCTTGGACACGCTCGAGACCATGCCGGCCCACCACAGCGCCTTGCCCTCGGGAATCTCCTGGTTGATGGTGCCGCCCGTAGGATTCTGAACTTCGTAGCCGGTGTCGATCTGCGAGAACGAAAAGTCGCGCGCTTTGCTGAGCGCATACTCAAACGGGCGCAGCGGATGGTCCGAGACATAGATGCCCAGAACCTCCTTCTCCTGGCTCAGCTTGAGGTGGCGGTCCCATTCCTGGCCGTCCGGATCGGGCACGCTGACCTCGAAACCCGAGCCCTCAACATCACCAAACATGTCGAAGAACGAAGTCTGGCCGCTCGCGCGGTCCTTCTGGCGCTTTATCGCGGCGTCGATGATGTTCTCGGGGTTGTTCTTGTCCACAAAGTGCATCATCTGGCGGCGCGGATAGCCCGTGGAGTCGAAGGCACCTGCCTTGATCAGCGATTCGATCACGCGGCGGTTGGCCTGGCTCGAGTCCACGCGCTCAACAAAGTCGTGCAGCGTCTTAAACGGACCGCCTGCCTCGCGCTCAGCGATAATCGCCTGCGCCACGCCGGTGCCCACGCCTCGAATACCGGCCAGACCAAAGCGCACGCCCTCCTTGGTAGCCGTGAACTCGGTGCCGGACTCGTTGACATCTGGCGACAGCACGGGGATGCCGTCGTGACGGCACGCCGAGACGTAGTGCACGATCTTGTCGGTCTTGCCCGTATAGGACGTCAGAACGGCCGCCATGTACTCGTGTGGATAGTGCGCCTTGAGCCACGCCGTCTGCATAACCAGGATGGCGTAGCCGGCGGAGTGCGACTTGTTGAAGGCGTAAGATGCGAACTCGAGAACATCGTCCCAAATCTTCTGGGCGACCTCGCGCGTGTAGTTGTTCTTGATAGCGCCGTTCATCCAGTGGTCGTAGGTGGTCTCGTCCGAGCCATCCTCCCAGTGGAGCACCGTCGACGTGAGCAGCTTGATCTTCTTCTTAGCCACGGGCTTACGGATACGCGAGTCCGATTCGCCCTTGGAGAAGCCGCACATCTCGACGGAGATGAGCATAACCTGCTCCTGGTAGACCATGGTGCCGTAGGTTTCACCCAGGATGTCGTCCAGACGGTCGTCGTAGGAGACGGCCGGCTCCTTGCCGTTCATACGGTTGATGTAGGACGAAACCATGCCGGCGCCCAGCGGGCCCGGGCGGTACAGGGCGATCAATGCCACGACGTGCTTGTACTCGGTGGGCTTCATGTTCTTGATCGTGGCCGTCATGCCGGCGGACTCGACCTGGAAGACGCCGGCAGTGTGGCCGGAGCCCATGAGCTTAAAGATCTCGGGATCGTCAAAGGGAATCTCTTCCTCTTTGATGTCGATGCCGAAGTTCTTCTTGATGTTTGCTTTGGCCTTGGAGATAACCGTCAGCGTACGCAGGCCCAGGAAGTCCATCTTGAGCAGGCCCATGTCGGCAACGGTATGGCCCTCGTACTGGGTAATCTCGACGCCGCCCTTAGTATCGAGCTTGGTGGGCACGTGCTCGTTGACGGGGTCGCGGCAGATCAGAACGGCGCACGCGTGCACACCCTCGCCACGGGTGAGGCCCTCAATCGAGAGCGCCGTGTCGATGATGCGGCGGGCGTCGTCGTCCTTTTTATAGGCCTCGGCAAAATCGGGGTTAAACAAATCCTCTTTGCCGGGTTGTTTGTCGAGCACCTGCTTGAGCTTGACCTTGGGGTCGCTCGAGACCATCTTGGACAGGCGCTGGCCCATGTAGACCGGGTAGTCTAGGACGCGCGCGGCGTCGTTAATGGCCTGCTTGGCCTTAATGGTCGAGTAGGTGATGACGTGGGTGACCTTCTCGGGGCCGTAGAGCTGGCGAACGTGCTCCACGACCTCGAGGCGCCGCTCATCGTCGAAGTCCATATCGATATCGGGCATCTCGGTACGCTGCGGGGACAGGAACCTCTCGAACATCAGGCCGTTCTCGAGCGGGTCGAACGCGGTGATGTTCATGGCGTAGGCGACGATAGCGCCGGCGGCCGAGCCACGGCCGGGGCCGACGCCGATGCCGTTGTCCTTGGCCCATTGCACGTACTCGGCAACGATCAAAAAGTAGGCGGCAAAGCCCTTGTCGCAAATGACCTTGTATTCGTACTCAAAGCGCTCTTTGATGTTGACGCCGCCGATCTCGCGCGTGGCCCAGTCGTCACCGTAGTGCTGGCGCAGGCCCTTCTCGCACTCGCGGCGGAACTGGCTCTCGTGCGTCTCGCCGGGATCGAGCAACGGGAAGCGCGGCAGGATGATGGAGTCCCAGTCCAGTTCCACGTAGCACTTGTCGGCAATCTCGAGCGTGTTGTCACAGGCCTCGGGGCAATACGGAAACATCGCCCGCATCTCCTCCTCGGTCTTCATGTAAAACTCCGAGCCGGTCATGCGCATGCGGTTGGGGTCGTCGACCTTGGCGTTCATGCCGATGCACATGATGACGTCCTGCACGGGCGCGTCCTCGCGGCGCAGGTAGTGAAAGTCGTTGGTAGCGATGACCTTGACGCCCACCTGTTTGGCAATGTCGATGAGCGTGCGGTCCATCTGCTCGTCGGTCAGGCCGTTATCGGTGGTGATGCCGTGCTCCTGGATCTCGATGTAGAAGTCGCCGGGGTCGAAAGTATCACGGAAGGTCTCGGCCCACTTGATGGCGCCTTCCATGTCACCGCGGTCGATGTATTTGGGGATGATGCCCGCGATACAGGCACTCGTGCAGATCATGCCCTTGGCGTGGCGGCGCAGGTTGTCGAGCGTCACGCGCGGCTTGTAGTAAAAGCCCTGCACGGCGGCCTCGGAAACCGTCTGCATCAGGTTGACATAGCCCTCCTGGTCCTTGGCCAGAAGGATCATGTGGTAGAGCTCGGGCTTGTGGTCGCGGGCAAGGGTCTCGTCCGGCGTAAAGTAGACCTCGCAGCCAAAGATGGGTTTGATGACCAGGGGCGGCTTGAGCTCGTCGATATTGCCCTTCTCGTCCCACATGGCCATGTCCTTCACATACTGGGCATGCTCGCGCGGGTTTTCCTCGGGATCGGGCTCCACCAGCTCGTCACGACGGTCCTTTTCCAAGAAGGCCTTGTCGTGGCTCCAGGTTTTGTACTCGGGCGTGTTGTGGTTGACGGCGTCGCAGGCCAGCGCCAGGTCGGGCACGCCATACATGTAGCCGTGGTCGGTAATGGCCACGGCGGGCATGCCCAGCTCAACGGCACGGTTGACCATATCCTGGATACGGGTTGCGCCGTCGAGCATGGAAAAGACAGTGTGGTTGTGCAGATGGACGAATGCCATGTGATGAGCTCCGATGCGGGTTCGTGTTCTGACTGAACGATTTTACCGCACGGCGCGGACGGCACCCGAACCTAGCCAAACCCACACGGCTCCTCTTGCAGTTGCGGTGGAATAGTTCCCGCTTGGGCCACCTGGGCCGCAATGCAGGAACTATTCCACCGCAAGCTATCTGAGGGCTAGAGATTGTAGGTGACTACTTGGGGCTCGGCGGGTTCGACGAAGATGGTTGGATCCGGCTGCTCCACGCGGACGAACTTGACCGTCACCGTCTCAAAGCCCGCCTTGTGCAACACGTCGGCGTAGACGCGCGCCTGCAGGGCGTGCTTCTCGAGCAGCTGGTCCGGCGTCTCATCCGGCGTGCCACCCGTCTTGTAATCGATGACCAGTGCGCGTGACGGATCGGCCGGGTCGGTCGCCAAAGCGTCGATGGCGCCTTCGGCATATGCACCGTAGCGGGCGATGTCCTCGTCCTCGCAGCCCAGCGAGAAGAACGGCACCTCGGCACGAACGCACGGCCACGCGAGCAGGTCAGCACGAACAGCCGACTTGAGCCAGCGATTCAGGGCGACATCGAAGCGCTCGCGCTGCTCCGGCGTCAGGCGCCACAGGCGCGCCAGCGCATCGGCGCGCGCAGCGGGCAGCGCATCGGCACCCATCTCGATGAGCCACTGGCAAGCGGCGTGGAACGCCGAGCCCAGCGCCATGGGGTTGCCGGCGGGCTCAACGGCGGCCACGTCTGCATCCGTCATCTCCGAGCCATCCGACTCCGCATCATCGCCGGCCTCGTCCATGGGCACGTGTGCCTCGGCGGCACGATCTTCCGTCTCGGCATGGAGCGCCGCGGCGATTGACGAGTAGCTATACGAATCACGCATCGGATACGGACAGATGCCCATGCGCACGCCCACTGCCTGGGGATACACAAGCTCAAACGAATCGGGCTTGGGGTCGGCAGGACCGGGCACGGTTGAGCGCGCAGCATTATCGGCGGCATCGGCATCGCCGCGAACAAGCCTGCCCTCGACATCCAGCGAAGCGTTGGCCTCAAACGCCTGCTCGCCAAACGTAAAGCCCGCGAGCGAGATAAGCTCGTAGTCGCCCGGCTTGGAGTTGTCGAACACCAAACGGTCGCTATCGAGCTGCGGCATGTCCAGACTGTCGGCCGGCAGGATGCGGCGCAGCACGTCGTAGGTCAGATCGATCTCGACGTCGAAGGTCGGCGCCGTCACCTTGCCACGGCTCACGCCGGCATCCATCGCCAAGATCACCAGCTCGCGCGCACGCGTCATGGCGACATAGAGCAAACGAGCCCGCTCTTCGAGCGAAAGTTGCAGGTCGTCGTTGCGCAGACGGGCAAATGCCTCGGCGGGAGAGCCCGTCGCGCATACGTCCTCCATAAGCTCTGGCGGCAACCACAGCGACGTGCCCTTGCCCTTAAACGCGTGTTCAAACTGCTTTTTGACGTCATCGCCCTTCACGAACGTACCGTCCGCGAGTTTAACGCCGTCGAAGCGTGCCGGCAGCGCCACGACCTGCGCTCCGCCCTCGACGCGACCCATCTGCGCCGCACCGGACGGCTTGCGCACGCCAAAACACTCGGCAACCGCCACGACCGGATACTCCAGACCCTTGGACGCATGCACCGTCATGATGCGCACTGCGCCGTCACCCTCCTCGTTGAGGGCACCCGGGGCCTCCTTGCCCGCCAAGAAGCGGTCGAAGGCCAGCGCGATGGAACGCGGAGAATTGCCGAGCTCGGCCTCTGCCTCGGCCACGGCGTCGAGCGCCTTGAGCACGTTGGCGGCAATGGCCTTGCCTTCGGGGCCGCGCTGCGCCAGGCGCACGAACCAGCCGGAGGCATTGACCACGTCGCGCGCGATGGCGGCGAACGAATCGCGCCCCACGCGGCGCAGTGCATAGCGCAGCACCTCTCGGGCACGCGTCACGAGCGGCAGGTCTTGCAAACCCGGCACGTCGGAATCGCTCATGATGCCCATGTCGATATTCCGGCGCGAGGTCTCCCCTGTCTCGCTATCGAGCTTGGTCGCCAGCGCCAGGAACTCCTGAGCGCCGAGCGCAAACATCGGCGAGGCGAGCAGCGGCATAAGGCCCCGCGCCGTATCGGCCGGATTGGCGAGCGCACATACCAGGGCGCGCACCGTCTGCACCTCGGCTGCCTGGGCAAAGACCGAACCACCCGCGATGACGCAGTCGAGCCCCTGGTCGCGGAAGGCCTGGGCGTAGACGTCGGCGTTGGTCATGCGGCCCAGCAGCAGCACCATGCCGCCCTGGGGCTGGCCGGCATCGGCAAGCGCGCGGAATCGCTCGGCGATCGCACGGGCCTTGGCCTGTGTGCGTTCCTGCGTACTGCCGCCGGCAACAAAGAGGGCCTGGCGACGCGAGGCGTCTGCCACCAGCGTGTCCTTGCGGCCGTCGCTCGCCTCAAGATCCAAAAAGCCCTGCATCAGGCCGCCGTCATCGCCGTCGAAGACGCGTGCCACGTAACGCAGTACCTCGTCATGGCTGCGGAAGTTGCGCACGAGTTTGACGAGTTCGCCGGCAGGGGCGTCGGCCACGGCAGTCGCCTCGGGCGCGGCAGACGAGCCCACCTTGCGCTCCTGACGACGGAACACCTCGACCTCGGCGCCACGGAAGCGATAGATGGACTGCTGCGCATCGCCCACAGTGCACAGCGCGCGCTCCCCCGCACCCGTCAGGTAACGGATCAGATCGACCTGCATCTGGTCGGTATCCTGAAACTCATCGATCATGACCATCTTAAAGCGGCCCTCGTACGCAGCACGGATGGCAGGGTAATCGCGCAACGCCTCGTAAGCCATACGCAGCAGGTCGTTGTTATCGAGCGCGGACTGGCCGGCCTTGAGCGCACGGTACTCCGCCTCTACGGCACGGGCGAGCCCCACCAGCGCATCGAGCGCCGAACCGCCGCAGGCAAGCACGATATTGATAAACGCATCAGCCGCCTCGGCCTTGAGTAGCTCCACCTGCTCCTTAGGAAACGCCTTGCTCGCGCGCGGCATGGTGCACGACATCATAAGTCGCGCCGCATCGGCCATGGTCTTGCCGCTCGCCTCAAACGCATCGATGGCATCGAGCGCCACCTGCGCTTTCTCGGTCGCGGCCTTGCTTGCGCCCAGCGCCGCACGATAGGCATCGGCGAGTGCCGAGGTATCGGCCTGGCCGCGCGCCACGCGCACGTCGTCCATGCCGCCCGGCAACTGGCTCGACAGCTCCAGCAGCTCGCGCACCAGGCCCTTAATGGTCGTGCCGGTACCAAACGGCCCGCCCTCGCCCGCCATGGGATACCAGGCGTAAAGGGCCTTGAGCGAGGCGGCGAGCTCGGGGGCGGCATCGGGTGCCGTCGCGCGGGCCAGCACATGCTCAACAGCCTGGTCCATAAGCTCGTCGGTATCGGTGAGCACCGTGAACTCGGGATCGATGCCCAGCTCCAACGCGTGTGCGCGCAGGATGCGCGAGCACATGCCGTGAATGGTCGAAATCCACGCGTCGTCGACGGTCAGTGCTTCCTCGTCCATGCCCTCGTCGATAAGCGCACGGCGCACGCGGTCGCGAATCTCGGCCGCGGCATCTTTGGTAAAGGTAATGGCGAGCACCTGGTCCAGATGCTCAACGAACGGACCGGATTCGGGCGAGAGCGCATAGACGATGCGGCGCGTGAGGGTAAAGGTCTTACCCGAACCGGCGCCCGCCGAGACAAACAGCGGGCGGTCGAGCGTTTTGACAATCTGCAGCTGTTGCGGCATCAAAGTCGAAAGATCCATGGTCTACACGTCCCTCCTTACAAACGTTCCTTCGTGGTTATACGAGCAGCGCGCATGCGCGGCCTGAGCCGACGCCGGGTCGACGGCGGCAACGTTGCCCGCCTCGAGCTCGCGCAGGCGCTCGGCGATGTCGGCCTCCACGCGATCGAGCAGGGCATCGAAGTCCATGCTGCCGCCCTCGCCCGGGAAGCCCTTCTTGAGGCCCGGGATGCGACCGTCACCGCGCTCTTCCTCGAGCAACTCGGCGCTCGCCGCACCGCGCAGCGCGGGCTTGCCGCCCTTGGTCGAAAAATAGAGCGCTGCACGGGTATCCAAGCCCAGTGCCCGACGCATGGCCTGCGCGTAGATGAGCGTTTGGGTATGGGGCGGCAGCCAGCGCGGGTCGTCGATGGGAGCCTCGCCCGTCTCCTCGTCACGCACCGTGGGGTCGGCAAGCTTAAACTCCTCGACACCCGAACGATGCTTGTAGTCGATTACCACGGCGCGATTCTCGGCATCCACATCTACGCGGTCGATGCGCCCGCCGAGCGGCCAACCGGCATACTCGACCTGGAGCTCGTTGAACGCAAACTCCAGGTAGCGCGGGGCAAAGGGGGCAAGTGCCTCGGACTCGTAGGCAAGCACACCCTCCAGCTGCGGCAAGATCTCGGCCACCTGGCGTTCCTCCACCGCAGAGAGCGGCACCAGCGGGCCCTCCGTGCCGCGCTTGCCGGCGTGCTCGGCCAACGTCTCGTCAAAGACCTCGTGCAGCAGCTCCTGTGCGCGCGGCAGATTCTCGGGCGTCACGCGCTCCATGCCCTCTTGGGGCAGACGGGCATGCAGATGCTCCAGCACGTCGTGGACAAAGTTGCCCTTTTCCATGTTGCCAAAGCCCGCGTCGATCGACTGGGGCTTCACGCGGTACGAGACGAACCAGCATAGCGGGCAGGTCGAATAGGCCTCGATCTGCGAGGCGGACGTCAGACGCGGCACGAGCGGCGCGTCCTCACCCTCGCCATCGCGACGGCGCAGGACCAAATACGGCACGGCCTCGGCACTCAGATGCTGAGGGGCTTCACAGGTCACGCGCTCGCGCTTGAGGCCTTCACCTGCCGCGGGATCAAAGTCGGCGATGATATCGCCCTCGCCCACGCGCATGGGCTTGGCAGCGCCAGCGGCCTCGGCATGTGCCCACAGCTCGGTCCATACGGCTGCCGGGTAGCACTCGCGTGCCTGGCGATCGTGCGTCACACGGGCGAGCGCGACCGGACCGCTCGCCGCCTGCATCGCACGGCCAAAGCGCACGCGCAGCAGGGCAGCGGGCTCCAAAGACACGCCGTCGCGGCGCAGCTCGGCTGTCAACGTGGCAAGCGGGCCCTCTTCGTGCGAAAGCGGATAGCTGTCCAGGTCGACATCGGCAAACAGCACGGCATCGTAGCTGCCAGGGCGAAGAACCGACGCATCGGCAAGCGACGCGAAGCGCACTTGTGCTCGTGGTGTGCGATCGACCTCATAGGTCTCGTAATCGTAGGCGGTACTGCGCTTGTCCACCTTGGTTCGAACGCCGTCGAGAACCGGCACGGTCGCGGCCTGCGACACGTCGAGCGCGCGAGCATCGTTCATAAGGATGTCGATGGCATGGCGCAGCAAAGCCGTCTCTGCCTGGCGACGGGCCTGGCCGTCAAGGCCGCCTAGAGCGCGATCGGGCAACGCCTCGGCAACGACAAGCATGGCCTTAAGCGCCGTCACGGGCTTGTCACGCCACAGCGCCTGGAACACGTCCGAGACCACACACGGTACGTTCTTAAACCAGTTATCGTCGCTCGTCGCCTTGCGCGCGCCCCTCACCTGGCCCTGAACGCTCTGCAGCAGGCTCTTGACGCCCGCGGTAGTCTTGCTGCGCGAGAGACGCATATTCTTATCGAAGGTACGGGCATTGACGGCATCAGCGCCCGAAAGCGGACTGTAGATCCAGTCGGTAAGCTCCGGCGCGGGCCACCACTCAGTCTTGGAAGCGGTGCCCTCGTCGGCGGCTTTCATACGCTCGATCAGGTTGGCGAGCGCCGTAAACTGCCTGCCCGCGATGGACTGGGAAAACGCCGTGAACTCAGTCGTCTCGGCCGCAATGTGACGCGCCGCCAAACGGGCGGCGAGCTCGCCGAACAGCTGGGGTGCCCGGGCAGAAACGACGAGCACGCGCACGGGGTCGGCGGGCGTTGCAGTAGCTTTATCGGCCTTGGACTCCTTGTGCGCTTTCACCAACTTATCGATGGCGTCCGCATAGACATGAGCACGGGCATGGGGGCCGGCGACCTCAATAAAGGCAGGCTGAGCGGCGGCCCCGCAAGCGACATCAGACGCGACGGCGTCCTCCCCCAGCGGCGCGATCTCAAACAGCACACCGCGGGCATCAAATGCCGTGGCAAGCTCCTCGCGCATCGCCGCCTGCTCGCGGGCAAGCAGCACGACGACCTCTCCCCCATTGTTCGCCACGGCAGACAGCAGCTCGAGTAGACCGTGCGTAAACGACGTGGTACCGCGCACGCATACGGCGCGGTCGCACGCCGGCAGGCTATCGGCCAGGGCACCGGCCATAATGTCGGCTGCCTCGCAGGGCTCGACCATATCTCGACGGTCCAAACCGCCCGCGTAGGCACGCAAAAGCTCAAACACACGAGCCTCGGCATCGCTTTTTGGCTCAGGCTGGCAATTGTTGCCACCGCATCGCTCGGCCGTCGTCCCCGCCACACCCGGCAGCACATCGCGGGCCATGCGCGCGAGCATGCGCACCGTGCCCTGGCTACGCGAAAGCGGCTGCAGGTCGGCATCGTCGCGGCGGGCAATCATATCCGAAAACAGCATCTGACGTTGCAGGTTGTCGACGAAACCGCGCCCGTCGCCCAAAAGCTCCCAAAGCGAGCGAAGCCACGATGCGGGTGTCTTGTAGTCGATACCCAGCGAAATGCCGGCTTCCGCCGCATCATGACGGCACAGATCGAGCTCGGCAAACGTTGGTGCCAGCAACACGGCACGCCCGTGACGGGCAATAAGGTCGGCAAGCAGCGCCGACTCGGCATCGCTCAAATCCGTGCCGGCATTGGTGGTATAGATTCGAACAGGCATGGTCCTCCGCTCAAACCGTTCGCAATAATCAATGCATCCATCCTACCCGCCCAAGCGGACACATTGCCACCGCAGTTCCATCTTTTGGTACAAAGCAACCTGAACCCAACGCACCAGCCGATTGCAGGCATATAAAAACCGCCCCCGGAGGGACGGTTCTTCGTAATTCAATGTTGTCGCTGGCCTACTCGCCATCCTCCAACTTAATGAGGATCTTGCGGTAGCCACCGTACTCGCCGTTCAGCGCCTTTGAAACGCGGCTCACCGTGGTGGACGAAGCGCCGGTACGGGCCTGAACCTCAACATAAGGCTCGCCCTCGTCCAAATAGCGCGCAACCTGCAAACGCTGAGAAAGGTCGCAAATCTCGCGCGGCGTGCAGATATCGGTCAAAAACGCTTGGATATCCTTCTCGTCGTCCAAAAGGCTAAATGCGTGGACCAGCTGCTTGACATCAGGCTTGTCAAACATGTTCTCGATATTCATCGATCACCGCCAAACCCGCCAAAAGGCATCGAAGTTGATACTGACATCGGGCATCGTTCACCCGTTCTATGCAATAGGGCAACGCCTGTGGCTTTTGCCCGTAGCAGTGTAGCACACCACCAAACTAAAGCGACAAGACTCTCTGCCAGCGGCGCGTTTTTCAGGACGAACGCCGTTTAGAAACCATATGCGCACGTAAGCTCCACGAATATTTGAGACAATGGGCGCCCAAACACCGCGGCGCGCCCGCGCAACCATCCAGGTCGCCGCCGTAAGCCGCTTCACGCGACGCCAGCAATCCCGGCGCAAGAAAGGATTCACGCCATGCGCTTTATGCTTAACTGGCTCTTCACCTCGATCGCCATCGCGATCGCCACGTTCCTCGTCCCCGGTATCCAACCCTTCGGCTTTGCCGAGACCTGGGTCTGCTTTGCCTTTGTGGGACTGTTGCTGAACATTGTCGATTCGTTCGTCAAACCGTTCCTCACGGTCATCTCGCTGCCGCTCACGATCATTACGCTGGGCATTTTCCAGCTTGTCGTCAACAGCTTTATGCTTGAGCTCGCGAGTTACCTGTCGGTCAACCTGCTGGGCGTCGGCATCTCCATCGCCAGCTTTGGATCGGCCTTTATGGGCAGCATCCTGGTGTCCATCACGCGCAGCATCCTCGACAGCATCGCCGAGGACTAAAACGGCCATTCCGGCCGTGTCCGTCTCAACAGCCCAAAACGAAGGCCGCCCATCGCAAAAATGGGCGGCCTTCTTATTTGCCAAGTCTCAAAGGGCGAGAAAATCTACCATTTCCACCCCGTCCCCAAATGCAGGTGTGGGTTAGATGACGTAGTCGTAGCCATGGTTGGGAGCGACAAGTTGATCGAGCGTCACGCCGTCGAGGTAGTCGTTGATGAGCTTGTCCAGGTTCTTCCACACGTCGAGCGTGGGGCACTCATCCGAGCGCGAGCAGCCCTTGCAGTCGCCATCCAGGCAGGCGACCGGCGCCAGACTGCCCTCGGTCAGGCGCAAGATCTCGCCCACCGTGTACTGCTCGGGCGGACGCGTGAGCACATAGCCGCCGCCCTTGCCACGCATGCCCGAAAGCATGTTGGCGCGCACGAGCGTAGCCAAGATGTTCTCGAGATATTTCTCGGAAATCCCCTGTCGCGCCGCGATCTCTTTGAGCGGGATGCGACCGGCCGCCTGGTGCTCGGCCAGATCGACCATAACGCGCAGGGCGTACCTGCCCTTAGTAGAAACCAACATATATAGTGCTGCCTTTCGGTCTTTTAGTCCGTTGAAATTCTAGCCGAAAAAATGGGTTTGAAAATACCCGTTCCGGTCAAGATGGTTAATCGACTCGTAATAATCTTCTATTTCCTATTGCATTACTAGGCTTTAGTGTCTACTATGCTTGCCAACAGCTAAACGAACAACCTATAAGGTTTATGGGTTTAGCTGCTACACGCACCGTGAAACCACACGGCAACCAGCAACTTGAACACTTTGGAGGTTCACCATGAGCAAGGTTTACACGTCCATCGATCAGCTTATCGGCCACACCCCGCTTCTGGAGCTCACCCACTTTGAGGCCGACGAGGACCTCAAGGCTCGTGTGCTCGTCAAACTGGAATACTTCAACCCCGCTGGGTCCGTTAAAGACCGCGTCGCCAAGAACATGATTGACGAGGCCGAGAAGGCTGGCAAGCTCGTGCGCGGCGGCGACTACACCATCATCGAGCCCACGAGCGGCAACACCGGCGTCGGCATCGCCTCGGTGGCGGCCGCCCGCGGCTACAAGGTGATCATCACCATGCCCGAGACCATGTCCGTCGAGCGCCGCAAGTTGATGCAGGCATACGGTGCGCAGCTCGTGCTCACCGACGGCTCCAAGGGCATGAAGGGCGCTATCGCCAAGGCCGAGGAGCTGCAGAAGGAGACTCCCAACAGCATCATCGCCGGCCAGTTTGTGAACCCCGCGAACCCGGCCATTCACAAGGCCACGACCGGCCCCGAGATTTGGGATGACACCGACGGCAAGGTCGACATCTTCGTCGCCGGCGTTGGCACCGGTGGTACCGTGACCGGCGTGGGCGAGTTCCTCAAGGAGCAGAACCCCGAGATTAAGGTCGTCGCCGTCGAGCCCGCCACCTCCCCGGTGCTCTCCAAGGGCCAGGCCGGCCCGCACAAGATCCAGGGCATCGGCGCCGGCTTTGTGCCCGACGTCCTCGACACCCAGGTCTACGACGAGATCATCCCCGTCGAGAATGACGACGCCTTTGCCACCGGCCGCGCCGTGGGCCACAAGGAGGGCGTGCTCGTGGGCATTTCGTCCGGTGCCGCCGTGTGGGCCGCGCTGCGGCTGGCCAAGCGCCCCGAAAACGAGGGCAAGACCATCGTGGCCCTGCTTGCCGACACCGGCGAGCGCTACCTGTCCACGGCACTGTTCCAGGACTAGAGCTTCTCGTTCTTAGAACGAGTCCAAGGCACGCCGGTCTCCCCTCTCTTCTGGCAGCCTGGGCTCATCCCAACAGGGTGTCCCACATGACGCCCGAACTTGCTACAATGTCTGCGGCGCGGAACCAGCCTCCCGCGCCGCTTTTCTTTTTTGGCCACATGCCACCAAGGAGAACCTCCCCATGCACAACAAGCGCGTGCTCGTCGCCATGAGCGGCGGCGTCGATTCCAGCGTGACCGCGTATCTGCTCAAAAGTCAGGGTTACGAATGTGTCGGTGCCACCATGTGCCTCACCTGCCCCGCGCCCGATCCCACCACGGGTATGAGTAAGGTCGACCGCGACATCGCCGATGCAAAGGCCGTCGCCGAGCGCCTGGGGATACCCCACCATGTGCTCGACCTGCAGCAGACCTTCGACCACAGCGTTATCGAGCGCTTTGTGAACGCCTACCAGGAGGGGCTGACGCCCAATCCGTGCATTATCTGCAACCGCCACATTAAGTTTGGCGCGCTGCTCGATGCGGCGCTGGACATGGGCTGCGACTACATCGCCACGGGCCACTACGCCAAAACGAGCCAGACTGCAGACGGCACTTGGCAGCTCCATCGCGGCGAAGATCCCAAAAAGGACCAGAGCTACTTTTTGTATTCGCTCACGCAGGAACGCCTGGCGCACACGATCTTTCCGCTGGCGGGCCTGGACAAGGAGCGCGATGTGCGCCGCATAGCCGCCGAGCAGGGCTTTACCAACGCCCAGAAGGCCGAAAGCGAGGACATCTGCTTTATTCCAGACGGTGACTACGCAGGCTATATCGAGCGTCGCTGCGGACATCCCGCTGCACCGGGCGACATTGTGTGGCGCGACGGCAGCGTGGTCGGGCGCCACAATGGCGCGCTGCGCTACACCATCGGCCAGCGCAAGGGCTTGGGCGTCGCGATGGCGCATCCCGTGTATGTAACGGGCGTCGACGCCGCCAACAACACCGTTCATCTGGGCGAGGCCGAGGACCTGACGGCCACAGCGCTCACGGCCAACGACTGGATCTGGAGCGCCCCTGCCGACCGCATGGAGGCGGAGCTCGACGCCGGCGGCATTCGCGTAGGTGCCAAGTACCGCTACCGTCAGAAAGACCAGGCAGCAACCCTTACGCGCGGCGAAGACGGGCAAATGCTGCTAACTTTTGACGAGCCGCAACGAGCCATCGCCCCCGGCCAGGCTGTCGTCGTCTACCGCGGCGACGTCGTCCTCGGCGGCGGCACCGTGACTGCCGCCATCAAGTAGTCCCATCCCCTTCATAAGTTGCGGTGAAATAGGGACTGTTTAAACGTTTAAAACCGCCAAACAGTCCCTATTTCACCGCAACTTAGAGAGGACGGCCTCAGTCGGTACTACTGTATCAGCCGAGGCCGCTGCATCGTTAGCGCTGAACGTAGGCGCGAACCAGCTCGTAGGTATTGCGCACGCCGTCGATGTGGCTGCGCTCGTAGTTGTGGCTCGCGTACACGCCGGGGCCGATCAGACCATGGCGAATGTCGTAGCCGGCCGAGAGCGTGGCCTCGACGTCGGAGCCATAGTGCGGGTACACATCGATGGCGTAATCGAGCTCCAGCTCGCGCGCGATGTTGGACAGCGTGGTTACCAGGTCGTAGTTGTACGGACCGCCCGAATCCTTAGCGCAAATCGAAACCATGCGCTCGGTGCAGCCCAGGTCGTCGCCCACGCAGCCCATGTCCACGCTGATCATCTCGCGCGTGTCGGCCGGCACAAAGGCACCGCCGTGGCCGACCTCCTCGTACACCGTAAAGAGCAGCGAAACCTTGCGCGAAAGGGTCACCTCGCCGTCGGCGACAGCGCAGGCCAAACCCAGCAGAATCGACGCGGACAGCTTGTCGTCAAGGAAGCGACTCTTGATGAAGCCGCTCTCCGTTACCGTGGTGCGCGGATCCATAGCGATGATGTCGCCGGTTTGAATACCCAGCTCGAGCACATCGTCCTTGCTGTCAACGTTCTCGTCGAGCAGGATTTCCATGTTCTTCTCGATGGTCTTGACCGGCTCATCGGCCACATGCGCCGAAGGCTCGGTATTGAGAACCACGCCCGTGTACACATTGCCGTCACGCGTGTAGACGGTGCAGTTCTCGCCATCGGCCGTAGACCACTGGTGCCCACCAAGCGTCGTGGGACGCAGGCGGCCATTGTCCTTAATGGAGCGCACCATGGCGCCCAGGGTATCGACATGGCTCGCCAGTACGAGCGGCTCACCCTCACCACCAAGCTCAACGAGCACATTGCCCTTGTTAGAACGCTCGGGCCCAAAGCCCATATCGCGCAACGTTTCCATCAGATAATCAGTCGCCGCACGGGTATAGCCCGTAGGCGAAGCAATCGAGGTAAGCGCCTTCAACTGGTCAGTAATATAGGAGAGCGTAGAATCCATCTTGGACACCAAAGTCACCCTTTCATATCGAATTAAACCCACAGCAACGATACCACCGCGAACCATCTTTTTACCTAGCGAGATGACCCATCGAGCTCCCCAGAACTGCGCCCGCCACGATAACGAGCCGGCGGGCCCCTGCCCGTTAGCCCCAGAATCTTTCCGCAGGACAGAAGGAGGCCCCGCCGCACGTAGTGCGCAGCGGGGCCTCCGACATGTCCGAGGACGATCGTGGGGCTAACAGGCAGGGGCCCGCCGAACCAAGTTAGGCAGCCGGGCAGATCTTCTTGAAGAGCTCGATGACGTCGTCGAGCGTCGCCTCGCGCGGGTTACCCGGGAAGCAAGCGTCGGCCATGGCGTCCTTGGCCAGGACCTCGATCTCGTCGGCCTTCATGGCCTCGCAGACGTGCGGGATATTCACGTCGGCGGAGAGCTGCTTGACGGCGGCGATGGCGGCATCGGCAGCCTCGTCGGTGCTCATGCCCGTGGTGTCAACGCCCATAGCAACGGCAACCTTGGCCAGCCGCTCGGCGCAAACCGGCTTGTTGAACTCCATGGCAATCGGCAGCAGCATAGCGCAGGCGACGCCGTGCGGGGTGTCGTAGTGAGCGGACAGGGTGTGAGCCATGGCGTGGTCGATGCCCAGGCCAACATTGGAGAAGCCCATGCCGGCGACATACTGGCCAAGAGCCATGCCCTCGCGGCCGGAGCCGGGCTGACCGGACTTGGCCTCGGCAACGGAGTCGCGCAGGTTCTCGCTGATCAGCTTAATAGCCTCAAAGTGGAACATGTCGGAGAGCTCCCAGGCGCCCTTGGTGGTGTAGCCCTCGATGGCGTGGGTCAGAGCGTCCATACCAGTGGAAGCGGTCAGGCCGGCAGGCATGGAAGCCATCATGTCGGGGTCGACGACGGCGACCTCGGGGGCGTCGTTGGTGTCGACGCACACGAACTTGCGGACCTTCTCGGGGTCGGTGATGACGTAGTTGATGGTCACCTCGGCGGCAGTACCGGCGGTCGTCGGCACGGCGATGGTGAACACGGCGTGGTTCTTAGTGGGAGCAACGCCCTCGAGGCTGCGGACATCAGCGAACTCGGGGTTGTTGATGATGATGCCGATGGCCTTGGCGGTGTCCATGGAGGAGCCACCACCGATGGTCACAATAGCGTCAGCTTCGGCGGCCTTGAAGGCCTCGACGCCGTCCTTGACGTTCTGGATCGTGGGGTTGGGCTTAATCTCGGAGTAGAGGCTCCAAGCGATGCCGGCGGCGTCGAGCTCGTCGGTCACCTTGGCGGTAACGCCAAACTTGACCAGGTCGGGGTCGGAGCAGACGAAGATCTTCTTGTAGCCGCGACGCTGGAGCTCACCGGGGATCTCCTTGATGGCGCCGGAACCATGATAAGAGATGGTATTGAGAACGAAACGATTAGCCATTGATAGCCTCCCATCGTGTGCGGGGCACCCATTACGCCCCACGCTATGAGTCCCATCCTAACGCTTTTGAAACAAAAAACACGTGAGAAC
>DBFRXD010000051.1:0-1628 GCA_048502435.1 Collinsella aerofaciens
GCGGGCCATCATTGTTCACGTTGAGTTGTACCCCAATATGCGGGCGCAAGTGTATGAGAACGCAATCTTTTAGGAAGGCTTAAGTTCTGCTGCAGATTCGAGAGGGACCCGCACCTGCGTCAAAACCACCACAAAGGTTCCTGTCCCCTTTGTGGTGAAAATCTAGTCCTTAAACAGATAGCCCACGCCGCGGACGGTGGTGATGTGCGCCGCGATCTGCGGACCCACCTTGGAGCGGATGCGTCGAATGTGCACGTCGACGGTGCGCGTGCCGCCGCAGTACTCAAAGCCCCACACGCGGTGCAGCAGCACCTCGCGGCTGTAGGCGCGGTTGGGGTGCGTCGCCAAAAAGCTCAGCAGCGAGTACTCCATCAGCGTCAGGTCGATGGGCTCATCATCGAGCGTCACCTGGTAGGTGGCCAGGTTAATCTCGAGGTTATCGATGTTGAGTACATCGTCGGCGGTGACGGTCTCCTCCTCGCCCATCAGGCGCTGCGCACGAGCCTTGAGCTCGTTGGGCGTCGCCGTGGGGCACACAAAGTCGGCATGCGCGTGATTCGGCAGGCGCAGGGTGCCAAGGGCCTCATCGTCGACGATCACCAGCATGGGGACGCCGCCACGATCGTCAAGCCACTTGGCAATCTGATCGATGCGGTCGCTGCGGATGCCATCGGAATCGAGGATCAGCAGGTCAAAGTCGTGCGCCGCTGTCGGCGAATCGGGGGTGGCCAGGCTCACCTCGACACCCAGGGTGGTCGTCAAGCTGCGGGCAAACTCGTGGAAGCGCGTCGTGCGCGCCATGAACAGGGCACTCTTTTCGGACATATCGGCCTCCAAAGAAATGAGCTCAATCGTACTGGAACAAGCCAGCGCGATTAGGAGTTCGCCAGGTAGTGCTTGATCTCCCACTCGG
Organism: Collinsella aerofaciens; assembly: GCA_048502435.1. Classification (GTDB taxonomy): domain Bacteria; phylum Actinomycetota; class Coriobacteriia; order Coriobacteriales; family Coriobacteriaceae; genus Collinsella; species Collinsella aerofaciens_CL. The sequence continues at coordinate 914 of DBFRXD010000051.1, forward strand.
TGATCGTAGACTCAAACTTATGCCACTCGTTGCGCTTCTTTTTGAGGAAGAAGCTGTGGATGTGCTCGCCGAGGGCATCCTTCATAAACTGCGAGTCCTCAAACACGTCGAGCGCCTCTTTGAGCGAGCGCGGCAGCGGCGTGTAGCCGGCCTCGAGCATCTGACGGTCGGTAAGCTTGAGCGTCTCGGCCGTTGCCTCGGGCGGGAGTTCTAGCTTGCGCTCGATGCCGTCGAGACCAGCCGCCAGCGTGACGGCGTTGACCAGGTACGGGTTGGCCATGGGGTCGGGACTGCGCAGCTCGATGCGCGTGGACAGCTGCTTGCCAGGCTTGTAGACCGGAATGCGGACCATGCTCGCGCGGTTGCGCAGGCCCCACGTGGCGTACTGCGGTACGGAGTCGCCACCCGTGGTGATGCGCTTGTACGAGTTGACCGTGGGGTTGGTGATGGCGCTGATCTCGCGCGCGTGCGCCAGGATACCGGCCATGTAGTGTTTGGCGATGTCGGAGAGATGGTACTTCTCGTCGTCCTCGCCCCAAAAGACGTTGTTGCCGTCGTGGTCGAATAGCGACTGGCACAGGAACATGGCGCTGCCGTCCTCGCCCGCCAACGGCTTGGGCATAAAGGAGGCGTGGCAACCGCTCTCGTAGGCCTGCTGCTTAATGATGAGTTTGGCCGTGGTGATGGCGTCGGACATGCTCAGGGCCTCGGCGTG
>DBFRXD010000052.1:0-15360 GCA_048502435.1 Collinsella aerofaciens
TTGGAAGCGAGCTCCTTGAGCTCCGGCATATTGGCAAGTTCGCTCTTGTTGCGGGCGAGCTCCAAATCGATCTGTTGCAGCTTGAGTAGCGTAGCGCCGGCGCTCATAAGTTCTCTCCTTTTGTCACAGTCCACCATTGGCAAGGGTTCAGTATTTTAATCGCATGACGGGGGTCGACCCCGGCGTCAACTGCAGAGTTCATCAATATATCAACGAACGGCTCTTCGGAGCGGTCGTGGCCGAGCAAAATCACCGGCAGCCCGCGCAAGGCAAGGTCTTGCGCCACGTGGTAGCCCGCCTCGCCGGTTACGATGACATCTGCGCCCGCGTCGATGGCGAGCTCTCCAAAGTCGCCCAGGGAGCCGCCCAAAATAGCGACGGTACGGCATGCGTGCTCGGCTTCGCCCCATACACGCGGGTCGCTGCCGAAGGCCGTGGCAGCACGGGTAGCAAGATCGCGCAGTGTGCACGGGTCGTTGAGCGTTGCAAGCGCGCCCAGGCCGGTGGCCTCGGGGTCGTCCACGTGCTCCAGTGAGCTCACGGGTGCGGCACCCAGCAGCTCGCTCAGGCCGGCGCGGGCTTCGTGCGAGCGGTCCAGGTTGGTGTGGAGCGAGATAATGCTCACGCCGCAACGCGCTGCCTCGTAGAGCGCCGCGCTGCATTGGGGGCGTGCGGAATCCGACGGACAAAACGCCTCGGGCGCCTTAATATAAATCGGATGATGCGTTAGCAGCACATTGGCGCCGGCCTCCTGGGCGCGGTGCACATTGGCTTCGGTCGCATCGAGTGCGCAGGCAACACCGGTAATCTCCGCGGCAGGGTCGCCAACGGAGAGTCCTACATGGTCCCAACTCTCGGCATCGGTCTTGGGATAGCGTGCCAGCAGGGCACGCTCGAGCTCGGCGACGATCATGCGGCACCCACGATCGAGAGCAGCGTCTGGGCAAACTCGTCCAGATCGGCCGGGTCCACACGGTCATCGAAGGAGATACGCAGTGCACCCAGGGCCTGTTCGCGGCCAATACCCATGGCGCTGAGAACATGGCTCGGGTCCATGCTGCCGCTCGAGCAGGCCGAGCCGGCCGAAACCTCAAAGCCGCCGGCGTCGAGCTTGATGATGAGCTCCTCGGAGTCCATGCCATCAATGTAGATCGATACCATGCCGGGCAGACGGTCGGCATGCGCATAGTCGCCCATGGTGGCGTGAATGCGAGGGTGGGCCGTAAGCGTGGCGTAGAGCTTGTCGGAAAGGGTTTGCAGCGTCGCACGCTCCTGGGCTACATGGGGCGCCAGCGTTCGGGCGGCAGCGGCAAAAGCCAGCTGCGTGCGCAGGTCCTGCGTGCCCGCGCGACGTCCGGCTTCCTGTCCGCCGCCAAAAATGCGCGGGCGCAGCGGCGTGCGGCTCTTAAGGTAGAGCGCGCCGGATGCCACGGGGCCACCGATCTTGTGCGCGGCAACGGTCATGGTGTCAACTCCCAGCTCGGTGACATCGAGCGGAATATGCAGATAGCCCTGGATGGCATCGGTGTGGAACAGGGCGCCGGCAGCATGTGCGGCGGCGGCAAGCTCGCGGATGGGCTGCACCACACCGGTCTCGTTATTGGCGACCATGATGCTTACGAGCGCCACGTCGTCGCCAAGCAGCTCGACAAGCGCGGCAGGCTCAATGTAGCCCGCTCGGCATGGCTGCACCAGGTCGACGGTAAAGCCGGCGGCACGCAGCAGCGGCAGGTTGTCCAGAATCGAATCGTGCTCGATGGCCGAAACGATTACGCGATCGCGTTTGCGATCGCGCTGACGGGCGCCCTCGGCAAGACCGAGCAGCGCCAGCTGGTTGGCTTCGGTGCCGCCGTTGGTCAGAACAATCTCGGACGGGCGGACGCGCGCGCCAAAGCTACGGGCGATCTCGCGACGGGCGACTTCCAGGCGCGCGGCGGCCTTGCGGCCGAGCGAATGCAGCGAGTTGGGGTTGACGCCGGCAAGCTCGCTGTCGTCGTACTCGCGCTGCGCAAGGAGCGCCTCGGCGCGCATGGGCGTCGAGGCGGCATAGTCAAGATTCACGGGTATGCGGTTTTGACCTGCGGTCATAAGGGTTTATGCCTCCTGTGCGGCTTCGTTGCCCAGCTTCTGCAGTAGCGCAACCTCGGCAGCGGGATCTTCGGACTTAAATACGGCAGAACCGGCCACGAGCACGTTGGCGCCGGCCTTGACGACCTCGGCAATGTTCTTGGAAGAAATGCCGCCGTCGACCTCGATCATGGGCGACACGCCGTGGCGCTCGCACATGGCTTTGAGCTCGTGGAGCTTTGCGATGGTGCCCGGGATAAAGCTCTGACCGCCAAAGCCCGGGTTCACGCTCATGAGCAGCACCATATCGACGACATCGATGATGCTCTCGAGCACGCACACGGGGGTGGCGGGGTTGAGCACCACGCCGGCCTTAACTCCACGCTGCTGCAGATGGGTGAGCGTGCGGTGCAGGTGCGTGGAAGCCTCGTAGTGCACGGTGATCATGTCGGCACCGGCGTCGGCGTACCAATCGACCGTCTCGTCGGGGTTCGACACCATCAGGTGCGCGTCGACCGGTACATCGGTGGAGCGCTTGACGGCCTTAAGGATGTCGACGCCAAAGGTCAGGTTGCCGGTAAAGTGGCCGTCCATGACGTCGAAGTGCACAAAGTCGGCACCGGCGATCTTGTCGAGTTCGCCCTTGAGGTTGGCCATGTCGGCCGAGAGGACGGACGGAGCGATTTTAATGGAACCCATGGTAGTAGCCTTTCTGCGCTAGTCGGTGAGTCCGTAGAACTCTTGGGAGGGTACGCGGTCGGTAAGAATCTCGAGCGCCCTATCCAAAGTAACACCGTTGTAGAGCGTTTGCTCCACGGCAAAGGTGAGCGGAATGTCTACACCCAGTGAACGGGCAAGTTCGCTGACGCTGCGGGCCGCGACGGCGCCCTCGACCACCATATGTGTGCGCGCCTGGTACTCGTCGAGCGACACGCCGTGGGCAAACTCGTAGCCAAAGGTGCGGTTGCGCGAATGCTCGGACGTGCAGGTGGCAATGAGGTCGCCCATGCCGGCAAGACCCATGCAGGTCATGGCCTGGCCGCCGCGGGCGTGCACTAAACGGCTGATCTCGGCTAGGCCGCGCGTCATGATGAGGGCAAGCGTGTTGTCGCCCGCGCCCGAGCCGGCGGAGATGCCGCACACGATGGCGATGACGTTTTTCATGGCGCCGCAGACCTCGACACCGGTCATGTCTTGCGACAGATAGATGCGGAAGGCCGTGGACAGGAGCAGTTCCCTAAAGGTCTCCCCTATCTGCGGATCTTTGCTTGCGATGACGGCGGCAGAAAGTCCGCCGCGGCAGATTTCCTCAGCATGGTTGGGGCCCGAGAGCGCCGCCACGCGCGACTCGTTGCCGATCTCGCTGGCGATGACCTCGCTCATGAGCAGGCCGGACTCGGGCTCAATGCCCTTTGTGAGGCAGAGCGCCGGGGTATCGGCGGCGATAAAGGGAGCGGCCTGGTGGCACACGCTGCGAAGGTGCGTCGAAGGAACGGCAAAGATGATGGCCTCGGCACCGTCGAGCGCCTGCGCCAGGTCCGTCGTGGCGACGACGTTGCCGGGCAGCTTGTAGCCCACAAGGTAGCGGGGGTTGCGGTACTCGCCGTTAATGCCGGAGGCCGTCTGCTCGCTGTGGGCCCACATGGTCACGCGCTCGGCCCGCGCGGCGGCAAGGCCCGCGACGGCGGTTCCCCAGGAGCCGGAGCCAATCAGCGCAACATTCATGACTCTCTCCTACTTATCGTCGGGCTCGGTGACGCGCTTGGTAAACGAGAGCTTGGACTCCTTATCCGTCATGAGCTTTTTGATGTTCGCACGATGGGCCCACACCACGGTGATGCCGATCAGCGCCATGCAAAACTTAAGTCCGAGGCTGCTGTACGGAAAGACCGCGCAGGCAGCGATGGGAAGACCGATGGCCGCGGCAAGCGAGCCCACCGACACAAACTTGGTGATGGCGACGGCCACGATAAACATGCCCAGCAGCGAAAGTCCGATGGGCCAGTACCAGGCGAGGATGACGCCCAGACCAACTGCGATGCCCTTGCCGCCATGGAAGTTGAGGTAGGGCGAGAAGATATGGCCCCACACGGCTGCCAGGCAGATGACGCCGAGCATCCAGTCGCCGGCGGCACCGGGGGCCATAATGCTCACGGGGAAGCCATAGCCCAAGTCGGCAATGAGCGGACGCGCGATAAGGACGCAGATGGCGCCCTTAAGGCAGTCGAGCAGCAGCGTGAGCGCGGCCACCTTGGGGCCGGCCACGCGCAGGGCGTTGGTGGTGCCGATGTTGCCGGAACCCGCCTTGCGGATGTCGGTGTGGTTGAACACGCGGCCCAGGATCAGGCCAAACGGAATTGCTCCGATAAAGAACGAGACCACGGCGCAGATGGCGGTCAGCAGAATCGGATTATGCATCCTTTTGCTCCTTCTTCCTAAAGAAGAGTCGAATGGGTGTGCCGGCAAAGTCGAAGGTCGAGCGCATGCGGTTCTCGATGTAGCGCTGATAGGTGTCGTTGACCAGATCGCTGTGGTTGACGAAGAACGTGAACGTCGGCGGGTTGACGCCCGTCTGGGTCACGTAGTGCATGCGCAGGCGGCGCTTGCCGTCCACCACGGTATGACCGAACTCGCGCAGATCGGTGAGGAACGTGTTGAGGCGCGAGGTGCTGATCTTTTGCGAGCGCGTCTTTTCGGCGGCGTCGACCATCGCCCAAATCTTCTCGACGCTGCGGCCAGTGAGGGCAGAGATGCGCAGGTACTGGGCCCAGGGAGCCATGACGCCCAGACGGCGGTCGATGGTCTCCATGCAGGCCTCGCGCTTGCGATCGTCGTCGAGCAGGTCCCACTTGTTTAGCAGCACAACGATGGCGCAGCCGCGCTCGATGGCAAGGCCCATGACCTTCTGGTCCTGCTCGGTAACGCCCACGGAGGCGTCGACGACGAGCAGCGCCACGTCGGCACGGTCGATGGCGCGCAGGCCGCGGACCATCGAGTAGTACTCGATGTTCTCGTACACGGTGCTCTTCTTACGGATACCCGCAGTGTCGACCATGCGGTAGTGCTTGTCGTTGCGCTCGACGACCGTGTCGATGGCGTCGCGCGTGGTGCCGGCAATGTTGGACACGATGGAGCGGTCGGCGCCCAGGATGCGGTTGAACAGCGAGGACTTACCGGCGTTGGGGCGGCCGATGATAGCCACGTTCAGCGCATCGGGGAACTCGTCGGCGATCTCGTCCTCCTCCTCAGGAAGCAGGGCCACGATGTCGTCGAGCAGGTCGCCGGTGCCGTGGCCGTGCAGCGCCGAGAGCGGCGTGGGCTCGCCGATGCCGAGGGAATAGAACTCCCAGATGCTGTCGTTCTCGCGATCGGGGTTGTCGAGCTTGTTCACCAGCAGAAAGACCGGCTTGTCGCAGCGCTTGAGCATGCGAGCGACCGACTCGTCCTCCTCGGTGACGCCGGTGCGGCCGTCGACCACAAACAGGATGACGGCGGCTTCCTCGGCGGCGGCGAGGGCCTGGTCGCGAATGGACGTGGCGAAGACGTCATCGCTCTTGAGCGGCTCGATGCCGCCCGTGTCGACGATGGTGAACTCGCGGCCGTTCCAATCGGCCGTGTGGTACGAGCGGTCGCGCGTGACGCCGCGGGACTCGTGGACGATGGCGTCCGAGGTCTGGGCCAGGCGGTTAACGAGCGTGGACTTGCCCACGTTGGGGCGTCCGACGACGGCGACGATAGGTTTCATCTGCTCTCCTTTAATGGGTAGGGTCAGTGGAAGTGTTAGAGTCTGCGGGCACAATGCCAAGGATGCGCTCCAGGGTATCGAGCAGCTCATGCGGCATGGTCGACACCACATGAACCTCGGCGCCGCGACTGGTAAGGCTTGCGAGTAAATCGTCACGATGATACTCGTCAAGCGTCATGCCGTCAGCGTTGAACATGAGCTTAGGCATAAAGAGCATAACCCCCGACAGATCTTGGGGCAGCTGCTCCAGAATGTCACACGCGACGATGAGGCCGGTCACGTCCACGTTGCCGCCAAAATAGCGGTTCTTGATGGCCGTGACAGTGCCGGCGAGTCCCTGGGGCGACTCCACAAAGCGGGCCACCGTGTCGCGTGCGCTGGCGCCCGAGAGACACAGAAGCCGCTGGTTGCGGGCGGCGACGGCCTCGCGGACGCGGGCCAGACGCTCGGCGTCGGTAGCCAGCACGTCGTCGGTCTCGTCCAGATACGAGCGGATCATGCCAATGCCGTCGTAGTACTGCGGGTACCCGTCGTAAAAGTCTGCCTCGGGAGGATCGATGCCGGCGTCCAGATAGAACTCATCGCTCATCTGGAAGGTGTGGCGGCCAAAGCGTTCGTAGGCACGATCCTGGTAGGGACGGATCATGGCAATGGTCTCGCGCGCCAGTTCGGGCTTGTCGCTGTATGACCAGCTAAAGCGGTTCTGATGCTTGGTAAAACCGAGCGGCACAATGCCCAGGCTTGTGATTTGCTCGTGCTCCTCGCAAAAGCGCAGGGTCTTTTCCAGCTCCTCGCCATCGTTCATGCCGGGGCACAACACGATCTGCGCGTGAATCTCGATGCCGGCGGCCATGATGGCCTCGAGTACATCCATGCCGCGCTGGGCGTTGCGGCCCATCATACGACGGCGGACGTCGGGGCTCACGGCATGGACCGACACGTTCATGGGGCTCATGTTGCGTTGGATGACGTTTTGCACGTCCTCGTCGGTGAGGTTCGTGAGCGTGACGAAGTTGCCCTGCAAAAAGCTTAGGCGATAGTCATCGTCGCGGATGTAGAGCGTGGAGCGGCCACCCTTGGGCAGCATGGTCATAAAGCAGAACACGCAGGCGTTCACACAGGTACGCATGCCGTCGAAGATGGGGCCATCGAACTCCAAACCCCAATCCTCGCCGGGAAAGCGGTCGAGCTCGACGGGGGTGACGGTGCCGTCGCGCGGGTCGAATACCTCCAAATCAACGGTGTCGTCGTCGGCCTCCCAGAGCCACACGATCATGTCGGTCAGTGCCTCGCCGTTGACCGTGAGCACGCGCATGCCCGGCTCGATACCCACATCCCATGCGGGCGATTCGGGACGCACGTTCTTGATGAGCGCGCCCTCACCCGGCTCGGGGTCGCGGCTGCGCCCGTAATCGGCCACCTCGGCGGCGTATGCGGGTACGGTCTGGTCCATGGTTAGCGGTAAAGCTCCTTGATGCGCTCGACGGCGCGCTCGATGTGTTCTTGTGGGGTGGAGGCTCCGGCGGTGATGCCGATGTGGTGAGCGTCGGTAAACCACGCGGCCTGGAGCTCGGAAGCTTCCTCGATGTGATGCGTGTGCTCGCAGGCGTCTGCACAAATCTGCGCCAGGCGGCGGGTGTTGCCCGAGTTCTTGCCACCCACGACGACCATGCAATCACAGCGTTTGGCAAGTGATGCGGCTGCCTGCTGGCGCTCGCTCGTGGCGGCGCAGATGGTGTTGATCACGCGCAGCTCCTGCACGCGCGGGGTGATAGCGGCCACGACCTCGGCGAGGTTCTGCGCGGTCTGAGTGGTCTGCACAACCAGGCCCACCTTGCCCTTGAGCGACAAGGCGTTGGCGTCGGCGGCACAGCTCACGACCTGTGCATCTTTGCCGGCGTGGCCAAGAATGCCCTCGACCTCGGGATGACCCGGCTCGCCTACGACCACCACGCGGTAGCCTTCGCGCACCAGGCGCTCGGCTGCCATATGGACCTTCTTCACGTAGGGGCAGGTGGCGTCGACCACGTTGAGGCCGCGCGTGCGGGCAGCATCGATCACCTGCGGTACCACACCGTGGGCGCGGATAATCACGGTGCCCGACGCGGCGTCATCCAAGGTGTCGGCCAGGCCCACACCTGCCTCGGTGAGCTCGCGTACCACGATGGGGTTATGGATGAGCGGACCCAGGGTGTGGACCTGAGTGCTCTCCCCCGCCTGCGGGGCGGCCGCCAGCGCCATGTCGAGCGCGCGCTGCACGCCGTAGCAAGTGCCGGCGTGGGCGGCGATTTCGATGGTGGGGACGACCTCCTCAGTGGCGGCCGCGGCGGTGTTCGTCACGTTCTCGCTCATGGCTAGAACCTGGCCGGATGCTCGTCGCACAGATCGTCTCGCATGGCGTAGACGCGGTTCATGGCCTCGGACTCAAACCATTCCAGGCGCTCCGTGCGCTTAAGCCCGGCCGGTGCGTCGGAAAGAGAGACGGCCTTGCCGGCGCGGATCCAGCACTTCTTGGGACGCATGATCTTTTTGCCCGCGGGCGTGATGTCGGACCAGCCGCAGATGGCGAGCGGGTTGACGGGTGCCTTGCCCATCTGAGCGATGAGCGCAAAACCGCCGTGGACCTCGGGTTTGATCTCGCGCGAGCGGAGGCGCGTGCCCTCGGGGAAGATCAGAACGTCCTCGCCGCGCTGCAGCGCATGCTGGGCGGCGCGCAGGCACTTCATATCGGCAGTGCCACGCTCCACGGGGATGCCGCCAACGCGGCTAAAGGCCCAGCGCACAATCTTGCTCTTGGCGAACTCGGACTTAAAGATGGGACGAATGCGGCGCCCCCCAAAGAACAGCGCCGTCTCCACGGCCAAGAGCTCTGCCATCGAGGTGTGGTTGCAGATGACCACGCTGCCGCGGCCTTCCTGGCGCTCAAACAGAAGATCGGCGTCCTCGACCTTCCAACGCCACATGAGCTTGGAGAAAGCCCAAAGGATTGCCATGACCACGAAGACGGTGCCGCGGATGAGCGCTGGGAACTCGGCGTAGGGGGCGTTGTAATAGTCCTCGGGCGTCTGCTTAAACAGGCGCATGGGCTACCTCCTTTGGTTGATGAGGTCCTCGATTATCGAGACGACCTCGTCGATGGTGTGGGCGGTGGAGTCGATGTGCACGGCGTCCTCGGCGGGCACGAGCGGGGCGACCTCGCGGCTGCTGTCGAGCTTGTCGCGCTGCTTAAGGGCGTCGAGCGTCTCGTCGACCTCGGCTTCGAGCTGCTCGGTCGTGAGCGGCTGGGCGTCGTTTTGGTGACGCTGCAGTACGCGGCGGCGGGCGCGCTCACGCGGGTCGGCGGTTAGGAAGACCTTGACCTGCGCGTTAGGGAACACGACGGTACCGATGTCGCGACCCTCGGCCACGATATCGCGGTCCTCGGCGGCGCGGCGCTGGTGGATGAGCATGGCGGCGCGCACGCCCGGATAGGCCGAGACCTTGGACACGTTGGCGTCGACCTGCGGGGTGCGGATGGCGGCCGAAGCGTCCTGGCCGTCAATGGTCAGGCGCGTGTCCTCGCCGGTGCCGTTTGTAAAGCGGATCTCGATTTGCTCGGCGAGGGCGTCGATTGCCGCCTCGTCGTCCAAATCGATGCCACGGTCGAGCGCGGCGAAGGTGACGGCGCGATACATGGCGCCCGTGTCGAGCTTGTTAAAGCCCAGCTGGCGGGCGATCTCCTTGGCGATGGTGGACTTGCCGGAACCGGCGGGGCCGTCGATGGCGACGATCATGCAGTGCTTCCTTTCGATGGTTGACGTGCTGGTATGGTTCGCGGGCGTTGGGGCGCGGCGGGTTGCCTAGCCCGTGTAACGCTCGCGGTAGGTGTTGCGCTTGGGTGCGGAGCCGTGGCTGCCGTGGTGGTGCGTGCGGCTGGCGGGCGTGTCTTGGGGCTTGCCGCCGTTGCGCTTGGCGCTCGCCTGCTTGGGCGGGATGCCGCCGCTTTTGAGGACCTGTACCTCGCGGTCGGTGAGCTCGCGCCACGAGCCCTTGGCCACGTCCTTGAGCTCCAGGCCGGCAAAGTTGCAGCGATGCAGACGGATTACCGGGTGGTGAATCTTGCTCAGCATGCGCTTAACCTGGTTCTTGCGGCCTTCGCGGATGATGACCTCCACGGCGGTGGTGCCGGGCTTGACGCCCTGGGGAGCTACGGCCTCGGCCTCGCGTGCGGTGATGATGCGGCAGATTGCCGGCTGGCATAGGCCGTCGTCGAGCTCGATGCCACGGCGGAGTGGTTCCAAATCGCGGTCGGTGAGGTGGCCGTCTACGAGGGCCTGGTAGGTCTTGTAGACGTGCTTGCTGGGGTGCAGCAGGTCCTGCGACAGGTCGCCGTCAGTGGTAAAGAGCAACAGGCCCGTGGTGTCGCGGTCCAGGCGGCCCACCGGGAAAAGCCCCGGAAAACGGTCGCGGGGGACCAGGTCGGCCACGCAGGGACGCTCCTGCGGGTCGCTCATGGTGGTGAGGTAGCCGGTCGGCTTGTAGAGCATCAGGTACACAGCGCCCTGGTTGAGTTTGACGGGCATGCCGTCGACCTCGATGTGGTCGCGGTCGACATCGACCTTGGTGCCCAGCTCGGTCGCGACTTCGCCGTTGACGGTCACACGGCCGGCGGTCATCAGATCCTCCGAGCCGCGGCGGCTCGCCACGCCCGCGCGCGCCAAAAAGCGCTGCAGGCGCATGGTGTGCGGGTAGACGGACACCGCGTCGCCTACGGGCGCTGCGGTGTCCGTGGCGCTTGCGACGCGCGTCTCCCCTGCTTCGTTAGTCCTCGTCATGTATATCCTCCGAGGTAGCACCTGTGAGCAGAAGCTCCTCTTCATCGGTGTCCTCAACATCGGTATCGATCAGTTCGCGCTCTTCGTCCAGATCTTCGGCCTGTTCCTCGAGCGTAGACTGAATGCTGCGGCCGCTCAGGCGCTCGCGGATAAACTGGCGCGACTGCTCGTCGGGGGCAAACTGCTCCAGATCGGGCAGGTCGCGGGTGGAGCGCAGACCGAACTTTTCCAAGAAGGCGTTGGTCGTGCCGTAAATGATGGCCTGACCGCGCTGGGGGTCACGGCCGAGCTCGCGCACCAGACCCTTGTCCACGAGCGACGCGATGACGCCGTCTGAGTTGACGCCGCGGATGCCCTTGACCACCTCGCGCGTTACGGGCTGGTGGTATGCGATGACGGCCAGGGTTTCGAGCGCCGCCTGGGACAGCTTTTGCGTGTCCCAGCTCAACACATAGGCCTCGACCACGTCGTGGTAGGCGGGGTGCGTGAACAGGCGCCAGCCGCCGGCGACCTCGCGCAGCTGAAAGCCGCGGTTGGCCTCCTCGTACTCAACCTTGAGGTCGGCGAGCAGCGACGCGCACTCGCCGGGGGCGATATCCAGTGCGCCGGCCAGCGCGGGCGCACTCACTGGGTCGCTTGACACCAGCAGCAGCGCCTCGAGGGCGCCTTTGAGGCTGTTTGCCTCCAGCGTGGAAAGGGTTGACATGGTTGCGGCTCCTATTCGGTGAGCTCGGGGCCCTCGCCGGGCACATAGGCCTCGGCGCCTTCGACGCGGTTGATACGGATGGTTCCAAAGATCTCGTCCTGGCTCAGCGTGAGCGAGCCGCGCTTGGCGAGCTCAAGCATAGCTAGGAAGGTGACGACGAGCTGCTCGGTGGTGGCATCGCCGTCCAGTAGCTCGCGGAAGGTGCAGGTTTGGTGCGCCATGGTAAAGCGGTCGACTGAGGCCACCGTCAGGTCGAGCGGAACGCGATGGGGTGCCACGTGCTCGGCCTCCAGCAAGAAGGTCTGTCGCTTCCCGTCCAGGTCGGCGCAGATGACGGCGAGACCGCGCAGCGTGATGCCGGCAAGGTAGTCGGGCATAAGGCCTAGGAACTCGGGGTCGGGGCCGGCCACACGCGGGTGCATGCGGCTTTCGGCCTGCATGCGGGCACCGAGGGCTGCAGCCGCGCCTTTAAACTGCTTGTAGGCAATCAGGCGCTGGATCAGGACCTCGCGCAGGGCGTCACCGTCGAGCGCGCTAAGTTCCTCGAGGTCATCGTCGAACTCGTCATCGTCGTCGGCTTTGCGCGGGGCCTCCTGCGGCACCAGCGAGGCAGCCTTGATGTCCAAAAGGGTCGCTGCGACCAGCAAAAAGTCGCTCGCCACGTCTAGGTCCAGCGCCTCGATGCGCTCGGCTTCGGCCAGGTATTGCTCGGCCACCTCGCTAATGGAGATAGCACCGATATCTACTTTTTGACGGGTTACCAGCTGCAGCAGCAGGTCGAACGGTCCGCTGTAGACCTGCGTCGACACGCGATACGACATCTTCGACCTCCTTTGACGGCGCCTTCGCGGCGCGGTTTGGGTGCATGTTGCGACCGTTTTGCACGGTCGACCTGTAAGTTTACCTTAGATGCCGGCGATTGCGAAGTTGAGCAGCTGCTCAGCGAGCGGATACACGGTAACGTCGAAATAGCGGCCGATCACGTCGATGCCGGTCCACATGGGGAGCAGATACAGCACGATGATAAGGATCGGCATGGCGTATTGCTGCAGGCGATAGTAGTTGGCGAGGGCCTTACCTTTGAGGAACGGCACGATGATCGACGAGCCGTCGAGCGGCGGGATTGGGATGAGGTTAAAGAACGCGAGCGATAGGTTGACCACGATAAAGGCAGCGCCGAAGTTCATGATTTGGGAGGCCACGGCAAAAGACATGCTGGCGTAGAGGTTGCCATAGGTCAGGTGCATGAGGGCTGCGGCCAGGCATGCGAGCGCGATATTCGATGCGGGGCCGGCCGCGCTCACCAGGACTTCGTCGCGCTTGGGGTGCTTGAGGTTGTTGAGGTAGACGGGCACGGGCTTGGCGAAGGCGAAGACCGGGCCGCCGGCCGCGAGCATCAGCAGCGGCAGGAGGACGGTGCCAAACGGGTCGATGTGGTTGAGCGGATTGAGCGAGACGCGGCCACGGGAGCGGGCCGTCTTGTCGCCGAGCGCCCAGGCAGCGGCGGCGTGCGCGCTCTCGTGGATAACAATACCTACGATGACGGCGACGGCGCTGGCGAGCAGATTCATGAAGTAGCTGTTGGACATGGCACTCCCCTAGCGGACGCGGCGCGAGGCGCGCGCGAGCAGGTAGTCGGCCACAAACAGGATGACGGCCACGATGGCGTAATCCAAGCGGAACACGCCGCCAAAGGGCGAGGTGATAACGCCGTAGCCGGCGATGGCACTCGGCAGCGCGCGCGAAAGCTCGACAACAAAGCCGACGATCTGCAGCTTGGCGGTGAGGCCGCTAAAGCACAACAGCACGGTCATCGCGCTCATAAAGATGCCGCAGATGCGGCAGGCGATAGCGATGATGCTCATCGCCACGGCAGCGGCCTTACGAGAGTTCACGCGCGGTCTCCTCTTCGATCTGAGTGGAAAGCTCCAGCCATTCGTCCTCGAGCTTGGGCAGCTCTTGCTTAAGGCCGTTATATTCCCCCAGCGCGGAGTTGAACTTATCCTGATCGGCATAAAGCTCTTCGCTTGCCATCAATTCCATAAGCTCGTCATAGCGGGCACGCTTTTTGTCGAGCTCCGCCTCGATCTTCTTGAGCTGGTTGCGCACGCCCTTGAGCTTTTTGTTGAGCGCGGCGCGGGCCTGGGCCTCGGCACGCTTTTGCTCCTTGGTCTTTTTGCCCTCGGCCGGCTTGGGGGCGGCGGCGCTGGGCTGGGTGGAGCTGGTCGACTTGGTTGCCTTGGTCGTGGCAGGTGTGCTCTCCCCTGCTGCCTCGGCGGCGGCGCGGGCTGCGAGATCCTCACGCTTGTAGAGGTAGTAGTCGTAGTCGCCGTCATAGACCGTGACCTTGCCGTCGCGGATGTCGATCACGCGGTTGGCCACGGCGCGTACCAGGTGCTCGTCGTGGCTAATCAGCACGATGGTGCCGGGGAAGTTTTGCAGGGCGTTCTCGAGCATGTCCACCGAGTCGATGTCCAGGTGGTTGGTGGGCTCGTCCAGGCACAGGAGTGCCTCGGGGGCCACGAGCATCTTAGCCAGGGCCAGACGCGCCTTTTCACCGCCGGAAAGAACGCGTACCTGCTTTTCGATGGAATCGTTGTCGCTAAACAGGAAGGCGCCCAGCAGGCTGCGCTGCTGCGGCACGGTCCACTTGGGCGTAACGGTGTCGATCTCTTGCAGGACGGTGTTGGACTCGGTCATGCCCTCGAGCGCGTGCTGGGCGTAATAGGCCACACCCACGTTGGTGCCCAGGTCGCGCGTGCCGGTAGTGGGCGGCTCCAGGCCGGCGAGGATCTTCATGAGGGTGGACTTGCCGGCGCCGTTGGGGCCGACGAGCGCCACATGCTCGCCGCGGTAGAGCTTGAGGTCGATGTCACTGTAGATGTGCTTGTCGCCGTATGACTTGGAGACGCCCTCGAGGCCCACGACCATATCGCCCGAGCGCGGCGGGTCGGGGAACTTAAAGTCGATATGCTTGTGGCCCTCGGGCAGGATGACGAGCTCCTTTTTGATCTGCTCGATTTTGCGGATGCGCTCCTGGGCCTGGGCTGCCTTGGTGGGCTTGTAGCGGAACTTATCGACGAAGACCTGCATGTGGGCGATGTCGCGCTCCTGGGCGGCGCGCTTGGCGCGCATCTGCTCCAGGTTGTCCTCGCGCTGCTTGAGGTAGCTGCTGTAGTTGCCGGTGTAGGTGGTTACGCGACGGTTTTCGAGTGCGGCGACGTGGTCGACGCAGGCGTCCATGAAGGCGCGGTCGTGGCTGACGATGAGCACGGCGCCGTCGTAGTTGGCGATAAAGCCGCGCAGCCACTGGACGCTTTCGAGGTCCAGGTGGTTGGTGGGCTCGTCGAGCAGCAGTAGGTCGGGGTGGCGCAGGAAGAGCTTAGCAAGTGCGATGCGCATCTGCCAGCCGCCCGAGAACTCGGAGCACGGGCGCTCAAAGTCGGCGACCTTAAAGCCCAGGCCGGACAGGATCTTGCGAGCGTTGCTCTCGAGCTCGTAGCCGCCCAGGTGCTCAAAGCGGTCCTGGACCTGGCCGTACTCGTTGAGGAGCGCGTTGACGTCCTTCCCCTGTTCGGAGAGCTCGGTGATCTGGGCCTGCAGCTCGTTGGCGCGCTCGCCCATGCGGCGGATTTCCTTGGCGGCGGCCATGACCTCGGCAAGGATGGTGGTGTCCTTTTGCTCCAGATTAGTTTCCTGCTCTAGGTAGCCTACCTGGCAGTCCTTGGCGTACTGGACCTGGCCGGCGTCTGGGCTGTCGATGCCCATGATGATCTTGAGCATGGTGGTTTTGCCGGCGCCGTTGGGTCCCACGAGCGCAAAGCGCTCGCCGGGGTTGATCTGGAAGGACGCGCCGCTAAAGAGGACGCGTGCGCCGAAGCTTTTTTCGATCTTGTCGACCAGGAGGATCATGGTGCCGCCTTTGACCTTGTGTGCCTATATGAAAAAAGGCCCCAACTTGCGTTGGAGCCTCATTCAATGCTCGGGTGGAGACGAGGGGGATCGAACCCCTGACCTCTTGACTGCCA